>DATNEK010000257.1:0-19753 GCA_035553055.1 Streptosporangiaceae bacterium | reverse complement strand
GTGGTGACTCACATGCAATGAGCCGTCGCAGGCGGCTGATCATCCGCATCCGCGGGGAAGACGGGTATGAATGCGCAATTCATCACCCGGACAGCGGGGAGCGGCTACATGAGCGCCAACTCTCCAGGTCAGCTTGAGCGCCCGGGTGAGCGCGAACGCCCGCGTGTGCCTTTCCTTCATGCGGTCGATAACCCGGTCGTTACCTGCCTGCTCTCGCTGAGTGGGTATGTCTGCTTCGTACTGCTTCGCTGGCGGATAGCGGCCGACGGCAACATCACCAAATTCGTCCGGGCCGAGCTGCCCTTCGCCCATCCCGGTCGCGTGCCAGCTGGCCTGTACGTCTTCGGGTCAAACGGCTATGACGGACAGTTCTACTATCGGCTGGCACTCGACCCAGCCGATCTGCACCGGACCGCGTTCGGCATCACGCTTGATCACCCGTACCGGCTGGAGCGGGTCGGCTATCCGGCGCTGGCCTGGCTCTTCTCGCTTGGCCACCACGGGCTGGTGCCGATCGCGCTGGTGATCGTCAATGTCCTGGCGCTCGCGGCGATCGGCCTGCTGGGCGGGATGCTCGCGGTCGAGTCAGGTCGTCACGCGATCTGGGGGTTGCTGCTGGCTGCCTTCGCGGGCTTCCTCAAATCCGTCGGCTGCGACCTCGCCGAGCCAGTCGCAGCGGCGTGCCTGCTCGGCGGGATACTCGCCTATCGCAGAAAGCACCCCGCGATAGCCGGCCTGCTGTTCGGCTACGCTGTGCTCACCCGTGAGACGGCGATCATCATGCCGCTGGCGATCCTGCTCGTCCGCGTGGCCCGCGCGGTCCTGCCGCGTGATCAGCGCCGGATCCCTGTGTGCGCCGCCGATCTGGCCTGGTTCCTGCCGTTGCTGGTATTCACCGGATGGCAGCTGGTCTTGCGGGCAGCGACCGGAACGCTGATCGCGGCTTCAGACCTAGGCGACAACGCCCACGGCGGGCTGCCGTTCACCCAATTCGTCGACGCGATCAGGGTTAATGCCGGACAGCTCGCCGTGTCGTCCATCGATGCCTATATCTGGTTCGCTGAGGTCGCCACGCTGATGATGTTCGTCGTCGCGGCGCTTGTCTCGTTGCGATCGACGACGGTACCCGGCTGCGAACGAGTCGCGTTCGTGGCATTCATCATCGAACTCGGCATCTTGTCGAACCAGATCTGGACCGGCCACGCGGATCTGCGGTCACTCGACGAGTGCTATCTGCTGGCGGTTCTCATTTTGCTGCGGTCACCGGTGAAGCGGCTCTGGCCGGTCGCCACGTGCGCGGCGGTGACCGTCGTGATCGTCGCGACTCACCAGGTGCTGCTTATGTAGGGCTAGGCCTTCCCGCGTGAGTCACGGCGGCGTTCCCGTGGGCCCGCCCGCTCGGTGCCCACTCAAAACCTAGATGATCAGCGATGTAACGCATACATAGCTCAAATGCACTTACGGGGTCAACAACCGGATCATCAAGCGCGATTTGCACCGTCAGCCCATCGAGTAGCGCCGAGATCAAGATCGAGAACGGATGGGGATCGATGCTGGTGAACTCCCCGGCCTCCTGACCAGCGCGTACTAGCGAGACAATCAGCTCGCGCCAACGCTCGTCCGACTTGCGGCGAAGCATCGCGACGTCGGAGTTGCGCGCTGCCTGCACCCAGAAGTCAAGCCATAGCTGCCAGTTGCTGTCGAGTTCTGGATCGCTGTCAGGCAGCAGGTTCATCGCAACGAACTCTTCGATCCGCCGGGCCGACGTCGGCAGCGCGTCCATCCTGCGCTTGCCTTCGGAGTACCAGGCGTCTTCGTAGTGCCTGATCGCCTCGGTCAGCAGCTGGTCCTTGGTCTTGAAGTAGTAGATCACCAGCGCCGGGCTGATCCCGATCCGCTCGGCGACGTCGGCGATCCTGGTGTCGGCGAAGCCGCGCTCCGAGATCACGTCGAGCGCGGCGGTCAGCATCTGGCCCCGCCGCTGATCGGCGATCCCGGCGGCGACGGCGTCCGCGGCGTCCGCGGCGTCCGCGGACGCGCCCGGCTCTCTCGTCACAGTGGCTCCTACCGGGACGTGTTCCACCTGGCGTCTCATCCCGTACTTCCTCCACAGCACTTGTAGTAACCGTATCAAATTTTAGACTGAACATTCAGTCAGTATTCTCACTGATGACCGACCCCAAGCGGCCCGCCACGCAAGCAGCAGCCCGGAAGGCTGGGGAAAGGAGCACAGCCATGGCCGCACACGATGCCATCGTCGTGGGCGGAGGGCACAACGGCCTCGTGGCCGCCGCCTATCTGGCGCGTGCGGGCGCGCGGACCGTGGTGCTAGAAACCCGGCATAACACCGGCGGCGCTGCGACCACGGAATCCCCATGGCCAGAAGCTCCAGGGTTCAAGGTGACCAGGCTTTCTTACGTCATGAGCTTGATGCCGCCGACCATTATCAACGACCTCAAGCTCGCCAGTCATGGATACAAGCCCTACCCGATGGGCCGGTATTATCGGGCGTTTAGAGAAGGCGGCTCGATCAAGCTCTACGCCGACGACGCCAAGCGTAACCACGAATCCGTTGCCCAGTGGTCGAAAAAGGACGCTGAGGCGATACCCGCGCTGGGACGCCTGGCGCAACTGCGGGCTGAGCGTTCGCACGACCGCCGACGTCACCAGACTGATGACGATGTCGATCGCGGCGGGACCGGCCTTGCTCGCGATGCTCGAAGGCTCAAATTAATTACTACATCGATAGAAATATCTGTCTAGTTGCACATTCGAACCTAGGGTCGACCTATGCTCGCTGCTGGACAGCTAGCTGCTGTCCAGTCACACGGGGAGAGCGAGGTAGGCAATGGGGCGAATCCTTGCCAAAATGACACGTTTTATCCTTATCACGGGGGCAAGCACAACGGCAGCGGCCGGGCTGATCGCGACGTTGCCTCCGGCTAGCCAGGCGGCCACCGGCCACCTGGCGGCTAGGCACCACACGCCAGGCTGGCACGCTCCTACCGGTCCGAGCAGGCTCGCGCTGGCGGGACTCATGGCCGCGCAGGAGCGTCGGCCGGGCACTCGCTTCCCAGTAGCTCCGGTGGGCGCCGCGAGAGCCGCCCAGGTCAGCGCCCGCGCTCGCACCGGGATTATCACCGGCCTTGTCAAGTCAGCCGCGGGTCAGTCTGTCGGCGACGCGTGTGTCAGCGCGGTCGGCTCGGCCGGCAACGCGGACGCTAGGACCAAAGCTAACGGCAGATACCTGCTCAGCGGTTTGCGTCCCGGCCGCTACCGGGTGCGCGTCGGCAGTTGCCCGGCCGGGCGCGCGGTCACCGGATCGCCGATGATCAGCTTGTGGCCTGGCCTGGCAGGCACTGTCGCGGTTCGGGCCGGGCAACTCGTGACACTGAGGCCCGCCACGCTCGAACAAGCCAGCCCGCTGCCGCGCGGGCCGCTGGCGGTCGGCGCTACCACGAAGACGGGCAGCATTTCAGGACGGGTCACCGGGAAGGGTAAGCCGGTAGGCGCCCTCTGTGTTGAGGCGTTTCCCGTGAGAAATGGCCTTATCGCGATGGCTACCACATCGAAGACTGGCAAGTACCGGCTTACCGGCTTGCGGCCCGGGCTCTACGTGGTGCAATTCGCTAGCTTCGGCTGCGGCTCGAACCGGGCAACTGGCTGCCGCAGTGGTACCGCGGCGTCAACTCGCTGTTCTTTACCAATAAGGCCACCAACCTGCGGGTGCGGGCAGGGAAGAACGTGGCCGGCATCAACGCCAAGCTCAAAGCGGGCGGCGAGTTGGCGGGAACCGTGCGGTCCAAGTCCGGGAAGAAGCTGAGCGGCATCTGCGTCAACCTCAACGGCATGTTCACCGACAGCGGGTTCGGCGTCGTCCTGCCAACCAGCAAGACCGGCTCGTTCGCGCTGCACGGGTTGTTCCCTGGCCAGTACACAATCGAGTTCACCATTGGCTGCGGAACCAAGGGCAACTACGCGTTCCAATGGTGGCGCGGCGCCACGAGCCAGTCGCACGCCACCACGATCAATATTTCCGGCCGCAAGGTAATCAAGAACATCGATCCGGTGCTCGGCCCAGGCGCGACCATCAAAGGCACGGTCAGAGGGCGTTCGGCGACTGGACCGCTGCTACGAGGCGTGTGCGTCACGGCGACCGGCCGCGACGACGATTTCGATGGGTTCGTCGTCACATCCCGCCACGGGCATTACCTGATCAATGGGCTGGCAGGCGGTCGCTACCTGATCGATTACGACCCGACGTGCGGTCCGGCGGCCACGGCGAGCTACCTGGAGCGCACGCGATCGGCCACCGTGAAGGCTGGCCGTACGCTTTCCGGATTCAACGTCGTCCTGGCTCCGGGCGCCTCGATCTCTGGCAAGGTCACCGATACCCACGGTCACCCCCTCGACTCTGTTTGCGTGGCGGTCAATGACGAGAACGACGACTCGACGCAAACTAACCCGGACGGCACCTACTCGATGACCGGCATCCAGCCCGGGTCTTACGAGGTCGAGTTCTTCGGCGGATGCGGCAACAGGACCAGCCTCGCGCCCCAGTTGTACAACGACCAGCCGACCGAGGAGACCGCCAACCTGGTGAAGCTCACCAGCGGCAAGACGACGGGCAACATCGACGCCGCGATGAAGCCGGGAGGCGTGATAGATGGCGTGGTGACCGACGAGGCCGGCCATCGCCTCAATGGTCTGTGCGTCGGCGCGAGCACGATAACCCTGGCCGATATCCCGCAGGTCTTCGACGATATCGAGGTCACCACTCAAGGCTTCTACCGCATGGACAACCTTGCGCCTGGCCGGTACCTGCTCGAATTCAACTGCGGGTTCTCCGGCGTGGGCACCCAGTGGTTCGACGCCCAGCCGGACTCGACGACCGCCGACCTGCTCTCGGTCAGCGCTGGCGTTGTCACCTCGGTCAACGCCAAGCTCGGCAAGGCCGCGAGCATTACCGGGACCGTGGTCAATACGGCGGGCAAACGGCTAAGTAACATCTGCGTCACTGTGGCAAACGCCAGGAACTTCCTGCCGATCAACGCACCAGGAACGGCCTTTGCCACCACAATCGGCGGGCACTACGCGATCGGTGGCCTGAACCCGGGCCGGTACCTGGTCAAGTTCAGCGAATGCGCCGACCGCCCCCGCTACGGTACGCAGTGGTACCGGCGCAAGAACAACGCGACGTTCGCCACGCCGGTGACGGTCAGAGCCGGCCAGACCGCGGCGGGCATCAACGGCAGGCTCAGCGTCGGCGGGTCAATCTCCGGCGTCGTCACCGGCCCATCGAACCACCCCTTGGACGGGGCCTGCGTGGAAGCGACCGACAGCGGCGCGCAGTCGTTTGGTTTCACCTTTACTGACAAGCGCGGCCGTTACTCGCTGCCAGGACTGGCCACCGGCCGCTACTCGATGTTCTTCGGTTGCGCCGCTGGCCGGGTGAACCTGGGCTCGGCCACCAGGCCTGGCGTGGTGACTGTCACCGCGCCGCACGCGGTGGCCGGCATCAACATCAAGCTCAAGCCGGGCGGGTCGGTGTCAGGCACGGTTACCAGCGGGGGCTCGCCGAAATCGCCGCTTGCCTTCGACTGCGTCGAGCTGTCGCCGCTCAACCAGAACGGCGGCGGCAACTTCGCTCTCACCAGCAAGAACGGCCAATACGTCGTGCGCGGCCTGGCACCGGGCCGGTACCAGGTCCTGTTCGGCGACCCGTCTTGCGACTTCGCGAGCGAAGGGCTGAGCCCACTCGCCCCGCAGTGGTTCAACGGCCAGCCGACCGAGGCGACCGCCAATGACATCACGGTTACGGCGAGCCATACCACCACAGGCATATCCGCGGCCCTGCAGCCGTACGGATCCATCAGCGGCACCGTCACCAACGCCGCCCACGCCGGGGTCGAAGGCGAGTGCGTCACCGCCGTTCCTATAAGCCCTCCAGCCGATATGTTCTCTGGCACGCCGCTAGCGCCGGAGATCGCGATCAGCACCTCTGGCGGTCATTACACGCTGACGGATCTGGCGGCCGGGCGGTACAAGATCAAGTTCTCCGTCGGCTGCGGCGACGCGGGCTTTGCCACTCAATGGTGGGACAACGCCAACTCGGAGGCGTCGGCGACTGTGATCACGGTCGCGTTCGCCCCCGTAGCAGGCATCAACGCCACCTTGCGACGCTGACCCGCACACACCGCCGCCTGCCGCGTCAGCGGCGGGCGGCGGTGTGTGCGCCTGGCTGGCCTTGTTCGGCCGGAATGAACAGCACAGAGTTCAGGTAACGCGGGTAGGGCCAGATCAGGCGCTTCATCATTCCCCGATTCGCGACGCGGACGGTCGCGGCCTGCCTGCCTACCAGGTCGATGTCCTCGAGCCGACGCCACGAGCGGCGGGAGAGCACCCAGCCGGTGTAACCCCAGCCGGTCACCAGGCCGATCAACGGCTCGACGGGCTGGATGCGCTCCTCAACCTCGACAAGCAGGCGAGGACGCTCACGCAGCACAGTCTCTTCGGCGCCGCGGAGCACGTTCAACTCGTGCCCCTCGACGTCGATCTTGATGAACCGCACGTCTTTGGCATCCAGGTCATCGATCTTGATCAGCGGCACCGAGATGCTGGCGCCGTGAATCTCCCGCCGCCGCATCGACGACATTCCCTCAGTGCCGCCGCCAGTGCCGTTGCCGGTGCCAACCGTCCACAACTCGCCGGTGCCCGCTTGGTCGGATGCGGCGGCGTGAATCACCTCGGCGCTGGCCGGCAGGATCTTGCGCAGCACCTCGTGCCTGGCGGTCGGCTCGATCGTGATCAGGTGGTCGGCGCGCTTGGCCAGCCGCAACGACCAAGGCCCGTACCAGGCGCCGACGTCGATCATGACCCCGCCGGTCCCGCACAGTTCGGCCAGCCGTCCAAGCTCAGGCTCGGCGCGACGGTAGGTCAAGCCGACGACCCGCGCGACTGCCGTCTGCGGCAGCAGGCCCGCCAAACGTGATGTCAAAGTCACCTGATGTCCCTACGGTATCGGCGAGCCGTACGCCACAAGCTGGCCAGCTTCGGCGCCGGTGACGCACAGGTGGCGGCGGCCAAGTCCGACGACCTTGAAGTGAGTCACATTGCCGAACACGCCCAGGTAGCCGTTGTGGGTACCTGGCTGCAGCGCTAGCTCATGCCGGACGCCTCCGTACCACAGCGTGACCGGGCCGGCCGACGAGCCCCAGATGTACTCCAGGTGCAGCATCCAGTCATAGACATCGGTGCGGCTGCGGAACCGGACGGCTACCCTCCCCTTCCGCTCCGGCCAGCATGCCTTGAATCCCGGCCCTGAGCGGTGCACGGAGTACACTCCAGCGATCACGGCGGGATACAGCTTGCCGTCAGGGCCGAACATGTACATGCCGTCGATGGTGCCTTCTGCCGTGCCAACCCAGCGGAACTTGCCGCCCAGCTTGCCCTGCTCTAGGTCGCCGATAACAGTCGACTCCACCGCTTCCTGCTTGCCGAACAGGCCCTCGACATATCGCTGCGGCATGTACTGATCGAGCACGACCGTTCCTGGTCGCGCCAGTTGCACCGCGCGCTTGGCGTTCGCGAAGTAAGTCTTGGCCACTGGGCCGCCCGGAGTGCTGTTCTGGTAGGTGTGGACCGACCAGATCGAGCTGACCACGAAGATGGCGACGAGCGCTGACGCCGCGTAGCGCAGGTTCTGCTCGTGAGATACCACCGCGCTGGCCCGGTGACCGCCAGGGGCTCGCTGGCCTGCCTCGGCGGCCGCCTCGTCCGTCTGTGTCCCCGCCACGGGCAGGAACGCGAGGCCCACGCAGATCGCCAGCACGCAGGCGGCGTCGGCTAGGTACCTGGTCTCCAGGCCGAGCACCGTCTGCAGGCCGGCGAGCAACCGCCCGAATATGACCGGCGCCATGTCGGCGCAGACCACCCAGGAGATGAGGATGGCCCAAGCTCGCCAGGCCACGAACCTGCGCCCGATGCTGACCACGAGCACGGCCGCGGCAACAAGCCCGGCGAACAGGACGGTGGCGGTGGGCGGTGCGGCGAGCGCGTACTGCTGGTCTGCCAGCGGCAGCCAGCGCCATGGTCCGCCGAGCGCGCCGGTCGTTAGCGTGTCCTTGGTTATCGTCCACGCGAATCCGCCGGCCGCCGACAGCGAGCTTGGCACCTGCGCCTGCTGCCCGGACGCGCGCAGCGCGACGAAGAACACGACGATGTAACTGGCCGTGATAGCGCCGTAGATGAGCCAGGCCCGCCAGTGCCGCCGCAGCGCCGCGATTACCCCGCCGAGCCAGGTACCCGGTCCCATCAGGAAACCGGCGGTGATCAGGAACAGCAGCGGAGCCAGAACGATGGCCTTCTCGAAGAAGAGCAACCCGATCACCAGCCAGACGCTGGCGGCGAATAGCGAACCGCGGCTACCGGTCCGCACGTACCGTACATGAGCGGACAGGCTCATGAAGATCGCAAGCTGGAACGGCAGCGACTCCATCGCGCACCACCACCAGCCGAGATCGGGCACGGTCAGCGGGATCAGCGCGTAGATGGCGAGCGGGACCAAGATGGCCGGACGGTCGCCGAACAGCGTCCGCAGCAGCCGCAGCGCAGCCAGGCTCGCCAGCGCGACGAGGGCAAGCGCCACGCCGGCGTCCAAGCCCCAGTCGTAGAGCGAGACCCTCGCCAGCACCCAGGTGACGGCGCGCAGGCCGGGGTAAAAATGGCCGGCCCCGATGAGAGACAGATAGTGCCAGTTGAATGGCGACTTAATCGCTATATCCAGGTTGACATAATCGTCCTGGCTGAAAAACATCCGGCTGAGAAACTGGGCCTTCCATATAATCTCACCTATGATGATCACCAGGCCGCCGACCAGCACGACGTTCTGACGAATCCACGTCACCGTCGCGCTGAAGTCGAACTCAGTGCCGTACTGATCTTCATCCTCGCGCAACGCGAGCGCACCGGCCTGGCTGATAGGGCTCGCGGAACCCTCGGTGCCACTCATGGATGAGTCGCTCATGGATACGTCCTCATGGAGCTGCCTACTTAGGGAGTCGGCTTGCTGAAAGGAGAAGAGATGACGTTGCCGGCCTCCGCATCGCCTATGCACATCGGAGTCGCGCCGAGCCCTCCGATCGTGACCTTCGTCACGTTGCCGCCTCGCTCGGGCAGAAAGGCGGCATGGAGCCCGGGCTGAACGGTGAGGTACTTGACCGACTGGCCATACCTGATCGAGACCACCGCCGAAGTCGAGGGTCCGAGCAGGTAACCGAACCGGAGAATCCAGGTATAGGCCGACGTCGGCGACGCGAACCTGATCACGATCCGGCCTTTCCGCTGCGGCCAGCATGGGCGGCCCTTCGGCCGCAGGATGCTCGACGTCGGTCCGACAAGGACCTGGTAGAGCTTGCCGTCGGCACCGAACCAGGCCAGGTTGTCGACGGTGCCCCTGAGCTTGGTCAGCCAGTGCAGCTTGCCGATATCCAGGTCACCGATGACCGCTGAAGCGTGCGAGTAGCGGCCGAAGACGGCCGGCGCGATGCTGTCGGGCACCGGCCAGTCGTACACGTCCGTCCCGTTCGGTGCCAGGCCGACCGCCTCGGTCGCGTTGGCGATATAACTCCGGGCTGACGTGCCGCTGATGGAGTGCCCAAGCTGCTGCACAGACCAGATCGAACCGATAATGAACACGCCAACCAGGCCGGCAGCGGCCAGTCTGAGCTGCGCGGCGGGCTTGGCCTGACGCGGGCGTGATCGCGCGGCCGATGCCACCCCGACGACCGGCCAGAACGCCAGGCCGATGCAGATGGCCGCGACAGGTGCGGCATCGGCGACGTACCTGATGTCCAGTCCGAGCAGCGCGGGAAGCATGGTGCTGATCCGGCCGATGACCAGCGGAAGCAGGTCGGCGGCGAAGATCCACCCCAACAGCGTCGCCCACGCGAGCCATGCGGTCCTGCGCGCGACCACGCTCACCCCGATGACGATCACCGCCGCGACGACCGACACCCACTCGAGAAACGGCGGTGCCCCCGCAAGTACGAACGAAGTCACCGGGTACCACTGCCAGGGCCCGCCGAAAGCCCCTGGCAGGAATGAATCCTTCAGCAGGTCGCCGACCAGCAGCGCGACACCGCCGGTCGCCTGCGGCGCCTGCGGCTGGGCGATCGAGGACCGCAAGGCGACCGCGAGCACGACGGCGTAGCCGACCATGAGCAGGAGGTACACCGCCCACGCTGGCCAGAACCGCCGCAGCGCCGTTCGCGCGCCGTCAAGCAGGTTCCGGCGGGTGACAAGAAACCCGGCTGTGACTGCGAACAGCAGCAGCGGCAGGACGAGCGCCTTCTCGAAGAAGATCAGCCCGAAGGCCACCCAGAAAGCGGCAGCGACCAGGTGCTTGATCCGTCCCGTGCGGACATAGAGCACGTGCGAGGTCACCGCCATGAAGATGGCGAGCTGAAGCGGAACCGACTCCATCGCCGACGACCACCAAGCGAACGTGGCGATGGTCAGCGGGGTCAGCAAGTAGAAGACCAGCGGTATCAGTATCCGCGGGCCGTCGCCGAAGAGAGTCCTCAGTGCGCGGTAGCAGGCCAGGCTCGCCGCGGCTGTGAACGCCAGCGTCACCGCGCTGGCCAGACCCCAGTTGTACAGCGAGGTCTTGACGAGCAGCCACGCCACCAGCCACAGGCCGATGATCAGATGACCATCCCAGATATAGGTCAGGTAGCTCCAGTTGAGCGGGTGCTCGATCGCCAGGTCAAGATCGTGGAAATCGTCTCGCACGAAATACAGTCCATGCAGCAGACGCGCCTTCCAGATGAGCTGAGCCACGATCATCAGCAAGGCGATCAGCAACACGGCGCGCTTGCGGCTCCACTGTGCCAGGCGCTCGACTTCCGGCGCCGGCGCGGCAGCCCTGGGCATCAGAGCCTGCCCCGTGGAGGCCCGCTGAGCGGCTCCCTCAGGCTCGGTCATGCGCGTATGATAATGACTCTCGCGGCTATTAGCTGCCCATATGCCCTACATGTAGTCTTAGCCTGGTCTCGCCACTGGGCCGCCGGCGCCCGAGTTCGGTGAGGCATGACCGAACTCCGGCGGGCAGCTACTTAGGCGGTCAGGTTTTCCTCGATCGCGGCGACCACCTCGGGTGCCTCGGGCTCGGTCAGCGGGCGGAACCTGGCGATGACCTTGCCGTCGCCGTCGATGAGGAACTTCTCGAAGTTCCACTGGATGTCCCCGGCCTGACCTTCGGCGTCGGGAACTGCGGTCAACTCGGAGTAGAGGGGGTGCCGGTCAGGCCCGTTCACGTCGATCTTGGCGAACATGGGGAACCTCACGCCGTAGTTCACCGAGCAAAATTCGTCGATCTCGTCGGCGGTGCCAGGCTCCTGGCCGCCGAACTGGTTGCAGGGGAACCCAGCCACCGTGAAACCTCGGTCGGCGAACCGGTCCTGCAGCCGCTGCAGCCCCGCGTACTGCGGTGTCAGCCCGCACTGGGACGCGACGTTGACCACGAGAATGGCCGAGCCGGCGAAGTCGCCAAGCGATGCCTGGCCGCCGGCCAGGGTCTGAAGTTCGATGTCGTGGACGCTCACGTGGCTAGCCCTCCGGTGTTCTCGTGCGTTAAGTATCGAAGTCCACCGGCACAACATCACACTTCACCACGTTATGCCCGCGTTAGCTGCGACGTGAAGCCTCGACTCCGGCCAGCCAGCCGCGCACCAGCCCGAGCGCGAGATCGGGCCGCTCCGCCTGTGACATGTGCGAGCAGCCGTCGAGCACAGCGAACTGCGATCCATCGATCGCCTCGTGCGCCTGCCGCACGGTAGCCGGGGTCACCTCGTCGAACTCGCCGCAGAACAACAATGTCGGGGCCTCGATCTGGTTCAGCCGGCTGACCAGGTCGAAGTCTTTCAACGGCCCGATGACGTGAAATTCACTAGGACCATTCATGGTGAAATATACCTCGGGGCTCGCCTCGATCGCATCGAATGTCTGCTGCACCCAGTCGGGGTATGGCCTGACCCGGCAGACGTGCCGGTCATAGAACTCGACCATGGTCTGCTGGTACTCATCGCTGTCGGTCGTGCCGGCGGCTTCGTGTCGCCTGAGCACCTCCTCGACCTCAAGCGGCAACTCGGCCCGCAGCCGGTCAAGCTCCTTCAGCCAGAACGGCACCGAGGCCGGCGAACTTTCCACCAGCAGGCTGACCAGCCCCGCGGGCTTGGTGATCGCATACGCCATGCCGAGCATGCCGCCCCAGGAGTGACCAAGTATGTGGCACTCACCGAGCCCGAGTGCTTCCCTGACGGCATTGATCTCGTCCACGTAAAGCTCAGTAGTCCACATGGCCGGATCGTGCGGCTCGTGGACTACCGAGTTGCCGCAGCCAACCTGGTCGTAACAGATGACGCGGCGGCCGATCGCCAAGTCGTTGTACGGCGCCATGTGATGCCAGCTCGCGCCTGGTCCGCCGTGCAGGCACAGGAGCGGATACTTGCCCGGCTCCTCCCCTGTGCCGGTGATTCGGTACCAGGTGCGGTAACCGGCGAACGGAACGTAACCCTCGCGTACTGGCAGTTCGGAGCTCATGCTTTCTCTTATCACAATCAGCGGTATAGGTCACAGGCGCGGGTCGACCGGCTCTGATTCAAGCGCGAGCACAGCGAACACGCACTCGTGTATCCGCCAGAGTGGCTCGCCCCTCGCCAGCCGGTCGAGGCCCTCAAGGCCGAGCGCGGCTCGCGGAGAACGGCTTGGCTGACTGGTAGTAGACGCGAGCCGCTGGCACCGAGACGATCTCACGCTCCGGGTATTTCAGCGCGGTGAGGCGACCGCCGAATACGCAGCCGGTGTCCAGGCAGAGGGTGCCGTTCACCCACTCTGGCGCTGGCACGGGGGTGTGGCCGTATAGCACCATCGCGCGGCCGCGGTAATCGTTCGCCCACGGATATCTGACCGGCAAGCCGAACTCGTCGGTCTCGCCTGTTGTCTGGCCGTAGAGGCAGAACGACCTGACCCGCGCCGACGCCCGGCCCTGGAGCCGCTCGATCAGGCCCGCGTGACTGACCACGAGCTTGCCGCCGTCCAGCACGTAGTGCGAGATCAATCCGTCGATGAACGCCTCGACCTCGGCGCGGAACTCCTCTGGCTCGTCGGCAAGCTGGGCCAGCGATTCAGCGCAGGTACCTGCGGCTGATCAAGGTCTTAACCGGATGCCCGGCCAGCCACTCGCCGCCCGCCCTGATCAGCTTGTCCACCTCGTCAGGGCTGACCCAGTAGTGCTTGCCGTCGTCGAGCACGGGCAGCAGCACGTAGAGGTGATTGAGCGCTTCGGCTAGCTTCCGCGTTCCGGTCAGGCGCAGGTCGACGTAGCGCGAGTCATCCCAGCCAGGGAACGTCTCATCGAGCGCGATCGGGACGGCGGTGACGTGCCAGCCGAGCGGCTCGAACAGCCGGCCGGCCAGCTCAGGGCCGCCCCGGCACGGCAGCACGGGCACGTGCACCTCAAGCGGGATCGCGCTGGCTGCCAGTTCAGGCCGCGCGTCGCAGCGCCCGGCCATCGCCGTCTTGAACACCCGCGCCAGCGCGACCGCGAGCATGCTTGACGCCGCGTAAGGGCGGTCGTTCACGTACTGGCCAAGGCTGAATCCCTCGCCGGAAGGACCCTGGCGACCGCGCACGAGTCCGACCGGGTCGACTTCAAGCAGCAGCGCCGCGGTGCAGCGGCCAGCCGTCGCCTCCGGGTAGAACACGTGCGCCGTCCCCGTCGACACCTCGAACGACTGGACCCGGGCGGGATTCTTGTGCAGCAGGTAACCCAGGTCAGTCGCCGCGACGGTGGGTGCCCAGGCGGTCATCGTGATGGTGAGCAGCATGATCGACCATCCTGCCCCATGCGCCAGTCAGCCGTCGCATCTAAATTTGCCATCGTGACGGTGCGCGGGGATCGGCTAGCTGATCCCTATGAGCGACCTCGCTGCGGCGCGGTCCTGGCAGGCGCGCAAGCCGACGATCAGCCCGTCACGAACCGTGACGACATCGTATGTCTTGTCACCGATCGATTGCGGGCTGGTCGAGGCGAGCCCGGGCGTCCGCATCACCAGCATCACTTTCTCACCGGAGGCGACGACCTCTTCAAGCTCGGCCTGTCGACCGCTCAGGGCCAGCCGACGCAGCGCCTCTTCCAGGTCATCGCGACCAGCGCGAACCAGCGCGGCATCACCACGGGCCTGGCCGAGTTTCGTCCACTCCAGGTGCTGGTCAACAAATTCCATCATCCGCGCGACGTCGCCTCGGGCGTAGGCGAGGAACGCCTCACGCACAATCCACTCATTTTGGTTGCACATTCGCGAATCCCTCAAGACTGAGGAAAGCTGGCCCCTGAAATAGCCGGACTAGCATAGCCTTCGATACCCTTATCAGTGTACGGCCGACTGCGGCCGATTCCTCCGTCTTCTGCGGGAGTGGTCAGCGCACTTAATGGCTGAACTCCAGGCGAGGATTGCGCGCAAGCGCGTCTAGAAAATGACACGCGGGTCCTCGGTCCACGCGACCCGGCGACATCGCCCGCAGCCCTCGGCGCGCCAAGGCCGGCGTCGATGTCACATCTGTCGCAGTCAGCCGTCGATCGGTACGATGCGTGCTTCAACAAGGATGCCGTCGTCGATGTTCAGCAAGCCGATGGTGCCGTGCGGCTGGCGACGGCGGTCGGTCGGTGATCCTGGATTGAATATGCGGACACCGTCGGCGGCTTGGTCCATGGGTATATGTGAGTGCCCGAAAATGACAAGCCGCGCGGCAGGAAAACGGCGACTCAGCCGGGCGCACCGGCCCGGTGCGGCGCCGCTATCGTGAACCATCGCGACCGCGAGCCCAGCCAATTCGAGTTCCATGGTCGGCGGTGCGCCCCACGCGGCGACGTCAGGCCCGTCGTTGTTGCCGAGCACCGCCCGCACTGGCCCGTATTCGGACAGCTCATCGAGCACGGCAGCCGTGCAAACATCTCCGGCGTGCAAGATCAGATCCGCGTCCCGCAGGTAGGTTGCGACAACCGACGGGCAACGACGCCACCGTCGCGGACCATGCGTATCGGCCAGAACCACTGCCTTCACCGTCACCAGTATCCCCCCGCCGGCGTGGACTGCTAGCTGCCGCGGCCTTGCTGATCTGCTGTCCGCAGGTTGTCAGGGCCGAGGGCAGCCGCGACCGCGGCGGCTAGCTGATCAGCGGCGCTGCCGATCCGGTCGGCGAGCTCGTCTACCTCGCTCACAGTCTGGGCAGTGACAGTCACCTCGTGCGACGAACCTCCGCTCTGCAGCGTGACCACGACATTTCCCGGCCTGCACGCCCAGTCGTCATGGATAGCCCGGTTCCGTGCGTGGTTGACCAACTCGCATTGCCGCAGGGAAGTGATCAGCGCCTCCCGCTCCGCCGCGCTGACTCCTGAGTGCACCTCGGCGATGCGGCGGCAGTCCTCAATGAGCGCCGACGCCATCAGCCGATTGTCGACGACCGCGGCGTACTTGCTGCCCATCAGCGCGCTGAACGCCATCCTGAGTACCCGCTCTAGATAAGCCGCTTCCAGAACGACGCGGCCGATGGCCCGCTGCAGATCACTCGCATCCATGCCAGCAAGCATCGCAGCACCGGCGTGGCATCACCGACAGGCACCACGCGCCAGGCAGGGCCGGATAACCCGTGGCGGCCTGACGAATCAGGCGATACTGTCTCCGGTCGTGATCATTAGGCAAGCGACGGGCCAGGACTGGCCGCTGATTTATCCGTTCTACGCGTCGATCATGGCTGAGGGAAAGACCTACGCCTTTCCCGACGGACAGTCACTGGACGAAGCCCGGCCCTGGTGGATGGAGGCGCCGCCTGGCCAGACCGTCGTCGCGGTCAGCGACGGCGTCGTCGTGGGCTCGGCGAAAATGGGGGCGAACCGGCCGGGGCGCGGGTCGCACGTGGCAACAGCATCTTTCCTCGTGGACCCAGCCCGCCAGGGCCATGGCGTCGGTCGCGCCCTCGGCGAGTACGTCATTGACTGGTGCCGATCAGCCGGCTTCGCGAGCATCCAGTTCAACGCTGTTGTCGAGGCCAACGCCCCGGCCGTGCGCCTGTGGCAGTCGCTCGGGTTCGCCATCATCGGCACGGTACCGGCCGCCTTCGATCATCCCGAGCACGGCCTAGTCGGCCTGCACACTATGTTCCGGTACCTGTGACCAGCTGAGTTCGACTGGCCAACGGTTGGTGGGCAGTGAAAGTAAGGTGACATTCGCGCTGTGGGACGACAGTCCTCGCCCGAGCCGCATCTCCATCATTATTGATCGCCGTATCCACCGGCTGCTGTTGTACCGCCGCAGCGAACTACAGCGCCGAACCCTTGCTGTCGTCGGGACAACCGCGATGTGCACATTGCTGTCGTTGCGGCGGGCTGGCGGACAGCAGTGATGTGCACGTTGCTGTCGTTGGGGGCGCCCGCGAAATGGCGCCGCCCGTCGACTACGGGATTAGAAGGAACCTTTGATAAGTGGACAGAAGGCACAGAATCGGAGAACCAGCTCAGCACGGGACGTCGGACTCCATAACGAGGTGGTCGAGTTCGTGCCACCTCTCACATCCACGGACGAAAAACTGGCCGAAGGGCTCGGCATCCTGGGAGACTCGGTGGCGTCAGCCGTGGGCGGCTGAGCGATCCTGTTGAGCGGTGCCAAGCTCGGCATAGGCGTCCGCCCACATGCAGTTCGCCTACGTGCGGTTCGCCCACGTGCAGAGCGCTAGGAGGGCACGAATTGCGATCTAGGTTATTGACCAAGGCGCGATCGTCGGTCACCACGACCTTTGCCGGGCTGCCAAGCGGCTTCTGGTGGCTCTGGACCGGTCAGCTGATTAACCGCACGGCTGGCTTCGTAAGGCCATTGCTCGCGTTCTACATCACCTTCCAACTGGGACGCGGTCCGGTACTCGCCGGTGCCGTCGTAGGGGCGATCGGCATCGGATCGCTCGTGTCGGGGCCGTTCGGCGGTGTGCTGGCCGACCGGCTCGGCCACAAGCCGACGCTGGTCGGCGCGTTGATCGCCACCGCGGCGAGCACGGTCGCGCTCGCCTATGCCCGCTCGCCGTGGGCCCTCCTGCTCGGTGCCTTCGCCGTCGGCCTGGCCAACAACGCGACGCGGCCAGCGTTCAACGCGCTCATCGCCGAGGTGGTCCCCCCACCGGACCGGAACAGGGCCTACTCGCTCAACTTCTGGGCGATCAACATCGGGTTCTCCGTGGCGATGCTCTCGGTCGGCATCGTCACCTTCATCGGCTACACCGCGCTGTTCTGGCTCGACGGCACCGCCACCGCGATCAGCGCCGTGCTCATCGCGGCCCTGGTCGTGGTGCGGCGTCAGGTCACCTTGGCGACCGACGCCGCGGGCGGCGAAGGGCTAGGCGCCGTGCTGCGCGACCGGACCTTCGTGGCGTTTGTTGTCGCCGAGTTCCTGATCCTCACGATCCTTTCGCAGTCCGAAAGCGGCCTTCCGATCGCGATGGGACGCGACGGTTTCTCACCGAGCGAGTACGGACGGCTGATCGCGCTCAACGGGATCGCGATCGTCGCGGTGCAGCTTCCGCTCAGCCGGTACTACAGGCGCTTCGCGGAAGCACATGTGCTCGCCGGTTCGTCGGCGTTGATCGGGATCGGATATTCCGTTCTGTTGTTAGGCCACTCGGCCTGGATCTACGCACTCTCCATCCTGGTGTGGACCGTGGGCGAGATAGGTAACACGCCGACCAGCTTCGCGCTCGTGGCGCGCATTTCCCCGGCCCACCTGCACGGCCGCTATCAAGGTCTTTATCAAGTCGCCTGGACGGGATCGGCGGTGGTGGCGCCGCTGATCGCAGGCTCGGTGATCCACACCTGGGGCGTGGCGCCGCTCTGGAGCGGCTGCTTGATCGTCGGCGTGGGCGCCGCAGCGGCACAGCTGCACATCGCCAGGCGGCTCAACCGGCGTGTCCAGGCCGAGATCACGGTGCAGCCAGAGACCGAACTTGCGACCGAATAAGGTCACTCGACTTCACAACATCGGACTTAAGGAATGCCGTTGAACCGTCAAAGCACCCGCCCGCCGGCCGTAATCGTCATGAGCGACCTGGCCGCCTTGGCCCGTCAACACCTCCTGATCACCGATATTGCCGAGCGCAGGCTGGCGTCGCTGGTCATCGTCGGACCTTCGACCGACCTGGCGAAGCTGACCGGATTTATCGGGGATGGCGCGCATCCGCTGTCCCGGATCGCCGCCGTCCGCCAGCTCCCGGACGCCGCGATCGACACCGTGCTGTCATCGGTGCAGGACTGGATCGTGAACTTCGACGTGCGCGGCGTGATCTGCAGTGGCGAGGTCTTCGTCGACCCGGCCGGGGTCCTGTCCGAGGCGCTGGGCCTGCCGGGTCCCGGCACCTGGGCGGCCCGGGTGTGCCGCGACAAGGTCATGCAGCGTGTCGTCCTACGAGACTACGGACCGTCGTGGCGCTCCTTCGCCCCCCACGAGCGAGACGCTGTGACGTCCGATACGTACCCGTGCGTCGTCAAGCCGGCGGGGCGGATGTTCAGTTCAGGGGTTGTCCGGGTCGAGAACGACGCGGAGCTGCACGCCGCGCTGTCAGCATACGGCCCGGACGAGACGATCCTGGTGGAGGAACTCGTCACCGGGCCGGAGTTCTCGGTCGAGGCCCTGGTCGACCGCGGCGAACTGGTGTGGAGCGGCGTCACCGCCAAAATCACCAACGAAGACAGCAGCCCGTATTTCACCGAGATCGGTCACACCAGTCCCGCTAAGCTTCCGCTTCCCCAGTCGGACGCGCTCATCACGGCGAACGCGGCAGTCCTGAAGGCACTGAGATTCAGCAGCGGCATCACGCATGTGGAATTCCGGCTGCGTGACGGGCAGCCAGTGCTGATGGAGGTGGCCGCCCGCCTCCCCGGCGATGCCATCACCATGCTGTGGTACCTCGCCACTGGGCGACTCATCGAACCGGCCATGGTCGACCTCGCCCTCGGCGTGCGAACCGAGTATCCAGCGCCGACGCGGCGAGCCGTGCAGCGTTTTGCGCACCATCGTCCGGGCCGACTGGCAGATGTCCACTACGCGGGGCAGACGGTGTCGTGGATCACCGAGGACGGCTACTGGCCGACGGTAACGCCGTCCGACATCCATGGACCGGCTCGCTGCGTGTCGGTCATGGTCGGACTTCCGCGGGGCGCCGAGCTGGGAACCTTGAACGAATCGAACGGACGCTCGGCGTCCGTGGTCGTCGACCTCCCGTGGGAAGCGGATCCCGACAGCGCGGTGCTCGCCTTCCTGGATCAGGTCGAGTTGGTTATCGATGGCGCCACCGACGATAACCGTGGATGATGCTGACAGACCGGCTCAGCCCAGGCTGGCCTAGACCAACTGGTCACGTCGTTCAGGCATCGCGCCACCATCCCAGAACTGGTCGCGCGATAGGGCATCTCCCGCGCAAGTCAGTACGTTCCGTCCTGCACTGGCTAGTCACGGCCCTGCATGGTGATCGGGCTCACTATTCGCTACACAGAACGCCGTTTGACTTGCTGCATGTTTTGAAGCAAGATCAGTTACATGTCGCAGAAGCTCAACCAGGCTACCGAGCGCAGAGCGCCTCTGCCGCTAACCACACGTGACATCGAAGATCTAGCCAAGCTCCGCATGCCTGGCCCCGAGCGAGAGGCGCTAAGCGA
>DATNEK010000256.1:0-16970 GCA_035553055.1 Streptosporangiaceae bacterium | reverse complement strand
CTGTCGTCCGGTTGCAGCGCTGGCTCCGATGTGATCGTCCACGGCGGGTCGGCGAACGTCGATCCGTCGCCCGTGCTTGTGGCCGGCACCGGGAACGCGTACTGCTCGCTCGGCACCACGGTGCCGGTGATCGTCGGGGTGCCGACGCCCGTCGTCACCGACCTGGTGTGCCGCAGCGTCCAGACGCCGACCGTGTCGCCGACCGGGTTCGGCGTGAAGCCGTCGGCCAGGAACGAAACCGAGTCGACCAGGTACTCCTTGCCCGAGCCGGTGTCGATCGCCGGGTCGAGGCCGAGCACGGGGGCGCCGACCAGCGAAAGCGGTCCGAGGTCGACGTCGTTGACGGTGGCGGCCTCGCTGACAAGCTGCGGCTTGGAGATCACCAGGACTAGCGCGCCCTCGAAGTCGGACTCCTCCGGGTCGCAGAATTCGTCGGTCGATATGACGAGCGCGTTGTTGTCAAGACCGACTTTCGGCTGGTCGCCGAGGCAGTCGCCCTTGGTCGGACCGCCGAGCGAGGTGTCGAACTGGTAAGCGGCAACGCCATGGGAATTCATCACCACCACGTCGACGGTGGTGTTGTTGAAGTCAGGCGCGAAACCGGTGGCGACCGGGAACCCGATCTGGGTGAAGAAAAAGGTCTGCGTGGACGGGTCGTATACGCACCGCACGTCGCCGTCGGAGAACGGGTCCTGGTAGAACGTAGGACCGCCGACGTCGGGCCGCACCAGCGTGCCGTCCGGCGTCGTTTCCCTGATCTCGACGTTGACCGGCTCGAACACCGCCTTCGGGTCACCTGGCAACGTGGCGTCATGGCCGACGCACAAGCCCTGATCGGGCGGGGTTACCGGCTCAAGCTGGCCAAAGACCTTGAACACGTCGCTATTGCTCAGCCCGTTGAAGTTGTGCCGCACGAGCGCGCCGTCGTCGGCCGGGCGCAGCCGGGCGGCGGCGCCGACCTTCGGCGCCGGAACGCGCCTCACCGTGGCCGCCGGATCGCGGCCAGCCGGCGATCGGAAGGCCGCGAGCTGCCGGCGTTGCCTGGCGGTGAGCGCTTCACGGACGACGTGGAAGCTCCTGATGCTGGCCGCGCGGGCGAGCCTGTGAGCCGAGCCGCGCACGCCGTGATAGGTCACGGTTGCCGGCTGGCTCGCTGCGGCGGCGACAGAACCCGCTGCGGGAATGACGGCCGCCACGACGGCGACGGCAGCGATGATCGGGACACGCTTCATAAACAATGGATCCCTTCCGACCGGACTCATCCCGACGCCGGCATTCCAGCGCCCATCCGGCCAGCATCGCAGCGGCGAAGGTCAGAACGCTCAATTCCTGATCACGCCCATTCCTGTACATGAACCAAAGATCGGCCGCCTAGCGTGCATGCTGGAGAGGGTTAGCAAGTCTTTGAGGCAGGGATGACACAGGGCGACGACGCGCGAGCGGGCGCATTGCTCAGGGAGTATCGCCAAGCGGCTGGGCTGAGCCAGCGGCGGCTGGCCGATCTGGCTCAGGTGAGCATCGGAGTCGTACGGGATCTTGAGCAGCGCCGTACGTCGCGGCTGCACGGCGAATCCGTCCGGCGGCTAGCCGACGCGCTCATCTTGGACCAGGGGCGCGCGCTTGAATTCGCCCGTGCCGCTAGGACGTACCAAGAAAGCGCCGCGTGTGAGCAGCCAGATTCGAGCGCACGCGGCGGGCTCAGGCTCGCGGTACTCGGGCCGGTGACCGCCTGGCGCGACGGGGTGCGGATCAGCCTGGGCCCACCCAGGCAGCGGGCGGTGCTCGGGCTGCTTGCGCTCACTCCCAACGTTCCCGTGCACAGGAAGGCGATCATCGACGCGCTGTGGGGCGACGACGTCCCCGCGAGCGCCGTGCACCTGGTCCAGGTCTACGTGAACAGGCTGCGGCGCCTGCTCGATTCTGGCCGCCTCGTGACCTCAGCCGGCACCAGCTACGAATTGGTGGCGGCCGATGGCCAACTCGACCTGATGGTGTGGCAGGCCCACGCGAGCCGCGCGATGCGAGCCCACGCGGCAGGCGAGCTTAGCCCGGCTTGCGAGGCTTACGCCCGCGCACTCGATACCTGGCGGGCAGAACCACTCGCCGACATCGAGGCACTGCACGCGCATCCGGTCGTGGTGGCGCTGCGCCAGCGCCGATCGGACCTCGTCATCAGGTACGCGGAAGCAGCCACGGCGGGGGGTTGGCATGAAGAGGTCCTGCCCGCACTGACCGAACTCGCTGCGGCGGAGCCGCTCAACGAGAGGGCACACGCGGCGCTGATGCTCGCCCTGGCCGGCAGCGGGCAGCAAGCCGCGGCGCTCGCCCTATTCGACGACCTGCGTCGCCGCCTCGACGACCAGCTCGGCGTTCGCCCAGGTGCCGAACTCGCGGACACTCATCAGCGAGTGCTCCACCAGGATGTGCCACCAAGAGCTGACCGCCGCCTACCGGAATCTGAGCATCAGGGCCGCAGCCTTATGGTGCCGCTCGCACCCAGGCAGCTACCAGCCACGGTGCCGAACTTCGCCGGAAGGGCCGCCGAGTTCGCCACATTGACCAAAGCACTGGACGGCGAAGGGGTTCCCGCGCGAATCATGACGATCACCGGGGTCGCCGGGGTCGGCAAGACAACGCTGGCCGTGCACTGGGCGCATCGGGTCGCATCGTCTTTCCCCGACGGGCAGCTCTACGTGAACCTGAGGGGATTCGACCCTTCGGGTGCGCCGCTCCCCGCCGTCGAGGCCATCAGGGGGTTCCTCACGGCGCTCTCGGTGCCAGCGGAGATGATCCCAGCGTCGGCCGATGCTCAGGCTGGCTTGTACCGCAGCCTGCTGGCTGACAAGCGAATGCTCGTCGTGCTCGACAATGCCAGTGACCCAGCCCAGGTGCGGCCGCTGCTGCCAGGGTCGGCTGGTTGCATGGCGGTGGTGACCAGCCGCACCTCGCTGGCCGGCCTGGTCGCGGCCGAAGGCGCCTGTCATCTCAGCCTCGACGTGCTCGACGATGCCGAGTCCGCTGAACTGCTGACCGGACGTCTCGGCAGCGGACGGACGGCGGCGGAACCGCAAATGCTCGCCGAACTGGCAGCGCTGTGCGCCGGGCTTCCTGTGGCCCTGGTGATCGTCGCCGCCCGGGCGATCGCGCAGCCGCACCTGCCATTGCGCACGCTGGCGGCCGAACTGCGCGGCGCGAAGACTCGCCTGGACGCGCTGACCACCGGCGACTCGGCCACGGACGTGCGATCGGTGTTTTCCTGGTCCTACCTCAGCCTGTCCGCTCCGGCCGCTCGGCTGCTGCGGCTGGCCGGGCTGCATCCAGGTGCCAGCCTTTCGGCGGAGGCCGCGGCCAGCCTCGCCGGGTTGCCGCTCGCCGCGGCCGGTCGACTGCTGCGCGAACTTGTCGGCGCCGGCTTGATCGATGAGCACGCACCGGGCCGGTTTGTACTGCATGATCTGCTCCGCGAGTACGCGGCCGAGCGCGCCCAGTCCACCGGCACCCAAGCCAGCCGGCGCGCGGCCATGCGCCGGATGCTTGATCACTATCTGCACACCGCACTCGCGGCCGTGACGCTGCTTGAGCCGCAGCAGTTCCTTATTGCCCCGGTCACGAGCGTTGCCGGGGTAACGCTCGGGCGTTTCCGCGACCAGCGCGAAGCCGGGAACTGGTTCGAGACCGAGCACCTGGCGCTGATGGGGGCGATCACGCTGGCCGCTGACCTCGGCTTCGACCTTCATGCCTGCCAGCTCGCGGTCACGCTGACCGGCGTACTTGACCAGTCCGCCCGCTGGGATGACCTGGCCGCTTACAGCGCCATCGCGCTGGCGACCGCGCGGCGAGCCGACCATCGCGAAGCGCAGGCCCATGCTCAGCGCGGTCTCGGCGGCGCCTTCGCGAGGCTAGGGCGCTACGAGGACGCCTACGTTCACTTGCGGCGCTGCCTTGATCAGTTCAGCGAGCTGCAGAACGTCGGCGGCCAGGCACGCGCCCACCTGAACCTCGCCTGCCTGCTGCACCTCATGGATGACAGCGAACGAGCGCTCAGCCACGCTCACCGAGCCCGCGAACTGTTCGAGCTTCTGGGTGAGCAGCCAGCGGGCCTGGCCGCATCGCTCAATACAGTCGGCTGGTTCGAAGCCCAGCTCGGCGACACCGCTCGCGGCCTCGCCTACTGCCAGCAGGCCCTGGCTCTCGCTCAGGAAATCGACAGCCAGGTGATCACAGCCTCGACCTGGGACAGCCTTGGCTACGTGCGACATCTGCTCGGCCAGCACGCGGCAGCGGTGAGCTGCTATCAGCGGGCAGCCGCGATGTTCGCGGAGATCGGTGCGGTCTGGTATCGCGCCGAGGTACTGATCAACCTCGGCGACAGCCACGAGGCGACCGGTGACCGGCGGGCCGCTCGCGAGCTGTGGCAGGAGGCGCTTGAGGTATTCGAGCGGGCTCACCATCCGCAGACCGAACGCTTGCGCGCCAAAATGCGCGGTGGCGACTGACAGGACGCGGCGCCGGCCTGCTGAGCGGACCGGCGCCGCGTGAATTTTTCCGCTAATCGGGCTTAGCCGGAGACCTCAACCACGTCAGTGCCCCAGTTGTCGTCGACAGCCTGGAACGCTCGCGGCGGGATGTACTCGGTGGCGAGCCAGACACCGCCGTTGTTCGGATCGGTGACCGCGAAGGAGTAGTCGCCCCAGCGCGGCTGGTTGAATGGCGGCGCGTCGGAGAAACTCTGGTGTGGCGCCTTTCCGGCCGCCACTGTCGTGATCGTGTTCGAGCCGAGCGTCGTGAACGCCGCACTCGGGTTGATGGTTCCGCTGGTGACCGTGAACACCATGGAGTTGCGACCGGCCGCTCCGACGCCGATCGCCGGGTACAGCAGGTAGGCGCCACGGGCGGCGACGTAGCCCTGGTTGACGACCTGCTGCCTGGCCGGGTCGATCTCGAACCAGGCGGCACCGTCGCGCACGGCTGAGTCACCGAACGGGGTAAGTGATGCGTCCAACGCGGTCCACAGCCTGATTCCGCCCGAGCCGTTGCTGACGCTGACCGGTCCGCTGATCCTGCTGTCGTCTGGGTTCAGCGCGTTTTCCGATGTGATGGTGAACGGCGGGTTGGAGAACGTCGACCCGTCGCCTGTGCTCGTGGCGGACACAGGGAAGCCGTACGGCTCGCTCGGCAGTACCTGGCTGGTCAGCGTCGGCCTGCCGATCCCGGTGGTCACCGAGAGAGTGTTCCGCAGCGTCCAGAGGCCGAGCGTGGTGCCGACAGCGTCGTTGCTGCCGTCGGCAAGGAACGGCACGGAGTTGACCAGGTATTCCGTGCCAGACCCTGTGCCGATCGCCGGGTCCATGCCAACGACCGGGTCGCCGGCCAGTGAGACCGGCCCGAGCACCGCGTCGTTGACCGTGGCGGCCTCGTTGACGAGCTGGGGCTTGGAGATGACAACGGCGATCGCGCCCTCGAAATTGGACTCGGTCGGGTTGCAGAACTCGTCGGTCGAGATCACCAGCGCGTTGCTGTCGAAGCCGACCTTCGGCTGGTCACCGAAGCAGTCGCCCGCGGTCGGCCCGCCGAGCGAGGTGTCGAATTGATAGGCGGCGACGCCGTGGGCGTTCATCACGAGCACATCGGCGGTGGTGTTGTTGTCGTCCGACGCCGGTCCGGTGGCGACGGGGAACCCGATCTCGGTGAAGAAGAACGTCTGGGTCGACGGGTCGAACAGGCACCGCACGTCGCCTGTTGAGAACGGGTCCTGGTAGAGCGTGGGACCGTCGACGTCAGGCCGCAGCAGCGTGCCATTTGGCGTCGTCTCCCTGCTCGCCAGGTTGATCGGCTCGAACACAGCCTGCGGGTCGCCTGGCAAAGTGGCGTCGCGGCCCGCGCATAGGCCTTGGTCAGGCGGGGTGATCGGGGAGTTAGCGCCGAAGAAGTTCTGCGAATCCTTCTGGCTCAGCCCGTTGAAGTTGTGCAGCACGAGAGCTCCGGCGTCGGCTAGGCGAAGGCTCGCGCTTGCCGTGACCTTCGGCGCCCTGATAGCGGCCCCGGTGGCCTTGGCGGCGGGATCGGCACCGGCCGGCGAACGGAACGGTGCTAGTCGGCGGAGTTGAGTGGAGGAGAGTGCTTCGTGGACAACGTGCAGTCTCATCGTGCTGACTGCGTGCGCCAGCCGGCTGGCCGAACCACGGGTCACGTGGTAGGTCGCCGATGCCGGATGGCTTGCCGCGGCTGCTATCGATCCGGCGGTCGCCGGAACTAAGGCTGCCAGGGCTGCGACAGCAGTGATGATCGGGACACGCTTCATAAACGTCAGCCTCCCTTGGCCATCGATGTCAGAACGTGCCTTCTTATGCGACCTTAACGCCGGCGGGCTGCTAGGTCCCGCTGGTGAACGTTTCGATGTTCTCGATCAGCCAGCGGCCGCCCCGGCGCACGGCGGTGACGGCGAACATCGTGCCGCCGTAGCTGGTCTGGCTGGTTCCCGCCCGGCTGTCTTGCTGGTTGGCGAACACGAGCACCCTGGCACGTCCGTCGTTCAGCAACTCGACCCCGACGTTGGTCACCTTGGTCGCCACCACCAGCTTTTCCTTCGGCGCCTGCCGTTCGACCAGCGCGAACAACTGGTCGTACTGGCGGATCGCGGCATCGGTCAGCAGCCCTTGCGCGGCCGCCCGAGTCTTCCCCACGTCCGCGTAGCTGTAAGAGAAGATCTCGTCGACGGCGCCGCTGACTGCCTGTTCCACCGACGCGGTAGCCGAACGGTCGACCAGCGCGGTGTTCGCGCTGGCGGCGGCCGTTCGCAAGGTGTGCGCTGCCACGGTCGCCCACACGCCGAATCCGCCGACCAGAACGGTCGCCACGCCGAGCACCACGAGCAACCACCGCGCTGAGGTGATCACGACCGCACCGCCTGGACCGGCACCTGGGTGAGCGCGCTGAGCTTCCAGCCCGATGACGTCTTGGTGAGTTGGCCCTCAAGCCGGCTCTGCTTGGTGTTGGGCGGGCCGGTCGCGGGCGTGACGGTGATCTGGATCGCCACGATGATCGTCGCGGTTCGCGCGCTCAAGCCGGTCAGCGCCGCGTCGAGCACCCGTGCGGTGGTGACGGTCTTGGCCTGCCGGATCTGCCGCGCGAAGCTGGCCTGGCCGGCCACAACCTGAGAGCGCAGCGGCCCGGTCGACGACTGCTCCCACAGCCGCAAACCCGCATTGACGCTGCGATAGTCGAGCGTGTTGAAATTCAGCACGGCCTGCTCCCCGGCCCGCAGAGCCTGATCCCTGTGCTGGGCAACGCCGAAGGCGCGCGGCGCGCTGATCCACGACCAGCCAGCTACCGCCGCGAACGCCACGGCAGCCACAAGCAGCGCAACCGCCGTACCAAGCACCGGGTCGATCCGCCTGAACCACGTCACGGCGAGACTCCGAGCAGGGAGGCCAGTCCCGGCGAGGCGGCGGGCGGAACACCGCCGCCGGACGGTGCGTGCGCGGAACCGCGCACCTCCACCCCGCTGCTCGCGGGCAGCGTGCACCCGGCCGCGGTGTTCAGCGGCGCCGGGGAGGTATCAAGTCCGTTGCGGTACGTGGTGCCAGCGTAGGTGCACGGCAACGGGCTGAAGAACGTCAGCGCGAGCCCGAACTGCGAACCCTTGTCGTTGATCACGGTCGAGCCGATCGCGATGTCGGCCGGCAGCGCGGACAGCAACTCATCCAGCGCCTTGCCCCTGGTAAGCGTCACCTCGGACGTGGTCAGCAGATTAGCGATCAGCTCGCCGAGGCTCGGATTAGTCTCCGTGAGCAGGTCGGCCACCTGCGCCGCTGCCTGCGGCCCGGCGATCAGCAGCTCGCGCAGGCTCGCGTTGGAATCGGCTAGTTCTCTGGCAAGCAACAGTGCATTACGGCCGAAAGATTGCAGCGCGCCGGTCTCGGATATCTGAGTGGCGAGCACCTCCCTGGCATCGGAGATGAGCCTCTTGATCCGCGGCGCGGTCGCGAGCGCGGATCGCGCTAGCGCGTTGTTGCCGTCGATCAGCGCGCCAATGTTGCCGCCCTGCCCGCCGAACCCGGTGGCGAGTTCGTCGGTGAGCTGGCGAAGCTGCGCGAGGGGCAGCGAAGTCGCCAGCGAGTTGACGCTGATCAGCAGGCTCGTCACCGGCAGCGGAAGCTGGGCCCGCGGTATCACGCTGCCGCCTGCCAGGAAAGGCCCGGCGGCGGTGACCGGGCGCAGGTCCACATACTGCTCACCGACCGCCGAAAGATCGGCGACCGCCGCGCGGACGTTGGCCGGGATCGGCGGCGCCGAGTCGCTGATGTCCAGGTCCGCCTCGATGCCGTTGTCAGTGAGCCGCATCACGGCGACCCGCCCGACCGAGACACCGCGATAGGTGACGTCGGCACCGGTGTACAGGCCGCCCGAGTTGGCCATGTCGAGCCTGACCACGTAGTAGCCGCGCAAGCCCAGGTAGCGGCCCAGGTTCGCGTAGTGGAACCATACATAGCCGATGATCAAGATGCCGATCGCCGCGAACGCGATCAGCCTCACCCGAGTGGCCCTGGTCAGCATCTAGTGCCTGCGCCGGTGTTTGTGACTACGCGGGGGGATGATCGTCGGAATGATCGTGGTGCCCTTGGCCGCGTGCAGCGAAAGGAACACGTTCAGGTAATCGCCCTTCACGTCGTTAAGCACCTGATTGGTGAACGGATAAGTGAGCAGCACCTGCAGCGCGTTCGGCAGGTTCTGCCCGGCATCGGCCAGCTCGCGCAGCGTCGGTGCGAGCTCGCTCAGGTCGGCGACCAGGCTGGCCTGACTGGCGTTGATCGTCGAAACCGCCACGCCGGTGAGCTTATGCAGCGCGACCAGCATGCCGACGAGCGCGAAACGCTGGCTGGCCAGCACCCGGATTCCCGGGGTGAGGTGATCGAGCACCTGGCCGATCTGCCGATCGCGGGCCGCGAGCGTAGCCGACAGCGTCCGCAGACCTTCGAGCGCCGTCTCGATGGCCGTCTTGTGCTCGTCCAGGTTGGCAAGCAGCGTGTGCAGGTTCACGAGCAGCGACCTGATCTGCGGCTCGTTGCCGGAAAGCGCCGCGTCGAGCTGCGTGGTGATCGTGTGAATCTGGCTGATGCCGCCGCCGTTGAGCAGCAGCGAGAGCGCACCGAGCACCTGCTCGACGGTCGCGTTGCTCGTCGTGCGGGACACCGGGATCACGGCACCGTCGGCCAGGCGGCCGGCCGGCGCGATACCGGGCGGCGCCGACAGCGCGATGAACTGCTCGCCGAGCAAGCTGGACTGGCTTATCTCGGCGATCGCGTTGGCGGGCAGGCGCACGCTGCCGTTCACCAGCATCGTGACGTTCGCGGTCCAGCTTCGCGACGGCAGGAAGATCCGCGTCACCCGGCCGACCGCGACATCGTTGATCATCACGGCCGACTGAGGCACCAGGTCGCCGGCATCGGCGAACTGCGCGGTCACCTGGTACGGATGGCTACCGAGGTCAGCGCCGCCAGGAAGCGGTATCGCGTAGATGCCGTTGTAGCCGCTGTTGCTGCTGCAGCCGGCCGCGAGCAATGCGGCTGCCGCGACAGTGGCCATCACCACGGGGCTAAGCGCGCGCCGCTTCATCGATGACCACCGATGAGCAGAGTCTGCGGCGTGCCGTACACGGTGCCGACCGTGGGCAGCGGCAGCGGCGGAGCGGCGTCGAGTTCAGACATCGGCACCGGCACCGACCCGGTTGGCCCGGCGAGCGAACCGGCACCGCTGTCGGCCGTGGCTACGATCTTGCCGATGCTGAACTCGTTGAGGTCACCACGGCTATCCAGGGTGTGCCTGGTGGTGTCGTAGGCGTTGACCAGGTTGTCAGCTACCAGCGGTACCACGTCAAGCATCTCGGCGAGCGATGCCCGCTCGCGGCTGAGTACCGAAGTGACCGCCGCTAGCTTGGTGACGTTGGCGTCGATCAGGGCGCGGTTGCTGCCGATGAAGCTCTTGATCTGGTTGAGCGCCACGGCGAGATCGGTCATCGCCGCCGACAGGTCCTGCCGGTCGCTGGCCAGGAACGCCGACACATCGGCGAGCTGCCCTTCGGCCCGCTTCACCTGGCCGTTGTTGTTCTTCAGCATAGTGGTGAACGACTGCAGGTAGGCGATCGAGGCGTACAGGTTGTTCGCCGACCCGCCTAGTGTCTTCGACAGCCCGCTGAACTGGGTGATCATGGCGCGCAGGTAGCCGCCGTTTCCGGCCAGGTTGGCCGCCCCGGTCTTGATCGCCTCGCTCAGCGCGCCGTGGGAGTTCGCGCCGCCGAGCGCGCCCGCCAGCTTGGCGAGGCTCGAGTACACCTGGTCGACCTCGACAGGCACCGCGGTCCTGGTGACTGGAATCACGGCGCCGTCGGCGATCTGCGGCCCGCCGGTGTAGGCCGGGGTGAGCTGGACGTACCTATCGGCGACCACGCTCGGCGCGACGATGAGGGCGCTGGCGTTGGCCGGAACCGCGACGCCTGAGTTCAGCGTCATGACGACCTTGACCTTGGCGCCGTCCGGTGTCACTGAGTTCACCGTGCCGACCGGTACTCCGAGCACCCGCACGGTCGAGCCTGGATAGACGCCGATTGTCTCGGAAAAGTAGGCGGTGACTTGCTTGCCGTGGGCACGGAAGACAAGCAGCCCGCCGATGATCAGGGCCAGCGCGACGAGTGCCGCGCCGACTCCGAATATCGCGTTCCTCCTGGTCATGGCGTCCTCACGGTTTGGGCGGCTGGCAGCCGTGCGCCGGGGTATTGGCTGGCGCGTCCGAATGCGGAATCAGGCCGCACACGTAGGCGTCGAACCAGCGGCCGTTGCCGAGCGCGTTGCCGAGCAACCGGTAGTACGGGGCGGCGAGCGCGAGCGCCTGGGCCAGGTCGTTCTGATCGGCCTGCAGCACGCTGGTGACCTGATTGAGCGCCGCAAGCGCGGGCTCGAGCGCGGCCTGGTCATCATTCACCAGACCGGAAAGCTGGGTGGCGAGCGCCTGAGTATCGATGAGCAGCGCGTGGATGGATTGCTGGCGCAGCCGCAACTCGGCCAGCAGCAGGTTCCCGTCCCGCAGCAGCAGGGTGAACTGGGCGTCCTCGCCGGCCAGCGTGCCTGTGACCTGCTTGGCGCTGGCGAGCAGACTGGTGACCTCGGTGTCCTTGGATGCCACCGACCTGGACAAGTCGGCGAGGCCGCGCAGCGCGCTGCGCACGTAGGGTGGCGTGGTGGCGAAAGCGGCGGACAGCGTGCGCAGGCTCTCGGCGAGCTGGGCAGTGTTGATCTTGCTGATCTGCTGCCCGACGCCGCCGAACGCCTGGGTGACGTCGTAGGGCGAGGTTGTGCGGCTCAGCGGGATCGGGATACCAGGGTCCTGCGGCGCGCTGCCGGTCGGGTCGAGCGCTAGGTATTTGTCGCCGAGCACCGTCTTGATGTCGATCGCCGCTGTCGTCCGGTCTCCGATCCAGGCATTCTTGACGCGGAACGTGACCGCGACCTTGGCGCCTGCCAGCGACACGCCGGTGACCTTGCCGACGACGACGCCAGCGATCCTGACCTCATTGCCTGACTGCAAGCCAGCCGCCTCGGCGAAGTAGGCGGTGTACCCGGTGCCGCCGAAGATCGGCAGATCGCCGGAGAAGAACACCGCGAGCGAGATAGCCGCGAGTATCGCCAGGCCGACGAGCGCGACATTGACCGGGTTGCGCTCCCTGATCGGCTTGACCGGGGTCTTGAAGCCGAAACTCCGCAGGCCGAAACTGCGCCGGTCGATGCTGCCGAAGCTAATTGCCTTCACGAGGTGCACCTCGCAGCCGTGACCGGCATGCCGAGCCGCACTTTGCCGCCGGGCTTGACGTGCACCCCGGTGACGGTGGCGTTGCAGAGGAAGAAGTTGAGCCAGGAACCGTAGGAGGCCAGCCTGGCGATGTCATTCATCTTGGCTGGCAACGTAACAAGGAACGCGTTGACAGCCGGCGAGTTGGCGGACAGGTTCGAGGCTAGCCGTCCGAGCTGGACGATGTCGGTCTGCAGCGGCGCCCTCGCGACATCGAGCAGGCCGGCGGTCGCGCTGGTCAGGCTGCCGATCGCGTCGATCGCCGTGCCGATCGGCTCCCGCTCGGCGGCAAGGCCTGACACCAGCGTCTGCAGGCTGGTCAGCAGGTTGCCGAGCGCGCCGCCGCGCGAGCTTATCGTGCCAAGGACCTTGTTCAGGTTGTCGATCACCTGATCGATGACCTGGTCCTTGGTGGCCAGGGTGTTGGTCAGCGAGCCGACGGTCGCGACCAGCGCGGTGATGTCAGGGCTCTCGCCCTGGAACACCGCGATGATCTCGCTGGTCAGCTTGTTGACATCGCCGGGCGACAGCGCCTGGAACAGCGGCTGGAAGCCGTTGAACAGGTCGGTGAGGTTGAGCGCCGGCGTTGTTCTGGACAACGGGATCGTCCCGCCCGGCGGCAGCGTGGCCGCGACCGGGCCAGCGCCCTGACCGAGTTCGACGTAACGCTGCCCGACCAGGTTCAGGTACTTGATCGTCGCGGTGACCGAGGCGGGAAGCTGCCGGCCTGGCTGGATCGTGAAGCCGATCACGGCGAGGTCGCGGTGGTAGACGCCGATCGAGGTCACGGTGCCGACCCTGACTCCGGCGATGTCGACGTCATTGCCGACGGCCAGGCCGGTGACATCAGAGAACACCGCGTGGTAGCCGACCGATCCCGACGTGCCCGTGTAGGCGATGCTGATGCCGAGCACCGCGGTGATCGTCGCGGTGATCACGACGAAGATGAGCGACTTGATCAGCGGCGCTGTGATGCTCTTGCGTTTCATCGGCTGGCTCGACTCTGGCTGGTGCCATCGTGCAGGTGAACCCCGCGGAATGGCACGAGGTAACAGCGCGGGCCAAGGTTATCGTCATAGACCGGAGCGTCCTTGTTCGCCTGGTAGGCGCCTAGCGATGGCTCGATGAGCACCCGCACGTGCAGGCCGGGTTCCGAAGTCCCGGCGCCGAGCACCTTGTCGATCTTGGGCACGAAACCGGCCAGGTCGGCCAGGTTGCAGGGGAACTCGGGTGAGTAATCGGCCAGGATCTGCAGCGTGGACAGGCTGTCAGCGGACAGGCCGACCATGTTCTGTGAGTTCGCGTTCAGGAACGACCGCAGGTCATCCGATGCCGTGGTGATGTTCGCCAGCAGCGCGGCGAAGTTGAAACTCAGCCTGGCGATGGTCCGGCCGGGCACGCTGAAGTCGTTGAGCGCGGCCAGCAGCGCGGGCAGCGCCTTGGTGTAGCTCCTGCTGAGGCCAGCGAGCCGCTTGATGTCGGTGTCTAGCTGCGGCAACTGGCCGTTGGTGCGCTGCAGGTAAGCGTTCAGGTCGACGAGTGCCTGGCCTAGCTCCTTGCCCCGGCCTTGCAGCCCATGGGCGAGCGCGGTCAGCGTCAGCGAGAGCTTGTCCGGCTGCGCGGCCGCGAGCATCGGCAGCAGGTTGTTGAGCACCTGCTCGATCTCCAGTCCATCGGCCGAGCGGTTCTGCCTGATAACGCTGCCGTTGGCCAGTCTCGCGGCGACCGGCCGGTCCGGCAGGACCAGGTCGACGTAACGCTCGCCGAACAATGTGGTCGGCAGCATCTCGGCGGACACGTTCGCGGGCAGCTCAGACAGTTCCGCTGGCTGCATGGCGAGTTCGAGCCTGGCGCCGCTGCCATCCGCGCTGACCGTGCGGACCTCTCCCACAGCCACGCCGCGCACCATCACCTGCGCGCCTGGGTGCATCTCGTTGCCGGCGCTGCCGGTGAGGACAGTGACCATCGCGACGGGCGTGAACTGCTTGTCGTAGAGCGCGACCGACAGCCACACAAGCAGGGCACCGGTGACGAGGAACGCTACCCCGCCGAGCCGGCGGCGCGTCTTGGTGCGGCTATGGTTCACCCGGCCACCCTGACGGTGGTCGTGGCGCCCCAGATCGCCAGGCTCATGAAGAAGTCGATGATGTTGATCATGACAATCGCGGTCCGCACCGCGCGGCCGACGGCGACGCCCACCCCGGCTGGGCCGCCTTCGGCCCGGTAGCCGTAGTAGCAGTGCACCAAGATGACGACCACGCTGAAGATCAGCACCTTGAGGAATGACCAGAGCACGTCGATCGGCGAGAGGAAAAGGTTGAAATAGTGCCCGTAGGTACCTGGCGACTGACCCTCGAAGTACACGGTCACGACCTGTGAGCCGAAGTAGGAGCTGACCAGGCCGATCGCGTACAGCGGTATCACCGCGGTCGCGCCGGCGATGATGCGGGTGGTGACCAAGTATGGCAAGCTCGGCACGCCCATGCCCTCGAGCGCGTCGACCTCCTCGTTGATCCGCATCGCGCCAAGCTGAGCGGTGAAGCCGGCCCCGACGGTGGCCGACAATGCCAGGCCGGCGACCAGCGGCGCGATCTCGCGGGTGTTGAAGTAGGCGGACACGAAGCCGGCGAATGCCGAGGCGCCGATCTGGTTCAGCGCCGCGTAGCCCTGCAGGCCGACTACGGTCCCGGTGAACAGCGTCATTCCGATCATGACGCCGACGGTGCCGCCGATGAGGACAAGCGCGCCGCTGCCGAAGCCCACTTCGGCGAGCAGCCTGGCGATCTCGCGCGGGTAGCGCCTGATCGCGCGCGGCGTCCAGGCCAGCGCCTTGCCGTAGAACGCGAGCTGATCGCCGAGCAAGTCGAGCCAGGCCAGGGACCGGTCGAGGGCCGCGGCTGGCGGCCAGCGCAACGTTGCCATCGCTTCACGCTCCCTTCGGCGGCACGATCTGCAGATATATCGCAGTCAGCACCAGATTGACGAAAAACAGCAGAAGAAACGTGATGACCACCGACTGGTTGACCGCCTCGCCGACGCCCTTGGGCCCCGGCCTTGGGTTGAGCCCGCGGTGCGCGGCGACCACGCCGGCGATGAAGCCGAAGATCAGCGCCTTGATCTCGCTGATGTACAGGTCGGGAAGCTGGGCAAGCGAAGAGAAGCTGGCAAGGAACGAGCCGGGCGTCCCGTGCTGCAGGAACACGAAGAAGAAGTAGCCGCCGATCACCCCGACGACCGACACGAGCCCGTTGAGCAGCACGGCGACCGCCGATGCCGCGAGCACTCGGGGCACGATCAGGCGCTGGATCGGCGAGACGCTCATCACCTCCATGGCGTCCATTTCCTCGCGTATCGTCCGCGCGCCGATGTCAGCGCAGATCGCCGAGCCACCCGCGCCGGCGATCAGCAGCGCGACGATCAGCGGGCTCGCCTGCTGGACTACGGCGAGCACGCTGGCCGCTCCGGTGAACGACTCGGCGCCGAGCTGCTTGGTCAGCGAGCCGACCTGAAGCGTGATCACGGCGCCGAACGGTATCGACACGAGCATCGACGGCAGGATCGTGACGCTGGCGATGAACCAGAACTGCTCGATCAGCTCGCGGGTCTGGAACGGGCGCGTGAACGTCAGCCTGAGCACGCTGGCCGCGAGCGCGAACAGCTTGCCGGTCTGGCGCAGCGCGCCGGTGCCCGCGACCTCGCTCAACGCTGGCCACCTCCCCGGCCAGCACTGCTCGGGGGGGTTTGGGGGGGTCGTCCCCCCCGGCCAGCACTGGTCAGGCTGTCGCTGATCGCCTCCTGCGCGGGCAAGGGCAGCGTGTCAAGCATCTCCATCACCCGCGCCGTTCGCCGATGAACGGCCTGCCGCTCGGGCATCCCGGCGCTCGGCACAAGCTGCGGCACAAGCGCGGGCAGGCGGACTGGCTGCTGCGCCTCGATCCTTTCCTGCGCCAGCGTGGCATCGTCCTTTTCCTCCGACATGCCGATCGGGCCGATCCGGCGCCCGTTCACGAACTGGGTGATCACGGGGTGGTCGCTGGTGAGCAGTACCTCGCGCGGCCCGAACATGACGAGGTTGCCGCGGAACAGCATTCCGATGTTGTCGGGCACGGTCCTGGCGATCTGGATGTCGTGGGTGACGATCAGCATGGTGGCGTCGATCTCGGCGTTGAGATCGATGAGAAGCTGAGACAGATAGGCCGTCCGCACCGGGTCGAGGCCCGAGTCGGGTTCGTCGCACAAGATGATCTGCGGATCGAGCACGAGCGCCCTGGCCAGGCCGGCCCGCTTGCGCATGCCGCCTGATATCTCCCCTGGATACTTGTGGCCCTCGCCGGCCAGACCGACCATGTCCATCTTTTCGAGCACGACGCGGCGGATGTCGGCCTCGGTCAGCCTGGTGTGCTCGCGCAGCGGGAACGCGATGTTGTCGTACAGGTTCAGCGAGCCGAACAGCGCGCCGTCCTGGAACATCACCCCGAACAGCTTGCGCGCCTGGTAGAGCTGGCGCTCCGAGCACGAGACCGTGTCGATGCCGTCGATGACCACCCGGCCGCGATCAGGCCTGACCAAGCCGACGAGCGACTTGAGGAAGACCGTCTTGCCCGTGCCCGAAGGGCCGAGCATGACGCTGACCTCGCCAGCAGGCAGCGTGAGCGAGACGTCGCTCCACACCGTGTGCGAGCCGAACGACTTGGTCAGGCCGTCAACGACTACTTCAATGCCCATTCTGGCTAGCCGATCTTGGCCTTGCCGAGCTTGAGCGTGATCGTGTTGCCCGAAGCCGGAACGGTCTTGTTGATCAGTGGGGTCTCAAGTCTGCAGTGGCTGAACTTGCCGATCGTGTACCTGCCGGCCACCTTGCCGCCTTCCAGTGGGTTGAAGCCCTTCAGGCTCTTGAGGTTGACGACAACGGGGTTGGTGGTCTCGCACCGGCTGCCGACCGACATCGCCACGCCATTGACCTTCAGGCGGGTGATCTGCAGGGTGACCTTGGACGTGGTGCGCACGGCCCCGGTGTTCAGGTTCACCTTGCCTGTGGTCGGGCCGTCATTGATGAACTTGGTCGTAGCGGTCACTGTGACGGTCACCGGGGCAACGCCCTCCTTGAACGATCCCGTGGCCGGCGGCAG
>DATNEK010000255.1:0-19017 GCA_035553055.1 Streptosporangiaceae bacterium | reverse complement strand
GCCCGGGCTGATCGACCACCTGGTCAGTGGCCGGGACGTGCTGCTGATCACCGACGCCGGAATGCCGGGCATCAGCGACCCCGGCTACCGCCTGGTCGTCGCCGCGGTCGCGGCCGGGGTTGACGTGACCGTCCTGCCGGGTCCATCGGCAGTGACCGCCGCCCTGGCGGTGTCCGGCTTGCCGACCGACCGGTTCTGCTTCGAAGGCTTCCCGCCGAGAAAGGCCGGCGAGCGCGGCCGGCGGTTCGCCGAGCTAGCCAGCGAACGCCGGACCATGGTCTTCTTCGAGTCCCCGAGAAGGCTGGCCGCCACGTTGTCCGAGCTATCGGCGGCCTTCGGCACCGAACGCAAGGCCGTCGTCTGCCGTGAACTCACCAAAACCCACGAGGAAGTCATCAGGGGCAGTCTCGATGAGCTAGCGCACTGGGCCAAGACCGACGTTCTCGGGGAAATCACCCTGGTAGTGGCCGGTGCGTCAGCCACGATCAGCCAGGCGTCGATCGGGGACATACTCGGCGAGGTGACAGCCGCTGAGCTGGCCGGAAGCTCCCGGTCTGACGCTATAACGGCAGTCGCCGCTAAATTCGGCCTGCGGAAACGAGACGTTTACAACGCGGTCGTCAACCCCAGGCGAGACTGACCTCTGGCCGTTAGCGGGGCGAGATTGGCCCTAGGCTTGAGTTCATGTTGTCAACCACCGGAACTCACATCCTGGCCGCGCCGGCGTGGCCGTACGCCAATGGGCCGCGCCATATCGGCCACGTCTCTGGCTTCGGGCTGCCCTGCGACATGTTCTCCAGGTACCACAGGATGGCCGGCGACAAGGTGCTGATGGTCAGCGGGACCGACGAGCACGGCACCCCGATCCAGGTGCAAGCCGACGCCGAAGGTGTGACCGCACGCGAGCTAGCCGATCGTTACAACCGGGTGATCGCCGAAGACCTGGCCGGGCTCGGCATGTCGTATGACCTGTTCACCAGGACCACGACGATCAACCACTACGAGGTCACCCAGGAGATATTCAAGGGCCTGCATGACAACGGCTACATCTTCGGCAAGTCGACACTCGGCGCGGTCTCGCCGTCGACCGGCCGTACCTTGCCTGACCGTTACATCGAGGGAACGTGCCCGATCTGCGGATACGACTCCGCCCGCGGCGATCAATGCGACAACTGCCAGAACCAGCTCGACCCGATTGACCTGATCAACCCAAGGTCCAAGATCAACGGGGAGACGCCGGTCTTTATCGAGACCGAGCAGTTCTTCCTCGACCTGCCCGCGTTCGCCGACGTGCTTGGCACCTGGCTGCAGTCCAAGAGCGGTCAGTGGCGGCCGAACGTGCTCAAGTTCTCGCTCAACCTGCTCGACGATCTCCAGCCACGGGCGATCACCAGGGACCTGGACTGGGGCGTGCCGATCCCGCTCGAAGGCTGGCTTGACCGTGCCGACAAGCGGATATACGTGTGGTTCGACGCGGTGATCGGGTACCTGTCCGCGTCGATCGAGTGGGCCAAGCGCTCTGGCGATCCTGACGCCTGGCGCGCCTGGTGGCAGTCGCCCGACGCCGAGGCCTATTACTTCATGGGCAAGGACAACATCGTCTTTCACTCCGAGATCTGGCCGGCCATGCTGCTCGGGTACGGCGGCAAGGGCTCACGGGGTGGCAAGCCGGGCTCGCTCGGCGAGCTGAACCTGCCATCCGAGGTCGTCTCGTCCGAGTACCTGACCATGGAGGGGCGTAAGTTCTCCTCGTCCAGGTCGGTGGTCATCTACGTGCGCGACTTCCTGTCGCGCTACGACGTCGACGCGCTGCGCTACTACGTGGCCGTGGCCGGTCCAGAGAACCAGGACACCGATTTCACCTGGAGTGAATTCGTCCGCAGGAACAATGACGAGCTGGTCGCCAACTGGGGCAACCTGGTGAACCGCAGCATTTCGTTCGCCGCCCGCAACATCGGATCGATCCCGCAAGCCGGTCAGCTCAGCGACACCGACCTTCGGATACTAGAGCGGTCGCGGAAGTCTTTCGAAATAATCGGAGAGTCCCTGTCACGTTCGAGGTTCAAGAACGCGATCACCGAGACCATGCGCACGCTCGCCGAGGCGAACAAATACCTGTCCGATCAGGCGCCTTGGAAGCTGCGAGAGTCCGACCCCGAGCGGATGAAGACGATCTGCCACGTTGCGCTCCAGCTCGTGGACGACGGCAAGACGCTGCTGACGCCGTTCCTGCCGAAGTCGTCGCAGAAGGTGTTCGAGATGCTCGGGGGCGAGGGCAACTGGGCTGACATGCCGAGGATCGATGAGGTCGCTGAGGACGAGGGTCGTCCGTACCCGGTAATCACGGGCACCTACACGGGCCAGGCGAGCTGGGGTTCAGCGCCGATCAAGCCGGGTACGCCGCTGCGGCAGCCGACGCCGCTGTTCGCCAAGCTCGATCCCGCCGTGGTCGACGACGAGCTGGCACGGCTGCGCGGACCGAATCATGATCACTGACGCCCCCCTCGCGGCGGCGCCCGAGCCGCTTCCCGCGCCGGCGTTCGACTCGCACACTCACCTGGACATGATCACCGAGCCGGTCGAGCGGCTGGTGGCGGCTGCGGCGGCGGCCGGCATCACCAGGATGGTCACGGTCGGCTGCGACGTGGCTTCGTCGCGGTGGGCGGCGGCGCGGGCGGCCGAGCACCCGCAGGTCTACGCCGCGGTCGCGATCCACCCGAACGAGGTCGCGGCCGCCGAGGCAGAGCGAGGCGCGGTGCTTGACGCTATCGCCGAACTCGCCGCGCTGCCCGACGTCCGCGCGGTCGGTGAGACCGGCCTTGACTACTACCGCGACCATTCGGCGCCTGAACTGCAGCGGGACTGGTTCCGTGCGCACATCGAGATCGCCAAGGCCACCGGCAAGGCGCTGATGATCCACGACCGTGATGCCCACGACGACGTGCTCGACATATTGGCGGAAAGTAACGCGCCAGAGAATGTGATTTTCCATTGCTTCTCTGGCGGCGCGGAACTCGCCAAGCGTTGTGCCGACGCTGGCTATGTGATGAGCTTCGCCGGTAACGTGACGTTCCCTAGCGCGACCGCGCTGCGTGAGGCGGCCGAGGTCGCCCCAGCTGATCTGATCCTGGTCGAGACCGACGCGCCGTTCCTCACCCCGGTACCCAATCGCGGCAGGCAGAACGCGCCCGCCCAGGTAGCCCACACGCTGCGAGCGATAGCTGAGGTCAAGCGGATGGACGTCGCCGAGTTGTGCGCGGTGGTATCGGCCACCGGCGAGCGTGTCTTCGGGGCTTGGTAGCCAGTGGCTGCGGGGCTGTCACGTACCAGCCAGGCGGTCGCGGTGACGCGGGCGGGTTTCGCCAGGCCGCACAGTCCGGACGGTGATCCTGATGCCCAGCGCAAGCTCTGCTCGGGCATGCGGTTCGTCATTCTTGGGCACATGCTGGCCATCCTGCGGGCGCGGACGATCTCCAGCGGGCCCGTCCTTGTCGGTGCCGATTTTCGGCACGATGACCTGCCGTCGACGCTGGCCGCGGCTGGCCATGACGCGAGCATGCCGAGCCTGTTTCTCTGTGAGGGGTTGCTTGTCTATCTGGATGAGCACGCCACAATCGGGTTGCTCGGCGGGGCCGCGGCGATCGCGGGTCAGCGGAGCCGGCTGGCCGCCAGCCTGTCGATTCACGCGGAAGGGCTCGACTCGGCTACGGTGCTCGCTCACTCCAACGCGCGGCGTCGGACGGCCGAGGCTGAGCCCTGGCTGACGATACTTCCGGTCAGCGCGCAGGTGTCGTTGCTGGCCAGAGCCGGCTGGCTGGTCACAGCGTCGGTCGACGCGTCCGACCTCGGCGCCGGCGCCGAGCCTGGCCGATCACTGCTGGTGACGGCCGAGCCGACCGGCTAGCGTTTGCGTGGTGGATGATTCCGTCAGCCGGTCCCTGCTCGGCCCGGCCGACATCAGGGGACTCGCGGCCAGGCTCGGCGTGAACCCGACAAAACGGCTCGGTCAGAACTTCGTCATCGATGCTGGGACGATCAGGCGCATTGTGTCGCTCGCGGGGCTGGCTCCCGATGATGTCGTGCTCGAAGTCGGCCCTGGCTTCGGTTCGCTGACGCTCGGCCTGGTCGGAGCCGCGCGGCGGGTGATCGCCGTCGAGATCGACCCTGTGCTCGCCGCCGAATTGCCGGTGACTGTCTCGTCGCGTGCACCAGCGCTGGCAGATCGGCTGACCGTGGTGACTGGCAACGCGGTCACGCTTGGAGAGCTTCCCGGCGATCAACCGACGATCTTGGTGGCGAACTTGCCGTACAACGTGGCTGTGCCCGTCCTGCTCAACCTGCTCGAAGCGTTCCATTCGATCCGGCGCGGGCTCGTCATGGTGCAAGCCGAGGTCGCCGATCGAATCTGCGCGCCTCCCGGCAGCCGGACCTACGGTATCCCCTCGGTCAAGATCGCCTGGTACGGGCAGGTACGCCGGGCAGGCACGGTGAGCAGGACCGTGTTCTGGCCGGTTCCCAACGTCGACTCGGCGCTCGTGGGTTTCGCCCGATGGCCTGAGCCTCCTGGCTCGGCCGCCGGTGTTGGCCGTACCGCCGTGTTCGAGGTTATCGACGCCGCGTTCGCCCAACGGCGCAAGACGCTTCGGGCGGCGCTCGCGTCGTGGGCCGGATCGGCGGACGCGGCGGAGCGGGTGCTTGTCGAGGCCGGTATCAACCCGGCATCGCGTGGCGAGACGATAGACGTGACGCAATACATCCGGATTGTGCGGGCAGCGGCCGCGACGCGTAGCATCATCGAATCGTGGCGCGCGTGACACCGATCACCAGGCAGGCGAGTGCTATTACCGCGAGGGTGCCCGCCAAGATCAACTTGCAGCTGTCCGTAGGCCCGCTGCGCTCCGACGGCTATCACGATCTGGTCAGCGTCTTTCACGCGGTCTCGCTCTTCGACGAGGTCACCGTCAGCCCGGCCGATCGGACCAGCGTCGTCGTGACCGGCGAGGGCAGAGCTGATGTTCCGCTCGGGCCGACGAACCTGGCCGTCAAGGCGGTGGCCGCGCTGGCGAAGGCGACTCGGCGCCGCGGCCGTGTCGCGAGCGCGGTGCGAATCCAGATACGCAAGCGCATCCCAGTCGCGGCCGGCCTCGCTGGCGGCAGCGCGGACGCGGCGGCCGCGCTTGTCGCCTGCAACGAGCTATGGGGAAGCCGGTGCAGCGGGGCCGAGCTTGGTGAGATCGGCGCTCAGTTGGGCAGCGACGTGCCGTTCGCGCTGCTCGGCGGGACCGCGGTCGGCATCGGCAGGGGCGAGCAGCTGACCAGGGCACTGGTGTCTGGTAACTATCACTGGGTACTCGCCTTCGGAACGAGCGGGCTGTCCACTCCCGATGTCTACGCCGCGTATGACCGCCTGAGGTCGGCCCGCGCCTCGGGGTCAAGCACGCCGGGATCGTCCCCCCAGGCCGGCACCTCGCCCGCGCTGAGCACCGAGTTGATGGCCGCGTTGCGTTCCGGCGATCCAGCCGCGGTTGGGCCGCTGCTGACCAACGACCTGCAGCCCGCCGCTTTGTCCTTGCAGCCGCTGCTTCGCCGGGCGCTCGCGGCTGGTCGAGAACATGGCGCCCTCGGCGCGATCGTGTCGGGCTCCGGCCCGACCTGCGCCTTCCTTGCCGCCGACGCGGACGCGGCCAGCGAACTGGCGGTCGGGATTACCGGCGCCGGTGTGTGTCGTGCCGTCGTCCAGGTATGCGGACCTGTGCCTGGCGCGAGCCTGGTCGACCCGGTGGCAGCTACGTGAATCTGGTCAACCGGTGAATCTGGTCAACCTTGAGGCGGCGGTCAAGGCGTACGGCAGCCGAGTGCTGCTTGACCAGGTGTCGCTCGGTGTCGCGGCTGGCGACCGCGTCGGCGTGGTGGGGCGGAACGGCTCTGGCAAGACCACGCTGCTTGACGTGCTGGCCGGCGCTACCAACCTGAACGGGGGCCGGTCCACCCGGGCGCGCGACCTCACGATCGGTTACCTGCCGCAGTCGGAGCAGCTTTCCGGGTCGGTGCGCCAGATCGTGTTCGGCGACATGGCCGAGCACGAATGGGCCACAGACGCGCGGGTGCGCGGGCTGATCGCCGCGCTGATCGCCGATATCGCTCTCGACGCCGAGGCCGAGCGGCTGTCAGGAGGCGAGCGCCGCCGGGTAGCGCTCGCCGCGCTGCTGCGCCGGGACCACGACCTGCTGCTGCTCGACGAGCCAACCAACCATCTGGACATCGAAGCGATCGGCTGGTTGGCCGGCTACCTGACGTCCGCTAGTGCTGGTCGAGGGGGGCGACCCCCTGGAACCCCCGCCAGTGCTGGCCGAGGGGGGCGACCCCCTGGAACCCCCGCTAAGGCCTTCGTTGTGATCACCCATGATCGCTGGTTCCTCGATGCCGTCTGCGATCGCACCTGGGAGGTGGCAGACGGCCAGGTGCGTTCCTACGATGGCGGTTATTCGGCCTACGTTCTCGCCAAGGCCGAGCGCACCAGGCTCGCCGCCGCCGCCGACCAGCGACGTCGCAACCTGCTGCGCAAGGAACTCGCCTGGCTCAGGCGGGGTCCGCCGGCCAGGACAAGCAAGCCGAAGTTCCGGATCGAGGCCGCCACCGCGCTGATCGCGGACGAGCCGCCGCCCCGCGACGGGGTTGAGCTATCAAGTATCGCCGCGGCCAGGCTCGGCAAGACGGTGATCGACGTGACCGATGTGACGCTTGGCTTCGGTGACCGGACCCTGCTTGACGGCGTCACCTGGCAGCTTGGCCCCGGTGACCGTGTCGGTGTCGTCGGTGTCAACGGCAGCGGCAAGACGACGCTGCTGCGGGCACTCGCCGGCGATGCCGGTGCCGAGGTGCCGAGCGGCACGGTCGCGCGCGGGAAGACCGTGCGACTTGGTTATCTAACCCAAGAACCGGCGCCCGTCGAACCGGGGCTTCGGGCGCTCGAAGCGGCCGAGCAGGTAAGGAGCAGCGTCAAGATCGGCAAGGGTGAACTTTCGGCCAGCCAGCTGCTCGACCGGCTTGGGCTGCGTGCCGACCGGCAATGGACTCTAGTTTCCGAATTGTCGGGCGGTGAGCGGCGGAGGCTGCAACTTGAGATGGTGCTGATGGCCGAGCCCAACGTGCTTCTGCTTGACGAGCCGACAAACGACCTGGACATCGAGACGCTCACCGAGCTCGAGGACCTGCTTGATGGCTTCCCCGGTTCTGTAGTCGTAGTGAGCCACGACAGGTACTTCCTAGAACGGGTCACCGATCACGTGATCGCGATCGTCGACTCCAAGCTCGCGTTCTTGCCTGGCGGTGTGCAGGAGTATTTGGATCGCCGGGCGGCGGCGACCGGGGCTCTCGCTGGCTCACCGGACCAGCAGCCGGCCAAGGACGCGGCCGGGTCCGGGTCCGCACGGCTGCGAGAAGCGAAGAAGGAACTCGCCAGGCTCGACCGGCAGCTCGCCCGGCTGACTGGCCGGGAGGCCGAGCTGCACGAGGCGTTGGCCAGGGCAGCGACCGACTACGCCCGGCTAGTCGAACTCGGCGACGAACTGCGCGGCGTCGAGTCGGAGAAGGCGGCGATCGAGGACCGGTGGCTCGAGCTTGCGGAGGAAGCCGCCGATTAGGCCCGCGTGCCGACGATGGCGCGCCAGAAAGCCCTGGCGATGACGCTATAGCCGGCGCTGTTGGCGTGTTCGTTCGGCCCGCGCGGTCGCGGCGCGCACATCCAGGTCAGCGAGCACACCGCGCGCACGTTCGGGGGGACAATGGTGCTGTGTCCCTGTTGCACCCGGCTGGTGGCGCCAGCGAAATCAGCGCTCTTGAACGCGTCGAACACGTCGGCCACTCGCGCGCCATACCGGTGGTAACGCTCGACAAGTAGCTGGTTAACACCGGCGGCGAAGCCCTCAGTGAGCAGCGCGAGTTCCTTGCCGGTCTGGCTGCGCTGCCACAGGCCAAGCTCTGGAACGTAGTAGGTCATTCCGACGATGAGCACTCGCTTGCCAGCGGCAGCCCTGAGCTTGGACATGATCAACGCGACGTTGCGCTCGGTCTCCGTGATCCGGCTCGATATGCAGCCGAAGATATGTGACGCCGGCTGGCCGAGTATGCAAGAGTTCGGGTCATTGGCGCCGATGTCGATTGTGACCAGGGCGACCTTACCCCGATGCGCCCGCAGGAACCGGGTGGCCTGGGCAAGCTGGCTACCGCCTGAGTAGCCGCAGACCCCGCCACGAATCATCGTCGCCGTCGTCTCGCCAGAGCAACCCAGCTTGACCAGCCGCAGCCCGGGAATGTCGGTACGCAGCATCGTCTCGAGCTGATCGGGGTAGCCCTGCGCGGTCGGACTGTTGGTGCCTGTCGGGCCTGGCTGTATCCCTTGCGACAGCGAGTCGCCGAGCGAGAGATAGTAGGACGCACCGAGACCGCGATGCCTGAGCCCCGCGAGCAGGCCGGCCATGCCGAACAGCGGACGGGTCGTCGCTCCTGCCCGCCTGCTATGTCCGGCGGATAGCTGGGTGCATCCGGCTAGCACTATCGCGGCTAGCGTGACAGCAGCCAGGATCAGGCGGACGTTCCAGCGCATCCCGGGCAGTTTACTTTCTGTCCAGCAGTGCCATCGGCAATCGCGCGGGGGTAGCTCGGCTCTTATGCCTGCTCACAGCTATCGAACGGGGTAAGCAACACACGCAAAAGCGTAGCGAGCGCGGCCTGTTGGTCGGCATGGAGGCCAGCGAGCAGTTCCCGCTCGTGGGTGAGCAGGTCCGTCAGAGCGGCATCGGCCACGGCCGCGCCCTGGTCGGTCAGCCGCACGAGCACGCCCCGTCGGTCAGTCGGATCCGGATGCCTGGCGACCAGGCCAGCCTTGGTTAGCCTGTCGATCCTGTTGGTCATCGTCCCCGAAGTAACCAGCGTCGCGCGCAGCAGCGCTCCGGGGCTTAGCTGATATGGCGGCCCCTGCCTGCGCAACGCCGAAAGCACGTCAAACTCCCAGGTCTGGAGCCCATGGGCGGAGAAGGCCGCTCGCCTGGCCCGGTCCAGGTGCCTGGCCAGCCGTGACACCCGGCTGAGCACCTGCATCGGCTCCAGGTCGAGGTCAGGTCGCTGGGCGTGCCAGCCAGCCACCAGGTCGTCGACCTCGTCGCGCAACTCGTGCGGCTCGGGAATGATCACATCCACCCTCGCAGCATATCTCTTGACATCGAGAGGTTGGTGGCTGTAGAAGTATGGAAAGAATCTCGATATCAAGATATCGCCCGAGTTAGCCACTAGCTTCTGAGGCGGCCAGGGGTGGCCATGGGAAGGAGACTGGGATGTGGGACCCGAACCAGTACCGGCAGTTCGGCGATGAGCGGTCTCGCGCGTTCTACGAGCTGATCAGCCGGATCGGCGCCACCGACCCCCAGTCCGTCGCCGACATCGGCTGCGGGCCTGGTGAACTCACCGTCGAACTGTGCAGGCGCTGGCCGAACGCGGACGTGGCCGGTGTCGACAGCTCGGCCGAGATGATCGCCGCCGCGCGGGAGGTGCTCGCGGCCGCGGGTGCCGAAGGGCCAAGGCCGCGGTTCGAGCACATGGACGCGCGCGACTGGAAGCCGGCTGGACACCTCGACGTGATCGTCTCCAACGCGATGCTGCAATGGGTACCGGATCACGAATCGCTGCTGGTGAAGTGGGTGGACTACCTGGCCGACGGCGGATGGCTGGCCTTCCAGGTGCCAGCCAATCACGACGAGCCAACCCATCGGCTGCTTCGCGAACTTGCCCGCACCGATCGCTGGAGCGACAAGCTCAGCGCGGTCGCACTGACCAGGCAAGCGGCAAACCCAGCCGACTACCTGGACTTGCTCGGCGCAAGCTGCGCGGTTGACGCGTGGGAGACGACCTACCTGCACGTGCTGACCGGCGAGGATCCCGTGCTCCGCTGGATCAGCGGCACCGGCTTGCGCCCGGTGATCACCGCGCTGGTCGGCGCCGAGCGGGAGGAGTTCCTGACCGAGTACGGCGGGCTGCTCCGCCAGGCGTACCCGCAAGCCAGCTATGGGACCGCCTTCCCGTTCCGCCGCGTCTTCGTAGTCGCGCGCAAGCGGTAGCACCCAAGTGCGGGGCCGGGCGGGGTCGGGGTGGGCTACCAGGGTTTGGGGCGCTCGCGGAGCATGCGGGAGGCCTCGGGTGAGATCTTTGGCTTGGGGTCGAGATGTGACAGGCCGTTCCATGCCAGGTTGACCAGGTGAGCGGCCATCTCCTCGAGCTTGGGCTTGCGCACGTCAAGCCACCACTGCCCGGCGAAGGCGACCATGCCGACGAGCATCTGGGAGTACATCGGCGCGAGCTTCGGGTCATAGCCGCGGTCTTTGAGCACGTCAGCGAGTGTGTACTCGACCTGTCCGGCGATGTCGCTGATCAGGCTCGCGAATGTGCCTGAACCGGATGCGGGGTGCGAGTCGCGCACAAGGATGCGGAAGCCATCGCTGTTGTCCTCGATGTAGCGCAGCAGCGCGACGGCGGCGACCTCGAACTTCTCCATGGTGTCCTCGCCGCCGAGCAAGGCCGTCGCCATGCCGAGGAGGCGATCGACCTCGCGATCAACGACGACCGCGTAGAGGCCTTCCTTGCCGCCGAAGTGCTCGTAGACAACTGGCTTGGAGACGCCGGCCCGGGCGGCGATCTCCTCGATGGAGGTGCCGTCCAGGCCGCGCTCCGCGAACAGGCGACGACTGACGTCAAGGAGTTGCTCGCGTCGTTCCTTGCCTGTCATCCTCTTGCGTCCAGACGCCGGGGTTTGGCTGGTCACTGCCCCATCATGCAGGCAGAGGCGCCCAATCAGCCAATCGGATTCGCTGCGCCGCGCTTGGTCATGGGGCCGAGTTCACGTACCGAGCCCACCTTCTTGCCGGTTAGCCGGTCGGCGTCGGGCCAGCGAACGTTCCACACCCAGCCGAGCTTCTCCGCCAGCCAGATGCCTCGGGCGGCGATGTCGATCTGGCCCTTGAACACGCCGTGCCTGGCGCATGTCGGGTCAGCATGGTGCAAGTTGTGCCACGACTCACCGAACGAGAGAACGGCGAGCCAGGCCACGTTCCTCGACTTGTCCCTGGCTTCGAACTCGCGCTTGCCGAACGTGTGGCAGATCGAGTTGATCGACCAGGTGACATGGTGCAGGAACGAGACCCGCACCAGGCCGGCCCAGAACAGCGCGATCAGGGCACCCTGCCACGACATTGTCCACAGGCCCACGATCAGGGCCGGGGCCAGCAAGGTCACGACGACCAGCGCGGGAAACATCTTGTGCACAGCCCTGATGTCCTTGTCGGCCAGCCAGTCGGGAGAGAACTTCTTGTGCGAAGTGGTGTTCTTGTCGAACAGCCAGCCCATGTGGGCCCAGATCAGACCCTTGGTGAGCGCCCGCAGATCGGTGCCGAATCGCCAGGGCGAGTGCGGGTCACCTTGCTTGTCGCTGTACTTGTGGTGCCTGCGGTGGTCGGAGACCCAGTTGAGTATCGGCCCTTCAACAGCGAGCGTGCCCGCGACACCGAGCACGATCTTGAAGGCCCTGGTCGCCTTGAATGAGCCATGTGTGAAGTAACGATGGAAGCCCATCGCGATCCCGAGGCCGGACAGCAGGTAGAAGGCGATACCCACTAGCACGGTCTGCCAGTTCAGGAAGCCCCAGATCCAGGCGGCTGGTACGGCGGCGACGAGCGCGAGCATCGGCACGCCGGTGAAGATGGCGACGGCGGCGCGATGCACGTTCGCGCTCGCGAGTGGCTCGATTTCGGGAAGTGGTGCCTGGCGCCCGGCCGGTGTCGGCTCGGCCACCTTGTCTGGCGCGACGGCGAGGTCGGTAGTGGCGGTCATCACGGTTCCTCGTTGGCTTGTAGGGCCGGTCGGAAGAGCGATCGCATAACCGAGGTCATGGGCAGACGCGAATACGCTTACGTAACCGTAGCTTACGGTACCGTAGGTTTCCCGGGCACCCTAGAGGGATCTTCCACAGAATTCAGCCCTTACACCTGTGGTGTTCACTGCACGTAACCAACATCCGGGCTCAGTTTGCTACCCAGGTTGAGGTTCGGTCAGTCCTGATCGCGAGTCGACTTCCGGCCGCGCGGCAGTGAAAGGGCAGGTTTCGGCGGCGAATGAGGCAAGGGTTCCGGCGTCTGGACTCGAACCAGAACAACGAGAGTCAAAGTCTCGCGGGCTGCCAATTACCCTACGCCGGATCGCCAACTCGGCGTGGTCGGCGAGTGGCGCCCCTTCAAGATACCGAGCGATGGAAGGAGGGGCTACTCGGATACTCCGCCAAGGCCGCAGCGGCCGGCTTGCGCTTCCGTGACGGCGGTCGCATTCATTATGGAGCGACTGACGACTAAGGCTCGGCGAACTCGGCGCGGACGCCGAGCAGGCGGACCGGGTCCCGCCTGGTGAACCAGTCAAGCGCCCCGAGCGCCGCCGCCTCGATCGCGACGGGGTCCGATGTCGGCTCGGCGAGCGCGTGACCGTGGGTATAGGTGAAAAACGGCGCGTACCGGACCTTCACCACGATCCTGGCCGCCGGCCTACCCTCGGCTGCCACATCGTCGCTGACCATGGCAGCGATCTTGGCTACCTCAGCCTTGACCTGATCCCAGTCGGCGATGTTCTGCTGGAAGGTCACCTCGCGGCTGCGCGAGCGCGGCACGTAAGGCTCGGCCGTGACCTTCGACAGATCGATGCCCCTGGCGAGCTGCACGAGCCAGGGGCCAATGGTCGGGCCAAAGTGCGGCGCTAGCTCGCGCGGCGACGCGGATGCCAGTTCGGCGACCGTCTTGATCGACAGGCTGGCGAGCCGCTTTGCCGTCCTCGAGCCAACGCCCCACAGCGCGTCGGTCGGCTTGTCGCCCAGCGTCGCCAGCCAGGTATCGCTTGTGATCTTGAACACGCCGGCGGGCTTGCCGAAGCCGGTCGCGATCTTCGCCTGCAGCTTGTTCTGGCCGATGCCGACCGTGCAGTCGAGCTGAGTTGCCGCCTTGACCTGGCGCTGTATCAGCCGGGCGAAGTCAAAAGGATCGTCGGTGTCGACCGCGAGAAACGCCTCGTCCCAGCCCATCACCTCGACGACCGCCTTGAGTTCGCGCAGCGCTCGGATCACCTCATCTGACGCGGCCTCGTAGGCGGCCCGGTCGACCGGCAGGAACACCGCCTGCGGGCAGCGCCTGGCCGCGGTGCGAAGCGGCAGCCCTGAGTGCACGCCATGAGCGCGGGCCTCGTAGGAGGCTGTGCTGACGACTCCGCGTTTGGTCGGGTCGCCGTCTCCGCCTACGACGATCGGCAGACCGCGAAGCTCGGGTTTGCGCAACACCTCGACGGCGGCTATGAACTGGTCGAGATCCACATGCAACACCCACTGCGCCACACCTTAGTGTCGCAGTACGCGCCGCCACCGGGGTCGGCTCTCGCAGCTTGTCGTGTTACGGGCGAGAATGACTTGTAGTGGACCTGGCCGAGATTTGTGAAGGTATCCTGCACAAGTCGGGGGTAGGGTTCAGCACGTTCCGCGAGCGTCAGCGACATCAGGGAGTCAAGCCGAGTGAGCGCATCGCGTCCCGCAGCCGTCATCGTGCTCGCGGCCGGCGAGGGCACCAGGATGAAGTCGGCCACCCCGAAGGCGCTGCAGCGGATCTGCGGGCAGACGATGCTCGGCCACTGCATGGCCGCGGCAGCCGAGCTGAACCCTGAGCGGTTGATCGTCGTCGTCGGGCACAGTGCCGACCAGGTGGCCGCGCACGCCAGGGAACGGGTGCCAGGCGCCGTAATCGTCGTGCAGGACTACCTGGGCGGCACCGGCCACGCGGTCAGGGTCGCACTCGAGACCATCGGCACGATCAGCGGCACCGTGGTCGTGACTTACGCGGACACGCCGCTGCTGCGCGGCGCCACGCTGGCGGCGCTAGCGGCGCAGCGTGACGGATCGGGGGCAGCGGCCGCGGTGCTGACGGCACGCGCACCTGACCCGACCGGGTATGGCCGGATCATCAGAACCGCTAGCGGGGAGTTCGGGTCGATCGTCGAGCAGGCCGACGCCACGGCCGAGCAGCGCGCGATCACCGAGATTAACCCTGGCATGTACGCGTTCGACGGCGACCGGCTCGCCGACGCGGTCAAGCGGGTGAGGACCGACAACGCGCAAGGCGAGGAATACCTCACCGACGCGGTCGGTGTCCTGCGCGCGGACGGCCATGTGGTTGCCACGGTTAACTGCCCTGATTTTGAAGAAATTCAGGGGGTCAATGATCTTACCCAGCTTGCTCACGTGAGCCGGGTGATGAACTCCAGGCTTCTGGCGTCGGCCATGCGATCAGGCGTAAAGATCGCCGACCCTGAAAGCACCTGGATCGACGTGAGTGTCTGCCTGGCCGCTGATGCCTACATCGGGCCGGGCACTCAGCTCGAAGGCAGTACAACGGTAGCCGCCAGGGCCAGCGTCGGGCCCGGTTGCCTGCTCCGCGACACCGTGGTCGGAAGCGGTGCCACGGTCATCAAGTCGGTCTGCGAATCCGCGGTGATCGGCGATGGCGCGCAGGTCGGCCCGTTCGCCCACCTGACGCCTGGGACCAGGGTGGACGCGAGGAAGCCAGCACAGAGAAAGTGAAAGTAGGGTTCTGGTGACGGTCAGCGCCGGTACAAATGACAAGCGGTTGATGCTCTTCAGCGGCCGAGCGCATCCAGACCTAGGCCGCGAGATCGGCGACTACCTGGGGATCCAGCCGACCCCGACGACCCTGTTCGACTTCGCCAACGGCGAGATCTTCGTGCGGTTCCTCGAGTCGGTCAGAGGCTGCGACGCCTTCGTGCTGCAGAGCCATACCGCGCCGATCAATCAGTGGATCATGGAACAGCTGATCATGGTCGACGCGCTCAAGCGGGCCTCGGCCAAGCGGATCACGGTTGTCACGCCGTTCTTCGGCTACGCCAGGCAGGACAAGAAGAGCCGTGGCCGGGAGCCGATATCGGCCAGGCTGATGGCCGACTTGTTCACCGCGGCCGGCGCCGACCGGCTGATGGCCGTCGACCTGCACACCGCTCAGATCCAGGGGTTCTTCGACGGGCCGGTCGACCATCTGTTCGCGCTGCCGATCCTCGCCTCCTACCTGGAGAACAAGCTCGACCTGTCGCAGGTCACGGTCGTCGCGCCGGACGCCGGCCGGGTACGAGTCTGCGAGCGGTGGACGGACAGGCTCGGCTGCCCGCTCGCGATCATCCACAAGCGCCGCGATCCTGATGTCGCCAACCAGGTGAAGGTGCTTGAGGTCGTCGGCCAGGTGGCCGGAAGGACGTGCATCCTGGTCGATGACATGATCGACACCGGAACCACGATCGCCAACGCCGCTGAGATCATCTTCGCTCAGGGTGCCGCGCGGGTGATCGTGACGGCCACTCACGGCGTGCTGTCCGGTCACGCGGTCGACGTGCTCAAGAACTCATCGGTCAGCGAGGTCATCGTCACCAACACGCTGCCGATACCGCCAGAGAAGCAATTCGATAAGCTGACCGTGCTGTCGATCGCCCCGCTGATCGCCAGAGCCATCACCGAGGTCTTCTCGCAGGGCTCGGTGACGAGCCTGTTCGACGGCCAGAGCTAGCGCTGCCGGGGTCCGGGGGGAACCCCCCGGACCCCGGCAGCAGTGCTAGCCCGGGGGGCGACCCCCGGACCCCCGCTCTGCTAGCCCGGGCGGCGACCCCAGGACCCCCGCTCTGCTAGCCCGGACGGCCCCCGGACCCCGGCGGGCAGTAAACCTATCGGCTACAATCGCGGGCAAGAGTTTCGCCTTTCCCGCCATCGGACCAGGAGTGCACCGTGCCCGAAGTACACATGTCCGCGACGCAGCGGACCGAGCTCGGTAAGGGTGCCGCACGGCGTGACCGGCGCGCTGGCCTCGTGCCAGCGGTGCTATACGGGCACGGTACCGAGCCGAGGCACCTGTCGCTGCCCGGTCACGACGTGCTGCTCGCGCTGCGCACGGCGAACGTGCTGATCAGGCTTGATGGACTGAAAGGCGGCAGCGAGCTCGCGCTGCCCAAGGCCGTACAGCGCAACCCGATCAAGGGCACCGTCCAGCACGTCGATCTCATCTTGGTCAGGCGGGGCGAGAAGGTGACCGTCGAGATCCCGGTCACGGTGAGCGGCGAGGTCGCCCCAGACGGCCTGCTCGACCAGCAGCTTGTCCAGGTGTCCGTCGAAGCCGAGGCCACCCACATTCCGCCGGCCATCGAGGTCGACGTCGAAAACATGGCAGTCGGCACATCGGTCACGGCCGGCGATCTGACTCTGCCGCGCGGCGCCACCTTGGCGATGGAGCCTGACGTGCTCGTGCTGCACGTGATCAGCGCGCCGACGGCCGCGCAGATCGAGGCCGACCTTGGCGAGGTTCCTGCCGGAGAGCTTGCCGCCGAGGCGGTTCCGGCAGCGCCAGAAGCGGCGCCGGAGGCTGCGCCGCCAGGCGAATAGCAGGCTTGGTGCTGTGTGCCGCGGCTTGGGGCTGGCTTGCGCGCTTTCGGCCGGGCTGAACCCGACGCGTCGGGCGAGCGCTGGCTCATAGTCGGGCTCGGTAATCCAGGTTCTGACTACAGCGGCAACAGGCACAACGCGGGCTATGCCGTCGCCGATGAGCTGGCGGCCAGGATCGGCGACGGCTTCCGGCGAAACCGCCACCGGATGCTCGCGGCGTCAGGCAAGCTGGCCGGCCACGCCGTCACCGTGGCCAAGCCGATGTCGTACATGAATCTGTCCGGCGGTCCTGTGGCCTCGTGCGCTGCCTATCACAAGATCCCGGCCGAGCGGATCATCGTCGTGCATGACGAGATCGACCTGCCCTTCGGCGCGATCAGGCTGAAGTGCGGCGGCGGTGACGCCGGCCACAACGGGGTCAAGTCAGTGGCGTCTGCCTTGCGCACCGCCGAGTTCAATCGGGTCAGGATCGGGGTTGGCCGCCCGCAGGGTCGCCGGGTCGCCGCCGATCACGTGCTTGGCGACTTCACCAAGGCCGAGCGCCAGGAACTGCCGCTGCTGGTCGGGCGCGCAGCCGACGCCGTCGAGGCTCTGCTTGACCGCGGTCTGGCTACCGCGCAGAACGAGTTTCACGCGTCGCCCAGTTAAACGCGGGTATTCGCGCGCTGGCACACAAAGTGTCACACCCACTTCGTTAACGTCCTGATCAGCTTCGATGAGGCGTGATCTAATCGATCAAGTCCGGTGCTGCCACCTGGTGCGGTCGATGATCGTCCGTCCGCACCCTCGTGAGCGCCGTTGCGGCCGAGCGAGGGCCGCGGGGGGTCGGTGCGGGGTGGCGCCCGATCGTGGCGATGTGCCTGCCTGTTAGTACGTGGAACCTTGGAGGGAGGTTCTGGGTGTCTGGACACGCCGCGGTCACTAGCACCTCAGAACGTACCAAGCTCCAAACAAGCCTGGCAGCCATCGGCTCAGGCCCATGGACGGCTCGCTACCTGATCATGGCCGGGGCTGCCGACGGATGCTGCGGCCTAGCGGCCGGCTTGCTCGCCTACCAGGTCAGGTTCGGCGCTTCGGGGCACCATCCGGCCGCCTACGTGGCGCTCAGCCTGACGCTCCCGCTCATCTGGCTGCTCACCTTGGTATTCGCCGGAGCGTACGACTCGAGGTTCATCGGCGTCGGAACAGATGAGTTCAGGCGGGTACTCAACGCCGGAGCCTTCCTTGTGGCTGCCGTCGCCATCTTGTCCTATGCCTCGAAGATCGATCTGGCCAGGGCCTATGTGGCCATCGCGCTGCCTAGCGTGACGCTTTTCGACCTGCTCGCCAGGTACGCGATACGCAAGCAGTTGCACCGGGCGCGCAGCCACGGCAACTGCATGCGCAAGGTCGTCGTGGTCGGGCACGCCGCTGTCGTCGCTGACATCGTCACCGTGCTCCGCAGGCAGACTTATCACGGCCTTTCCGTAGTGGCGGCCTGCGTCGCCGACACGGTTCCGCCCGGCCTGCTTGACGATGTGCCGGTCACGCCCGGACTGGAAGGAGTCGCCGATGTGGTCAGCCAGTACGATGCCGACACTGTCGCCGTTCTCGCCTGCCCCGAGATGGCGGGAGCAAGGCTCAGAGACCTTGCCTGGGACCTGGAGAAGAGCGGCACCGAGCTGTGTGTGGCTCCCGCTCTGCTCGACGTCGCCGGGCCGCGCACCACGATAAGGCCAACCGCCGGGTTGCCGCTTTTGTACATGGACCACCCGGAGTTCAGCGGCGCCCGGCTCATTATCAAGTCCGTTTTCGACAAGGTATTCGCTCTCGTCGCGCTTATTGCCGCCGCTCCTACGTTCGCCGTTATCGCGCTGGCGATCAAGGTAGATGACGGCGGTCCCGTGCTGTTCAAGCAGACCAGGGTCGGTAAGGGCGGGCGCGCGTTCTGCGTGTACAAATTCCGCACCATGGTGCCTGACGCCGAGGCGCTGAAGGCGAGCCTGGCCCGGCAGAACCAGCAGGAGTGGCCGCTATTCAAGATCAGGCGCGACCCAAGGATGACGAGGCTGGGTGCCTGGCTGCGCCGATGGTCGCTTGACGAGCTGCCGCAGTTTCTCAACGTGCTGGCTGGCGAGATGTCGCTGGTAGGGCCGCGGCCCGCGCTGCCGGAAGAGGCGGCCATGTATGGTGACCATGTAAGGCGCAGGCTGGCGGTCAAGCCGGGCATGACTGGCTTGTGGCAGGTAAACGGCCGGTCCGAGCTTTCCTGGGATGAGTCAGTGCGCCTGGACCTGCGTTACGTCGAGAATTGGTCGCTCATGCTCGACCTGCAGATCCTGTGGAAGACCTGGGCTGCGGTGGTTCGCGGCTGGGGAGCTTATTGAGCCCGCTGGAGCGTTTGTGGTTTTTCCGTCCGATGACATTTTCGCCCGTGATCTCGCTGCCTCAGCAGGCGAGCGGCTGCTCGCCATCCGGGCGGCCACGCCGGATCATTCCGATCAGCGCAGGCGAGCCGGCGATCTGGGCTC
>DATNEK010000254.1:0-15209 GCA_035553055.1 Streptosporangiaceae bacterium | reverse complement strand
AGCGGTGACCCGGCGGCTCTCGAGGTGCAGCCGGACCAGCCGCAGCGCCGACCCCGCATCTGGCCTGGCGTCGGCTGGCACCGTGATGATCGTTCGCGCGGTCATGGCAGCTGCGCCAGCGTTATCCGGCCTGCCCGCAGCGCGGTCAGGTGCGTGGCGAGCCAGGCGTGCCTGACCGCCGCTGGCAGCGCGGCGAACCGGTCGGCCGCCAAGCCGACGGCCGTGTTTGCTCGTGGGGCGCCAGTCGCTCCGGCATCGATGGCAAGCGCGGCAGCGACCGCCCGCTGAGCAGGGCTCCCGCCGCCGGAAGCCGCGCTGATTCTCCCGGCACCCGGAACCGCGCCGACCCGCACCGCGCCGGGAGCTACCCCGACCATGATCTTGATCAGGTCGGCGGCGACGGGCAGCCTGATCTGACCGATGAACTGGTTGACGGTGATATCCGCGCCGCTCGGCTCGCCAGGAAGCTGATCGGGCAGCACCAGGGTGGTCTGCCGCGACCCGTCGGATGAACCATCAGCGATGACCACGCCAGCCCCGCTCGGCGCGAAGCCGGAATTCAGCGGACCAAAGTAGACCGGCGCGCCCTGGCTCATTCTCACCGGAAGTCCTGGCAGCCCGGCGACCTCGGCGAGCACCGGTGCCAGCGCGCGCTTGCATTCTGGCAAGTAGGCAGCGTAGGCCGGGTTGAGGCAGATCGGTATCACGGCGTGAGCGCAGATCGGCGTGTAACCGATCGGCCGGTCGTTGGCGGCGTCGTGCAGCCCCGGAATCACTAGCATGCCGTGCGGGTCAAGACGGGCGGTGCCCGCGAGCCCGGCGGCGAGGACGACAGCGGCCAGGCCGACGGCGGTCATGCTTGACGCGATGGGCCGCAGCCAGGATCCGCTCGCGCGGTCGAGCAGGCCGAGCGCGCCAAGCGCCGCCACGGCGACGCCGACCACGCAGATCACCTGGGCGATCGACAGATCTGGCAGGTAGTGGTAGAAGGTGCCGATGCCCGCATCGGGTCCGATGGACGGCGCCCCTGAGACCGTCGGTGAGACCCGCCATTGCGGCGCTCGCGGCTGCGAGCTGAACCCGAGCGCGAAGAACGCGCCGACGGTGACGATCGGGACCGTGAACCGGCTGGGAAACCAGGCACCGGCGGCGAACCCGACGGCGGCAAGCGCGGGGATCCCGGCGGCGCCGACCACGGCGGGCCACCACAACGGACCGCCCCACGACGCCTGCCGCGCGGTCAGGCCGTAAAGTACGCCGACGCAGCAGCAGTAGGCGACCAGCGCCCAGCAGGTCACCGCGGCCCAGGTGGCAAGCTGCGCCGTCCACCGCGGCCTGGGCACCGTGCCGATAAGGTCGGTCAGCTGCCGCCTGCCATCGCGTGACCCCATCCAGGCGGCCGCACCAACCACTGGCGGAGCGAAGTCGAGCAGGACTCCGTGCTGCATCGTCATCGCGCGCAGGTTCCACATGGCCGGCTCGGCCATGCTCTCGCGGAAGGCGTTGTACCAGAACAGCGCACCAGTCACCGGCAGCATCCACACCATCGCGCTGCGGCGCAGCTCGAGCCTGAGCAGCCGTACCCCGGCGACGAGCCGCTGCCGCCAGGCACGCCACTCGCCATCGGCCTGGCCGACGACCTGACCCGCGCCGGCCGTCATGACCGCGCCGCCGCGAGCACAGCACTGTACCCGCGCTCAAGCGGGGCGTCGCCGATCGCGTGCCCTTCGCCCTTGGCGGTCAGCTCCTGCGGAGTGCCGTGGAACACCAGCTTGCCCGCGTCCATCAGTGCGACCTCGCCGCAGGCCACGCCTATGTCCTCGACCAGGTGCGTGCTGACCACGACGGTGGCGCGCGCGCCGAGCTCACGCAGCAACAAGCGGAACGCTACGCGCTGCTCGGGATCGAGGCCGGCGGTCGGCTCGTCGAGCAGCAGAAGCTCGGGTTCGTTGACGATCGCCTGGGCGATGCCGACTCGCCGCAGCATTCCTCCGGAGAGCGTCCGCAGCTTAGCCCGCGCCTTGCCGGCGAGTTCGACTCGCTCGATCGCGGTCGCCACGGCACCGGGAACCTGCCGGGGCGGCATGTCCTTGAGCAGCGCGAAGTATTCGACGAACTCAGCCACCGTGAAGCCCGGGTAGTACCCGAGGCTCTGCGGAAGGTAGCCGAGCCTGCGCCTGATCTCCCGTCGGGCCGCATATGCGCCTGGATCCCGGTCGAGCAGCCGCATGCTGCCTGAAGTCGGCGTGATCACGGTGGCCAGCATGCGCAACAGCGTTGTCTTACCAGCACCGTTCGGCCCGAGCAGCCCGAAGACCCCGGCACCTGTGCGCAGGCTCACCCCGGCGACCGCCCGGGTCCGGCCGAACTGGCGAGTGACATCTGCGATCTCGATATTCACGGCGTTCCTTTCCGCACGCGCGGCGCGAACGCCGCGGCGATGCCGCAGCAAGCGGCGAGAGCCAGATACAGCGCGGCGCGGGGCGCCGTGTACGTGACGGCCGCGGTGAATCGCCCGTCGGCCGCGCGCCAGGACAGCACCATGATCGTCCACCCGCTCAGCCCGGTGGCGACGCCGACATTCGCCGACCTCGCCACCATCGCGGCGGCCAGCGCCAGCGCCGACACCAGTGTCATCGGGATAAGCCAGCCGACGGTGAGCACGGCCGCGACGCCTGACGCCGCCGACGCCGCCAGGCCGAGTAGCGCGTAGACAGCGAACACGACGAGCGCGCGCACCAGCAGCACGATCCGGTCGCTGATCGCCATGCTGGCGGCGAGCTCCCAGGCCGGGTCGATGCCAGGACCATAGGCATAGCCGATCCCGGCGGCGGCGACGGCGGGCGCCATCAGGGCCACGATGGGCTGTCCGGTGCCGAAGGTCGCCGCCGCACCGGCGCCGAGCACGGCCACGCTCGCGATCAGCCAGGGCACAAGCAGCGACGGCGTGGTCAGCAGCGCCCTGGCCAACCCTGGTGAACGCAGTAGCGCCGCGGCCGACCGCTCAAGCAGTCCAGGGCGACGACGCCAGACTTCGCCGACCACCCCGATCCACACTCGGCCAAGGTCCACGTCGGGTGGACTGTCCGGCGGCGGAAACGTGCCGGTCATCGCGCGCCTCCCCTCATCATCCGGCTGCCTAGCTCCGCTGCCGAGCCGTCCGCTCGCAGCGCCGCCCGCAGCCGTTGCCTCGCCCGGTAGGCGCGGCTCTTCACGGTGCCGGGCGGAACGCCGGTCATCTCGGCTACCTCGGCGACCGGCCGGTCCTCCAGGTAGAGCAACCGCCAGACCTCGCGCTCGGTGCCGCCGGGCGGGCCAAGCGCGGCCACCGCGCGGTCAAGGTCGACCCGGTCGAGCACCGTATCGGCGGGATCACCTACGTCCTGGTCGGACGCCACCTGACTAAGAAGGACCGCAGCGGCTGGCCCGCGCCGGCGTAGCAGCAGCGCGGCCTGGCGCCTGGCAATCCCCCACAGCCACCCGCCGGCCGTGCCATCAGGCCGGTATCCGCCCGCGCCTCGCCAGACGGCGATGAAGGTTTCCTGCAGGACGTCTTCTACATCGGCGGCAGGCAACGCGGCGCGCAGCCGGGCGGCCAGCCAAGGAGCGTGCCGGGAGAACAGCGCCCGCAGTGCGCTGTCATCTCCTGCCGCCACGAGAGCGATCAGCCCGTCGTCGTCCATCGCATCTCTATTGCAACCCGGCAGGGAATGGTTCACGACCTGGAACAGACTATGCGGTGTGGATACACGGCAACCTGGCGTCACGCCGCCGCAGGAACGCGCGGCGCTGCGGTTCTCCGAGCAGTTCGGCACCGACCCAGGCGGCATCTGGCGGGCACCAGGACGGGTGAACCTGATCGGCGAGCACACCGACTACAACGACGGGTTCGTACTGCCGTTCGCGATTGGCGCCGGCGTCAGCGTGGCGGCAGCATGCAGGAACGACGATCTCATCGCGGTGACGTCGGGCCAGGTGCCCGGCGGGACGGTCACGGTCCCGCTCGCTGACCTCAAGCCAGGGTCGGTGCGCGGTTGGGCGGCCTACCCGGCGGGTGTCGCCTGGGCGCTTCGCGGGGCCGGCTACCCGGTGGGAGGCATCAGCCTCGCCATCGACGCCGACCTCGCTGTCGGCTCCGGCCTGTCGTCCTCAGCGGCCCTGGAGTGCGCGACCGCGCTAGCCATGATCGATCTGCACACGATCACCGTGCCGCGGACCGAATTGGCCGGGCTCGCCCGGCTGGCCGAAAACGACTTCGTCGGCGCACCGACCGGGATCATGGACCAGACGGCCGTGCTATGCGGCGAGGCGAACCACGTACTGCTGCTCGACTGCCGGACCCGAGCGACCACCCAGATCCCCTTCGATCTCGGAGCCTTGGGGCTGACAATCGTGATCATCGATACCCGGGCCAGGCACGAACTCATCGATGGCGGCTACGCGACCCGGCGGGCCGCATGCGAAGAAGCTGCCCGCCTGCTCGGCGTTCCCGCGCTGCGCGACATCGCCGATCCCGGCGCCATTGACCGGCTCGCCGACCCTGTGCTCAGGCGCCGCGCCAGGCACGTCGTGACCGAGAACGATAGGGTGCTGCGCACCGTCGAGCTGCTGCGAGGCTGTCAGCTGGCCGCCATCGGCCCGCTGCTGACCGCCTCCCACGCCTCGCTGCGAGATGACTTCGAAGTCTCCTGGCCACAGGCCAACACCGCCGTCGGCACCGCCATCAGCGCCGGCGCGCTCGGCGCGCGCATGACCGGCGGCGGATTCGGCGGCTCAGTGATCGCCATGGCGGCAGTCGACCAGGTCAGCGCCATAGCCGGAGCCATGAAGAGAGAATTCGCCGCCCACAGGTGGCCGCAGCCGGCCTTCAGCACGGCAAGGCCATCGCCGTCAGCCCGCAGAACGCGCTAACCACCAATCCGCGCAACGCGATGGATGCGGCAATCCATCGCACCGGCCGGAAGCACGCCTTCGGCGCTGCCGCCGGCAGGCCTAGGCCAGGTCGCGCAGGCGCTGGGCGGCAGCCTCTGGCGCGACGTCGTTGGCGAACGCGCCCATTCCTGACTCTGAGCCGGCCAGGTATTTGAGTTTGCCGGGCGCTCGCCTGATCGTAAACAGCTCAAGATGCAGCGCGAAGTTCTCGCGACCGACACGCACGGGGGCTTGGTGCCAGCCGGCGATGTACGGCGCGGGCGCATCGAACAGCCGGTCGAACCTGCGCAGCAGGTCGAGATACAGCCCGCAGAACTCCGACTTGGCCTCGTCGGTCAGCGCGGCCAGGTCAGGCACCCGGTGGTGCGGATAGATATGCACCTCGTAAGGCCATCGCGCCGCATACGGGACGAACGCGGTCCAGTGCTTGCCGTCGAGCACGATCCGGCTAGCCTGCTCGCGTTCGGCGGCGAGCACGTCGTCGAACAGGTTGCGGCCAGTCGCCCGCCAGTGATCGGCGGTGGCCCGCAGCATTCGCTCGGTGCGCGGGGTGACGTACGGGAAGGCGTAGATCTGGCCGTGCGGATGGGATAGCGTGGCGCCGATCTCAAGGCCGCGATTCTCGAAGCAGTAGACCTGTTCGACGCCGGGCAAGCGAGCAAGCTCGACCGATCGGTCAAGCCAGGCGGCCATCACCGTGGCAGCCTGCGCCACGGTCAGATCGGCGAACGAGGTGCCGTGGTGCTGGCTAAAGCAGATGACCTCGCACCGCCCGGCAGCAGCCCCCTTGCCCGCCGCATCGGTGTGTCCTTCGATGGTGGCCGGCAATGTCGGGAAACGGTTCTCGAACACGACGACCTCGTATTCGGGCGCCGGGATCTCGGTCAGCCGCGTCGCCGATGATGGGCACAGCGGACACTGATCATCGGCGGGCTTGAATGTCCTATCTTGCCGGTGGCTGGCAATGATCACCCATTCGTCAACCAGCCGATCACGGCGTGCCTGCGAGCTGACGTGCACGGACGGGAGCGCGCGCCGGTCGGGGTAGTCGGCTGGCCGGGTCGGTATCGCACCGAAGTAGCTCAGCTCGCGCCCGTCAGCCAGCCTGATCGTCGTCTTGCGCACGAGGCTCTAGGCGGATTCGACTCGACTTTCCAGCAAATGTTTCAGCCCGCGATAGGCCCTGGCGATATTACGGCGCACTAGCGCCCGCATCGGCGCTTGCGCGACTGCGAAGAAGCCACCTGGCTCTCCCCCGGCGGTCTCCCTGACCAGGCAGCGTCGATCGTCGACCGGTTCGACTTCGCGGGTGATCGTGAGCGGGAACGACGAGCCCGGTAGCGATGTGATCGTGATCAGGCGCCCGTCGTCAAGCGCCGTCACCTCGAAAGAGGTGCGAACGTCCTTGCCGAGAAACCGTGCCACTTGGTCGTACCGGGAGCCGACGCGGATCGGCGGCTCGGTAATCCATGTGCACGACCGCATATTGGGAAGCCACTCCGGGTTGTGCTCGGCGTTCACCATGTATTCCCATGCGATCTGCCGTGTGCAGTTGATCTCGATCTCGATTACGACCGGCTTCATGGCATGCCTTTCCTCGTTGCGAATCATAGCTTCGCACGCCGCGGGGACTCACAGTCCAGCCCCGGCAGGCGATAGCGACCACTCGGCGAGCTGGCGGCCAAGTTCGTGTTCCCAATCCCGCTGAAATCCGATTTCTGTCATGGCGCTATGGTGCCTGAGTGTTCTCGCTGACGAAGCCGTCGCCTGACGCGCTGTCGCGACTGGTCGCTCAGCAAAGTGATCGTGAGCTGACCTACGCCGAGCATGGCGCCACGGCGGGAGACATGCCGCCTGGCTACCACCACGACGAGTGGGAGGACGACCTTGGCGCGTTCAGCCAGGCTCAGTTCGATCGCCTAGCCGACGCGCTGCGGAACTGGCGGGTTCAGAGCGGCAGCGGCCTGGCGATCTTTCCCGCCGAACCGGTGCGACCAGGCCTGACGTTCGCGCTGTGGTTTCGGCTGCCTGGCGCCTACGCGACGGCGACCGGCCGCGTCGTCTACGTGACCAGCGAGCCAGATCGGGCTGGGTTTGCCTACGGCACGCTGCCGGCTCACCCCGAGACGGGCGAGGAGGCATTCCACCTCGTGCGGAACGGAGACCGGCTGTTGTTCAGGGTCCGGGCATTCTCCCGTCCGCGGCATCCGCTGGCCAGGCTCGGCGCACCGGTCAGCCGCGTCCTGCAGCGCAGGATGAACCAGGCTTACCTCAAGGCGATGCGCGAAGCCGCTCGGTGAGGACCAGGTGAACGCCATGGAGCCGCGCACGTGAAGATCATCATCGCGGGCGGCAGCGGCGGGCTCGGCCGCCGGATCAGCGCCGACCTGGGTGGCCGTGGCCACGAGATCGTTGTCCTGACCAGGACCGCGCGGCCGGGTTCGGCGAACCGCCAGATCGAATGGGACGGCAAGACGGCGGGCCCCTGGGCCGATGAGCTCGCGGGGGCGGCCGTGATAAACCTGTGCGGCGCCCTCGTCGACCGACCGCCGACCGCGGCCAATATCGCATTGCTGACCCGATCTCGGGTGGAACCCACCCGCGCTCTCGTCCAGGCAGCCGCGGGCATCGCTACCCCGCCAGCCGTCTGGGTTCAGATGAGCACGCTGGCGATCTACGGCGACGCGGGTGACACCGTGCTCGACGAGAGCGCTAGGCCGGCCGACGGGCCCGCCCAGATGCCGGGGGTGGCGCGGCCGTGGGAAGAGGCGGCGAGGGATGCTCGCGCGGCCCGGCAGGTGATCTTGCGCACCGGCGTGGTGCTCGACCCGCTCACGCCGGCCATGAAGCGGCTGACCGGCCTGGTGCGCTTCGGGCTCGGCGGCCGGATCGGCACCGGCAGGCAGTGGGTGAGCTGGCTGCACTTCGCCGACTTCCAGGCCATCGTCAGAGCCTGCCTTGACGATCAGGGCTGACCGGCATCGTCCACGCCACCAGCCCGAACCCGGTCACCAACGCGGAGCTGATGAACGCGCTGCGGCACGTGCTGCACCGCCCGGCAGCGCCGCCGACGCCTACTCTGCTGCTGCGTCTTGGCGCGCTCGTCCTGGGCTCTGACCCGGCGTTGGCGCTCACCGGCCGCCGATGCGTGCCAGGTGCGCTGACCAGCACCGGCTTCGAGTTCGCCTTCCCTGACCTCGACTCGGCGCTGCGTGATCTGCTGGCGTCAGGCTCCTAGCCAGCGCTCACCCTTTCGGCTGCTGCCAGCGGCTGCGGTCTGGCCGGCCGCGGCGCGTCGAGCAGCCAGTCGACGTCCACCTCCTCGCCGCCGACGTTCACCGTGTCCCAGGAGTCGCTCACCAGCAGCGTGTGCAGCAGCGGACCTGGCAGGCGCTCCATGTGGGTGCGCAGCGTCTCGTCGTCGGGCAGCCCGTCTAGCCTCGGCGCGAGGCGGCCTCGAGTCTGGGTCAGCCGTTGCATCAGCGCGCTGAAGTCGGCTTCCTTGTCGTAATTTCCCTGGTCTCCTTCGGCGATTCCGCGGGCGATGATGTCCTTGATCGGGCGGGCGTTGCCCTCGTCGTCGGTCGTCACCATCTGCCGCCACGCCCGGCTCTTGTGGCGGTATTGCAGCATCGACATCACTGCTTCGTGGCGCACGAAGTCGGCGTCGCGCATGCCGTCGACCCGCCGCTGCCCGGCCAGGCAGCGCGAAAGCGATATGGCCGAGGCCAGCCCGCTGTTCAGCCCGCGCCCCGGCCAGAAGTGAATCGCGTTCGCCGCGTCGCCGAGCAGGAAACCGAACGTCCCTGGCGTGCTCGCCGTCCTCGGGTATAGCTGAGCGGTGAAGCGCGGTCGCTGGACCATGTCGAGCCGGAATCCGGTGACGGCGGTCAGATTCTCCGGCCGGACGCCGAATAGCCGCAGTCCTTCTTCCACTCGCGCCCAGAAGGCCGAGCCTTTCAGCAGCGCGGGCAGGAACAGCGCGTGATGCAGGCCGCAGAAGAACTCACCGGGGGCCTTAATCTCGAGCAAGCAAGGACCAGCCTGAATGCACTCGGTGAACACCTGCCTGACCGGGTCGATTCCCACGACTTCCTTGGCCTCTGAATCGGTCAGCCGCATATTCAGGAAGCCCTCGCCACGCAGTGAGTTCAGCAAGAAGCGGTTCTGGGTGACGGTCAGCAACACGGCCATGGGATCGGGCAGCTCAGATTTGACCCGGAGGCCGAGCACCATGTCGCTCACCTGGGCGCCGTCCAGGCCGTACAGCGACGGATCAGCCGCGCCGAACTTGGCGGAGAAGTGCTCGAACGTGCGCGACTTGCCGCCCTCGCAGATCGCGAGCACGTGCTGGCTGGCGACTTCGCCCGGCGCCGACGTCGCGTCGAAAGCCTCGGGAATGAGCTGGATCTGGTTGGATTTGTCGTTCGCGATCGCGAGCAATTGATCCTCGACGTACGCGATCCTGACGTTGCGTGGTCCTAGGTCATGGATCGAATCCGGGCCTTTCGGCCACATCTCGGTATAGACACCAGGGATGAACAACCGTTCCTGCACCTCGGGCGGAAGCTTAAGGAACTGGCGGCTCTGAATGGTCACCACCTGCTGACGCCGGATATTGCCCTCATCGGAGCCCTTCCAGACGACCTTGCCCGCGTCGCGCTTCCACCGGCCGTCGTACACCTTGATCGCGACGCGCGAGCCCATGAGATGGTCAAGCAGCAAGGCAAGGCCGAGGCCGACCGGCCCGCCGCCGGTGATGGTGACGCGCAAAACGGGCGCGGACGCCCTCGCCGGAACCCGATCGGCCCGCATAGTAGCGGCGGCCTGGACGGTAGCGCCGGCATTCGAAGCCTCGAATCGAAAGATCTCGTCTCCGATGGAGATCTGGTCGCCCGGCTGGAGCACGCACTCGGTCATCCGCACGCCGTTGACCCAGGTGCCGTTGCTGCTGCCGCGATCGCGAAGCACATAACCGCCGCTTTGGGGGCGCAACTCGGCGTGCAAGCGCGACGCTGACGGGGTGGCGAGAACGACATCATTCTCGTCACCGCGACCGAAGGTGATTGCCTTGTCACCGACCGCGATCCGCTTGCCGACGAGTTCCCCGGCCACCCAAATGACTGTCGCTACCATCGCGTCGGCTCCCCGCCCAGACCACGGCGCTGCGGCGCCGATTGCTCCACCAATGCCAGAGGCCATTGTGGCACTGCGGGGCGACGGCACAAACTATCCGCCGCGCAGCGCGAACGAGGCAGGCATGGGACGAGGATGTCACGCAGCGGCCCATCTCAGTCGCGTTCTGGTGACACGATGAGTGCCGGTAGGTCCGTAACGCCTGACATTGGCCTGGAGGAACGGCGATGGCCGCACACAATTATGACCTGGTGATCGTCGGCGCGGGCAGCGGCAACATGCTGCCGTCTGAGGAATTCGGCCCGTGGCGGGTCGCGGTAATCGAGAACAACAGGTTCGGCGGAACCTGCCTGAACCGAGGCTGCATCCCGTCCAAGATCTTCGTCTACACCGCGGACGTCTCACGTACCGTGCAGCACGCGGGCAAGTACGGAATCAAGGCCAGATGGGGCGGGGCCGACTGGCCTGCTATCAGAGACCGGGTATTCGGCCGTATCGACCCAGTGCACGACAAGGCGGTCGCCTACCGCCGCAGAAGCGGCGTTGACGTGTTCGCTGGCGAGGCGAGTTTCGTCGGGCCCAAGCAGCTCAAGGTAGGTGATGACGAGATCACCGCCGACCGGTTCGTGCTCGCCGCGGGCTCGCGTCCCCTCGTGCCCGACATCCCCGGCCTCGCCGAGGTGCGCTACCTGACGTCTGACACCGTGATGCGGCTCGATGTGCTGCCGAAGTCGATGGTGGTGCTCGGCGGCGGCTACATCGCCGCCGAGATGAGCCACATCTTCGGCTCGCTTGGCACCAAGGTAACCATCATCACGCGCGGCAAGCACCTGCTCTCCCAGCACGACGTTGACGTCAGGACCAGGTTCACCGAGCTTTACCAGGGTCAGTTCGACGTGCGGCTTGAAGCCAGGCCGCAGCGGGTGTCGGCGACCAGGCGGGGCATCCGCGTTGAGCTGACCACCCCGGCCGGCCCGCAGGCGGCCGACGGAGAAGTGCTGCTTGTCGCGACGGGACGGACGCCGAACTCCGACCGGCTCAACGTCGCGGCCGCCGGGCTCGAAGTAGATGACCACGGGCACGTTCGCACCGATGACACCTACGCCACCAATGTGCCGGGTATCTGGGCGCTCGGCGACCTTTCCAATCACTTCCAGCTCAAGCACATGGCCAACGCCGAGGCCCGTCTGGTCAGGCATAACCTGCTGCATCCCGACGATCCTCGCGAGCTGCCTTTCGCGGTCGTGCCTTCGGCGGTGTTCGCCGACCCGCAGGTCGCGTCGGTCGGTCTGACCGAGCAGGCAGCGCGGCAACGCGGCCAGACCTATGTCACCGCCACCCGCGCCTACAGCGCGACCGCGTACGGATGGGCGCTCGAAGACACCACGAGCTTCGTGAAGGTGCTCGCCGACCCGGCCACCAGGCTCCTGCTCGGCGCTCATTTCATCGGCCCGCAAGCCTCGACGCTGATCCAGCCGTTGATTCAGGCGATGTGCCTGGGAAACACCGTCGACCAGGTGGCATCGCAGGTGCTTTACATCCACCCGGCCCTGACGGAGGTCGTCGAGCAGGCCCTGCTCGAGCTATGAGTCATCATCCGACCGGCGACCCGCGCAGCCGCACTCCGGCGGGAAAGCCACGCGCCAGGTCGCTCGGCATCGATTTCCGTGGAATGCCTGGACCATGGAACGCCATAACGGACGTGCCCGGGCTCGAGGTTGGCTATGTCACCTTGATCGAGGGCGACCACATCAGGACCGGTGTCACGGCGATCCACCCACGGGGCGGGCAGCGGCCAGGCGACCCTGTCGCCGCGGGATTTCACTCCCAGAACGGCAACGGCGAGATGACGGGCGTGGCCTGGATCGAGGAGTCCGGCACGTTCTGCGGCCCGATCGCGATCACCAACACGCACGCCGTCGGCGTCGCGCACGCCGGCATCATCGCATGGACCGCCCGGCACCATCCGATGCTGACGCAGGCCTGGCTGCTGCCGGTCGCCGCCGAGACGTGGGATGGCTACCTGAACGACATCAACGGGCATCACGTGACCGAAGCGACGACGGTTCAGGCGCTTGAGAACGCACACCGCGGGCCGATCGATGAGGGTTCGGTCGGCGGTGGCACCGGCATGAACTGCTACCAGTACAAGGCAGGTTCAGGTACCGCGTCGCGCCAGCTCAGTTATGCCGGGACCAGGTACACGGTGGGCGCGTTCGTACAGGCGAACTTCGGCAGCCGCCGGGAGCTTGTACTCGCTGGGGTGCCACTAGGCGAGGCTCTGGCCGACGACAATCCAATGCAGGAATTTTTCTCCGCGCCGCCCGGCGCCGGCTCGGTCATAGCGATCGTCGCTACCGACGCACCGCTGCTCCCCCACCAGTGCCAGGCTCTGGCCCGGCGGGTGACTGCCGGGCTCGCCAGGACCGGCACCAGCGGGTCGCATTTTTCCGGCGATCTTTTCCTCGCCTTCTCCACCGCGAACGAGGGGGCGTTCACCCCGGCGATCGCGACCTTCTCTCCCGCGGCCGAGCACTACGGCCGGATGTCATTCGTGCCCTGGGGTCACATCGACCCGTTCTACGAGGCGGTGGTACAGGCTGTCGAGGAGGCTGTCGTCAACTCACTTGTCGCGAATGAGGACATGATCGGCCGAGATGGCCACAGGACCCCAGCTCTGCCCAGAGACAAGGTCGCCGCCCTGATTGCCAGAGCAAGGTGACCTGTTATGCGGGGCTCGCGTGCCTGGCTGCCGCGTTGTACTGGGCGACAATGAGGTCGGGGATGCGCCCGCGATCGCTGAGCTGCATGCCCTGCGTCTTCGCCCAGGCCCGGATGGCCGCGCTCTGCCGTCGGCTGGACGCTGGACGTGACGACTGGTCCCGCTGCCCGCTACCTGCGGCACGGCCGTGCTCGGCGAAAGCGGCGAGCTGGCCGCGCAACCTGGCCGCGTTCTCGGCACTCAGGTCGATCTCGTAGTCCAATTCGGACAGGCTGAACCGCACGGTCTCATCAGCGGGACCACCGTCAAGATCGTCTTCGAATGTAACAGTTGTCCTAGTGGCCACGTCTAGTACAGCGACGCCCGCATGCCAGCCGTTACTCACTTCGCGGTTGGAGAGTCCAGGCGCGGCGGGAAGACCAGACCCCGCCGCTAGATCGGTCAGACAGGGGCGACGCCGATCAGGCCGTTGCGGGTGACCAGAGCGGCTAGTGCGGACTCATCGAGGTGCTCGGTGCCCGCCGGCCGCAGCGGCAATACCATGTACCGCGACTCGGCGCTGGCGTCCCAGACGCTGATCGTGACGGCCGCCGGAAGCGTGAATCCGAAGTCAGCCAGGACGCCGCGCGGGTCGCGCACCACTCGCGAGCGGTAGGCCTCGCTCTTGTACCAGGTTGGCGAGGGCCCAAGCAACGCGATGGGGTAGCACGAGCAGAGGGTGCACACGATGACGTTGTGACGGTCGCTCGTGTTCGCCAGCACCTTGAGCCGCTGCTCTTGCAGGCCGCCGCCCATCGACAGGCCAAGTTCTGGCAGGGCGGCGTTCGCGTCGGCCAGTAGCCGGTCTCGGAAGGCCGGATCTACCCAGGCCCGGGCGACGAGGCGCGCGCCGTTGGCCGGGCTGGCACGGGCGAGGAACGCCTCAAGCGCACGGTCGAGTTCTGTGGCGTCGACCAGGCCGCGTTGCTCAAGCAAGGACTCCAGGTGCCTGACCCTGGCGGCCACGCCGGCGGTGGCACTGGAGTGGTCTGCGCTCATATGGCCTCCTCTAGATAGCTCTGCCACAGGTCAACGGTTACCACGTGCTCACCCTCGCCGAACAGATCTCTGGCTGCGAAACGGACCGTGTAGACCGGCTCGGGGTCGGCGCGCAGCCCCCTGGCGCGGTCGTCTGGCAGCGGGTGACTGCCCTGGAGTTCCACGACCGTCCCAGTCGCGCCCCGTACATAACGCGGCAGCCGGGTATGGTGCGGCGGATCGGTGCGGCGGGTCCTGACGCGATCTCCGGGAGCGAATGACACCGAACCGAGCCGCTCAGCCACCGGCCATATCCAGTCCGCTCAGTTCCTGCTCGGTGAGCACGCCCTTCTCGGCCAGCAGCGTGGTGACGGCGTGCAGCCACCGCTCGTAGTACGACGCCGCGAGGTACTTATCGATTGGCATCCGCTCGACCGCGTCCCTGAACTCGTCGAGGTTGTACACGCCGTGGCCGAGCAGCGCTCGGTTGATCGCGAACACGTGCGCCTCCCAGTCAGCGTGGAATGGCGCTTCGTCGATCTCTTGCTCGATCGCAGGAAAGCCTTGCAGGCCTCCAACGTCATTGATACGGCCCACCGGCCCTCCCGGTTACATCGTCAGCAGCCAACCTACGGGAGCGGCTCGGCTTTGCCCATACCTTCACCCGAGCCGGGTGATTTCCTTTCCTGCCGCACGCGGCACGGTGATGATCGCCAGCAGCGTCAGCGGGAGAGGAGCAGGCCGTGGACTACAGGCTCGAGGTCGTCAAGGTGCCGGTATCCGATGTGGACCGGGCCAAGGATTTCTACACCGGGCTCGGCTGGCGGCTTGACGCCGACCTCACGCTCGATGACGGCGGGCGGATCGTGCAGGTGACCCCGCCAGGATCCGCGTGCTCGGTCCACTTCGGCACCGGGATGACCGCTGCCGAGCCAGGCTCGGCGCAGGGCCTCGAACTAGTGGTAGACGACATCGGCACCGCGAAGAGTGACCTGACCGAGCACGGCGCGCAGGTGAGCGAGGTGTTCCACAGCAATGGCGCCAAGCGGAACCCTGGCCCGGACCCTGAACATCGCAGCTACCAGTCGTACGCCTCCTTCAACGACCCTGACGGCAACGGGTGGCTGCTCCAGGAGGTCACCACCCGCCTGCCCGGCCGGACGACGTCCGCGCTGGCGGCTTACGGCTCGATCGAATCCCTGGCCAATGCGCTTCGACGCGCGGAAGCCGCGCACGGCAGGTACGAGCAGGAGCTAGGGCATGCCGACCCGGACTGGCCGGCGTGGTACGCGCAGTACATGACCAACGAGTCCGCCGGGCCGAAGACAAGCGCATGAATTCCGCTCCCTGAACGCGGTCGTCGCCGCAGGACTACCAGCCAACTCACCGGTCGATGGCATCG
>DATNEK010000253.1:0-6618 GCA_035553055.1 Streptosporangiaceae bacterium | reverse complement strand
GCCGCCGGCGGCGAACCAGAACGTGGCGGGGTCGATGCCGGGAGCTGGCGCGGGCTACGCCGGCTACGGGACACCGGGCGGGCCGACCGGACCGACCGGGCCGAGTTTCGCCGGGCCGACCGGGCCGACCGGGCCGACCGGGCCGACCGGGCCGGGCGCCCCCGAGTCAGCCTCCGGGCAGGACCAGCCGCGCTTCCCGGCGTAGACCGTCAGCCGGCGGGCGCTGGGTCCGGGTCGCGCGGCAGGCCGAGTATGCGCTCGGCGATGATGTTGAGCTGGATATCGGTGGTCCCGCCGCCGATGGTCACTGCCCTCGTCTGCAGGGTCTGAGTTGCCCACAAGGCGCCGTTGGGCTGGCCGTCGTCACCGACCGGGCGCCCCGAGCCCGCACCGAGCGCGCCCGCCTCGCCTGACATCGCGAAGCACAACTCGGCGATCGCCTGCGCGTTGCGCATCCCGAGCAGCTTGCGCACGCTGCCAGTAGCGCCGGGCTCGGTGCCGGAAAGCTGCTTGAGCGTGACGCGCAGGCCGAGCAGCTCGATGCCGCGACTGTCGCACACCAGCCTGCCGACGTCGCCAAGCGGCGGCTCGTCGGCTGCCCTCGCCACGTCGAGTAGCTGGCTAACGCCCGATCCGAACGTCCAGGAACCCGCCAGCGATACCCGCTCATTTGCCAGCGTGGTCCTTGCGACCTTCCAGCCGCCGTTCACCTCTCCGACGACGCAGTCATCTGGCACGAACACGTTGTCAAGAAACACCTGGTTGAAAGATTCGTCTCCGGTGATCTCGCGGAGCGGACGCAGGTGTATTCCATCGGAAGCCATGTTGACAAGGAAGTAGCTGATCCCGTCGTGCTTGGGTGCTGACGGGTCGGTACGGGCCAGGCAGATCGCCCACGCGGCGTGCTGCGCGAGCGATGTCCAGATCTTCTGACCGGTGATCTTCCAGCCTCCGCTCACGCGCTCAGCTTTCGTCGTGAGGCCAGCCAAGTCCGATCCTGCCCCTGGTTCGCTGAAGAGCTGGCACCACAGGTAGTCCATCCGCAGGGTTGCGGGAAGGAAGCGCTCTTGCTGCTCGGGCGTGCCGTACCCGATCAAGGCGGGGACGACCCAGGCGCCGATCGCCAGATTGTGCGGCCTGATTCCGGCGGCGCGCAGTTCGGCGTCGATGACGATCTGCTCGGCTGGCTCGGCCGAGCGCCCCCATGGTCTCGGCAAGTGCGGCAGCACCCAGCCGCCGGCCGCCAGGCGGTGGGTGCGTTCCTTGCCAGTGATCGCGGCGATTTCGGCGAGTTCGGCCCTGACCTGGGCGCGGAATCCGTCATCGCCCTCGGGTAGTTCGACCTCGGCCGGCTTGATCCCGCTCGTCATCGCCATCGCGGCCACCCGCTCACGCCACCGCACCGATGGGCCGAGCAATGCACGCAACGACAGGGCTCGGCGGTAATACAGGTGGGCGTCGTGCTCCCACGTGTAGCCGATTCCGCCCAGCGTCTGTATGCAGTCGTTGGCCGCGTCCACGGCGGCGTCGAGTGCCACGACCGCCGCCACGCTCGCGGCGAACTCACGCTCGGCGCCCTCCGCCGTCCTAGCCGCGTCCCACACCGTGGCTTCGGCCTGTTCCGTTCCGGTCAGCATGCGGGCGCAGCGGTGCTTGACCGCCTGAAACTGTCCGATCGGCCGGCCAAACTGGTGCCTGATCTTGGCGTAGTCGGCCGCGGTCCGTACCGCCCAGGTCGCTATCCCGCATGCCTCGGCGCCGAAAATTATCGCGGCCAGGCTGGTGACCGCTGTGCGGTCCACCCCGGCCAGTACCCGGTCGGCCGGCACATGGACGCCATCGGCGGCGATCCTGGCCAGCGGACGGGTCAGGTCGACGCCGTCGACCGCCGACGCGCGAAGATCGGCTGAGTCAAGGAGAACCCAGGACTCGCCGACCGGCCCATCGACCGCCGCGATGACGACGTCGGCCATGGCGCCGGCTAGCACCGGACCAGCTTCGCCGCTCACCACGAGGCCGGCGTCGGAGCCTGACTCGCCCGGCCGGCCGGTCAGCCCCTTGGCGATGCAGACTGTACCGGTCAGCGAGCCGTCCGCGAGCTTGGCGATCAGGTTCGCGGGCGAACCACCGGCGGCGGACAGCACGGCCGAGGCGAGCACGGTCGGGACGAACGCGCCAGGAAGCAGCGCGCAGCCAAGCTCAGCGGCCGCGATGGCTAGTTCTGGCAGGCCGAAGCCCTGGCCGCCGTCTGACTCGGCCAGGTGCAGACCGAGCAGGCCCTGATCGGCGAGCGCGGGCGCGATCTCACCGCGATAGCAGGCCGCGCCGCCATCGCCTTGGTCCGCCGCCGCCCTGACGACGGCTGGCGAACTGTGCCTGGCGGCCCAGCCCTGTACCGAGGCCGCCAGTTCCAGGTGCTCTGGGGTCAGGGCAAGCGCCATCTGAGGTACCTCATTCGCCGTGGTCGATTCGCGCGGATGCGGAAGGGCTGATGGCGACACTGTAGATCGAGAACGTCCACCACGCAGCGGTCAGACCGCCAGAATGAGGCTATGAGCCAGCAAGATCAATCAGGCGACCAGGCGACGCCTGCCGGCGGCGACGGCGAGCTCGGGCAAGCTGACTTCGCCGAGCACGCTGAGCACGCCGAATTCGCCGAGTTCGCCGAGCGTGCCGAACATGCCGAGTACGCCGAGTACGCCGAGCACGTGGAGCACCTCGGCATGCCGGCGACAGAAGCCGCGGCCATCGAGCAGGAGAAAGAGCAGCACCATCGGCTGCACCACCTGCTGAGCCGAGAGGCCGCTGACGGACACCCTGACGTCGTGTGGCGCGCCGAGATGCTGCATCTGCTCAACGCCGCGAACAAGCTTTCCGCAGCGGGCATGAGCAAGTTGCACCGCCAGGACCGGCCCGAGCCCCGCTGGCCGGTGTCGACCGCGGTGATCGTGGCGATCGTGCTGCAAGCCCTGTTGCCCAAGAGTCTCGCGCTCCGCCCGGTCTGGCTGCACTACGTGCTGTTCGCGCTGGAGGGCGCGTTGCTGATCGCGCTGTTCGCCGCCAATCCGATCAGGATCGAGCGGATGACGCGGCCGATCAGGTCGGCGAGCATCGCCGTGATCTTCCTGATCACCGCGTCGAACACGGTGTCAGCGATCTCGCTGGTCAACGAGATCGTCACCAACCGCCTGCACGTGTCGACAGCGCAAAACGCCGCCGTCGCCCTGTTCTTGTCCGGAGCAGCTATCTGGGGCACCAACGTCATCGCGTTCGCCTTGTGGTACTGGGAATTCGACCGCGGCGGTCCCGTCGCCAGGCTCGAAGGTAGGCATCCTTACCCTGACCTGCTGTTCACCCAGATGAGCGAGCCTGAGCTAACCCGGCCGGGCTGGGGACCGCAGTTCATCGACTAGCTGTACTTCTCGTTCACCAACGCGACCGCGTTCAGCCCGACCGACGTGCTGCCATTCGCCCGCTGGGCCAAGCTCACCATGCTCGTACAGTCCGCCGTTTCGCTGGTGCTCGGCGTCCTGGTCATCGCGCGGGCGGTGAACATCCTGCCGCTGAAGTAGTCTCGCGCGCCCGGGTATGGCGACGTCCCTTCCCGTTGTTACTGACCAGTAGTAGACTATGTTACCGGTCGGTAACCAGGTTGCGGCGCGAAAGGGACAGACAATGACTCACTTCAAGAGCAACCTGCGTGACATCGAGTTCAACCTCTTCGAGGTCTTCGGCAGGCAGCGGCTACTTGGGTCAGCGCCGCACCAGGACCTCGACGAGCAGACGGCCAGAGGAATACTCGACGAGGTCAACCGGCTGGCCAAAGGCCCGATCGCCGAGTCGTTCGCCGCGGGTGACAGAACGCCGCCGGTCTTCGATCCAGCGACTCGCTCGGTTCACATGCCAGAGGCTTTCGTCAACTCGTTCCGTGCCTTCATCGACGCCGAGTGGTTCAAGCTCGAGCTTCCCGCCGACCTCGGCGGCACCGCGGTCCCGCGATCGCTGTGGTGGGGAGTGGCCGAACTGATACTAGGCGCCAACCCGGCGGTGTGGATGTACGCGAGCGGCGCGGCCTTCGCCAAGCTGCTGTGGGAGATCGGCACTGACGAGCAAAGGGAGTTCGCCAGGCACGCGGTCGAGCGCGGCTGGGCGGCGACGATGGTGCTGACCGAGCCTGACGCCGGGTCGGACGTCGGTGCTGGCCGCACCAAGGCGATCGAGCAGCCCGACGGCACCTGGCACATCGAGGGCGTCAAGCGGTTCATCACCGGCGGCGAGCACGACATGGCCGAGAACATCTTCCACCTCGTACTGGCGAGACCAGAAGGAGCAGGTCCAGGCACTAAGGGCCTGTCCATGTTCTTGGTGCCGAAGTACCTGGCCGGTCCTGACGGCACGCTCGGCGAGCGCAACGGCGTCTACACGACCAATGTCGAGCACAAGATGGGCCTGCGGGTCTCGACCACCTGTGAGCTGACCTTCGGCGCCGAGCACCCGGCGATCGGCACCTTGATCGGCGGCGTGCACGACGGCATCAGGCAGATGTTCATGATCATCGAATACGCCCGCATGATGGTAGGCACCAAGGCGATCGCGACGTTGTCGACCGGTTACCTGAACGCGCTCGACTACGCCAAGAACAGGGTGCAGGGCGGCGAGCTTAGCCAGATCGCCAACAAGGCCGCGGCTCGGGTCACGATCACGCACCACCCGGACGTGCGCAGGATCTTGATGCTGCAGAAGGCCTACGCGGAAGGCATGCGCGCGCTCGTGCACTACACGGCCACATTCCAGGACGCTGAGCAGCTAGCGCGGGCCGGCGGCGGGCACGACGAGCACGCGATCGCGATGAACGACCTGTTGCTTCCCCTGGTCAAGGGCGTCGGCTCTGAGCGGGCGTATGAGATGCTGGCGCTCTCGCTGCAAACTCTTGGCGGCTCAGGCTATCTGCAGGACTACCCGCTTGAGCAGTACATCAGGGATGCCAAGATCGACAGCCTCTACGAGGGCACGACCGCGATCCAGGGCATCGACCTGTACTTCCGCAAGATCGTCAGGAACCAGGGCGAGGCGCTGCGCTACCTGCTTGACCAGGTCAGGGCGACAGCGGCAGCCGAAGAGGGCAATGGCAGGCTCAAGGAGGAGCGAGCGGCGCTCGCCACGGCGGCCGGCCACGTCGTCGCGATGGTGGCCGCCATGCACGGCTTCCTCGTGAGCAGCGCGGAGCAGCCGAATGAGATCAACAAAGTCGGCCTTAACACGACCAGGCTGCTGCTGGCGCTCGGCGACCTAGTTGTCGGCTGGCTGCTCGTCAGGCAGGCCGAGATCGCCAACTCCGCGCTCGATCGCGGCGGCAAGAGCGTCGAGGGCCGCCATGACGACACGGCCTTCTACCAGGGCAAGCTCGCGGCGGCGAGGTTCTTCGCCGCGACCGTGCTGCCCAGGCTCGCGATCGAGCGGCAGATCGTCGAGGCGACCAGCACCGACCTGATGGACCTGCCAGAGGCCGCGTTCTGAGTAGATCTCGAGGTCAGATCTCGAGCTGCGCCGCCATCCGCCTTTCCAGGATCGGGTTGAAGAATTTCTCGAGCACCTCAAGGTGTGCCGGATGGTTCCGGTACACCAGGTAGGCATCGGCGTCGTCGAAGTCGGCGGTCAGCGCGAAGTCCGCGTTTCCGGCTGCCACTAGGCCCGCGTCCGCGCCAAAGTGGTAGGCGCGGATCCCGGGCACCGTCTTCGATAGTTCAGAAAGCTCGGAGGCGAGCAGGTCTTTCTGCTCATCGGTCGTGTCCGGCTTCCAGGTACATAGCACGATATGCCTGATCATTCTAGGACCAGGCCAGCATGCGGAGCGGGTCGGTCAGCATCACGCCTACGTCACGTAGTACGGCCGAGCCGAGGGCTCCGTCGACGATCCGGTGATCGAACGACAGCGCGAGCGTGCACACCTTGCGGACGGCTAGCTGCCCATCCACCACCCACGGCGCATCTTTGACCTGGCCGAACGCCAGTATGGCGGCTTCGCCGGGCGTGATGATCGGGGTGCCGGTATCCACGCCGAACACGCCGACGTTGGTGATCGTGATCGTGCCGCCGCTCAGGTCGGCTGGGCTGGACTTGCCCGCTCGCGTGGTCTCGGTAAGCTCGCCGATCGCCCGTGCCAACTCAGGTAGCGACATAGCGTGCGCGTCCTTGACCGTGGGAACCACGAGGCCGCGGTCGGTGGCCGCCGCGATGCCGAGGTTGACGTAGTGGCGTACCACGATCTCCTGCGCCGCCTCGTCCCACACCGAGTTGATCACCGGGTGCCTTGCCGCCGCGATGAGCAGGGCCTTGGCCACGAGCAGCAGCGGTGAAACCCGGAGTCCTTCGAAGTCATCGAGCTGCTTCAACCTGGCCGCTGTTGCCATCGTCTCGGTGATGTCGACCTGCAGGAACTCGGTGACATGCGGTGCGGTGAACGCGCTGGCGACCATCGCGGCCGCCATGTGCTTGCGCACCCCGCGAATAGGTATCCGCTCCTCGCGCGCCGCAGGCGCTATCGGCGCCGGGCTCACGCCGGTCGGTGCCGAAACTGCCGCCTGTACGTCGTCCCTGGTGATGAGGCCGTCGGCACCT
>DATNEK010000252.1:0-8513 GCA_035553055.1 Streptosporangiaceae bacterium | reverse complement strand
GTGTCCGAGGGGGGACTTGAACCCCCATGCCCTTTACGGGCACTAGCACCTCAAGCTAGCGCGTCTGCCTATTCCGCCACCCGGACTCAGCTGGCGGCCGTGTGGACCGGTCCCAGCCGCATCACGATAGCAAATCACGGCACCTGGTGCGAGGCGCAAGACAGCTACCGAGTGAACACGGCGCCAACGCAACCCAAGCAGGCGTGACCCGCAGCACACCCCTGCCGCGTCCACGATTCCAGTTTCCGATGGCACTATTGCGGCATGACGATCACAGCCAAGCAGGAGGTCGCGGGTCTGGCGAGCGACCTGATCAGGATCGATAGCTTCAACTCAGGCGACAACACCGGTCCGGGCGAGCGCCAGGCCGCCGAACACGTCGCGGCGCTGCTCGCTGAGGTCGGCATTGAGCCGACCTTGCTTGAATCATCGAAGAACCGCACGAGCGTCATCGCCAGGATCGAAGGCGAGGATCCGTCAAGACCCGCCCTCCTTATCCACGGCCACCTCGACGTCGTTCCCGCCGACCCGGCCGACTGGCAGGTCCACCCGCTGTCCGGCGAGATCAAAGACGGCTCCGTCTGGGGGCGCGGCGCGGTCGACATGAAGGACATGGACGCGATGATGCTGGCCGTCGTGCGCCAGCGGCTGAGGGAGGGCCGTAAGCCGCCGCGTGACATCGTGCTGGCGTTCCTGGCCGACGAAGAGGCCGGTGGGGACTATGGCGCCTGGTGGCTCGTCCAGCACCGCCCCGAACTCTTCGATGGCGTCACCGAGGCGATCGGCGAGGTCGGCGGTTTCAGCGCCACGATCGGCGGTCAGCGGCTCTACCTTCTGCAGACCGCGGAGAAGGGGATCGCCTGGATGCGCCTGATCGCGCGAGGCGCCGCCGGTCACGGCTCGATGACTAATCCGGACAACGCGGTCACCGAACTGGCCGAGGCGATCGCGCGGATCGGGCGGCACGAGTGGCCGGTGCGCCTGACCCCCTCGGCCGAGGCCTTCTTCGAGGGTGCCTGCGACGCGCTCGGAATTCCCTTCAGCAGAAAGGAGCCAGCCGCGGCGCTCGCCCAGATAGGGCCGATCGCCCGCATGGTCGGTGCGACGCTGACCAACACGGCCAATCCTTCGATGCTGGCGGCCGGCTACAAGGTGAACGTCGTACCGCAGACCGCCACCGCCCAGGTCGACGGCAGGTTCCTGCCTGGACACGAGGACGAGTTCTTCGCCGAGTTCGATTCACTGCTTGGCGCGGGAGTCCGGCGTGAGTTCGTGAACCACAAGGCCGCGCTCGAGACGACGTTCGACGGCGCGCTGTGCGACGCGATGACCGCGGCCCTGCTCAAGGCAGACCCGGATGGCAAGGTCGTTCCCTACTGCCTATCAGGCGGAACCGACGCCAAGTCGTTCGCCACGCTCGGCATCCGGTGTTTCGGGTTCACGCCGCTCCGTCTCCCCGCTGACCTCGACTTCGCCGGAATGTTCCACGGAGTCGACGAGAGGGTGCCAGTCGAAGCGCTTGAGTTCGGCACCGCCGTGCTCGACAGCTTCATCGACCTGTGCTGAGGTAACCGCCGAAGTCATGACCCGCCGCTTGTTTGGACGTTTGCCCAAGTGCGGACCGTGAGTAGTGTTACGGTTACCGAACGTGCGGGACTGGATTGGGGGCGCATCCCTTCCACTACGTTCCCTTCACCAGTCCTCGTACTTGGCCGGTTTCGACGAGGAGGTTTGCCTGTGCTGCCGGACCAGTTCCAGCGCCTCGGTGGGCCTCGTCCGGCTGCTTGATCCTCGCGCCCGGCAGCGGGAAGGGTTCCGCTCCGGCGGCCACGACTGGCGGTCGATCGCAGCCAGTCGTGGCCGCCGTAACCGGGACCCCGCAGCAATCGGGACCCGCCGTAACCGGGACCAGGGACGACGGTGACCAGCGGTGTCGGCCTACTCGCTCCTGATCGTTCCACGTGGAACGCTGACCGCCGGCTGCCTGATTATCCGGCGCCGCAGCGTAGCCTTACGACTGCCGTCGGCGAACGTCCGCATCCTGGCGAGTTCCCAATCGCCATACTCGGCATGATCGGTAAGAATCCGCCGCGCGACGTCCCTCGACGTTCCGCGTGGCAAGTTCAGGACCAAGTAGGAGTACTCCGCCATCACACTTATTGTGCGCGCAGCGAGCGATGATTCAATCAGCGTTGGGGAATCTGCTACCACGAAGATGCGTTCGGTGCCACGGATGAGTGATCTGATCGGACTCTCGGAGTCAGTCGGCAGCCTGCGGTAGCCTCCTGGCGTCCGCAGAGATGTGAGGTAGAGCAAGAGTGCCAGCAAAGACTAGTCCGACACCGCGCCGAGCGGGCGCGTCCCGAAGCAAGGCCGCTACGGGCACACCCGCCGGATCGAACGGTGCGCGACGCCTCGTCATCGTGGAGTCGCCAGCCAAGGCGCGTACGATCGCCGGCTATCTCGGCAAGGACTATGTCGTCGAATCGAGCATCGGCCACATCAGGGACATGCCGGGCAGCGCCGCGGACATCCCTGACAAGCTCAAGAAAGAGCCGTGGGCCAGGCTCGGGGTCAACATCGAGGCCGACTTCGAGCCCCTGTACGTGGTCAACGCCGACAAGCGGCAGCAGGTGAGCAAGCTCAAGCAGCTACTCAAGAACGCCGACGAACTCCTGCTTGCCACCGATGAGGACCGCGAAGGCGAGGCGATCGCGTGGCATCTGGTCGAGGAACTCAAGCCTAAGGTCCAGTACAAGCGCATGGTCTTCCACGAGATCACGCCTGAGGCGATCGCCGCCGCCGTTGCCAGCCCGCGCGACATCGACACCGGCCGGGTCGAGGCGTACCAGACCCGCCGCGTGCTCGACCGGCTTTACGGCTACGAGGTCTCGCCCGTGCTGTGGAAGAAGGTCATGCCGCAGCTCTCGGCTGGCCGGGTCCAGTCGGTCGCGGTCCGCCTGGTCGTCGACAGAGAGCGCGAGCGGATCGCGTTCCACCCGGCCAGGTACTGGGACCTTGAGGCCGAGTTCGCGCCGGTCGCTAAGCAGGCCGACAGCGATGAGGCCGGCTCGTTCATCGCGACACTGGTCGCGCTCGACGGCCGCAGGATCGCGCAGGGCCGAGACTTCGCCCCGACCGGAGAGCTTCGTTCGGCCGCGAACGGGGATGCCATACTCCACCTGGACGGACAGGCCGCCGCAGGACTCGCCGACCGGCTGCGGAGCTCTGCTTTCTCCGTTAAATCGGTCGAACGCAAGCCATATCGGCGGGCACCTTACGCGCCTTTCCGTACCACGACGCTGCAGCAGGAAGCGTCACGAAAGCTCGGGTTCTCCGCTAAGTACACAATGCAAGTTGCGCAAAAATTGTACGAGAACGGTCACATTACCTATATGCGGACCGACTCCGTCACACTCTCCCAGACCGCCATCGCGGCCGCTCGCGCTCAGGCTCGCGAGCTCTACGGAGACGAATACGTGCCCGAGCAGCCCCGGGTATACACGAGCAAGGTCAAGAGCGCCCAGGAGGCCCACGAAGCGATCAGGCCCGCCGGTGACGCCTTCCGTACCCCAGCCAGCGCGGGACTGTCTGGCGACGAGTTCAGGCTCTACGAACTGGTGTGGAAGCGCACGGTCGCCTCGCAGATGAAGGACGCGGTCGGCGAGTCGGTTTCCGTGCGGGTGGCCGGGCGGTCGAGCGCGGGCGAGGAGGCCGAGTTCGGCGCCTCCGGCAAGGTGATCACTTTCTACGGTTTCCTCAAGGCGTACGTCGAAGACGTCGAGGAGGGCACGGATCGCGACGACCGGGAACGCAGGCTGCCGCCGCTCGCCGAGTCCGACCCGCTCAACACGCTTCGGCTCGCCGCGGCCGAGCACTCGACCAGGCCGCCGGCCAGGTACACGGAAGCCTCGCTGATCAAGGAGCTTGAAGACCGGGATATTGGCAGGCCGTCTACCTACGCCACGATCATCGGCACGATCCTCGACCGCGGCTACGTGTTCAAGAAGGGCACGGCGCTCGTGCCATCGTTCGTGGCGTTCGCGGTGATCACGTTGCTTGAGCGGCATTTCGCGCACTTGGTCGACTACGAGTTCACCGCGCGGATGGAGGACGCGCTCGACCAGATCGCGGCCGGCGAGTCTGGCCGCGTCCCGTGGCTGCGCAGGTTCTACTTCGGCACCGACGGCGAAGAAGGGCTCAAGGACCTGGTCAGCGACCTCGGCGAGATCGACGCCAGGGACGTAAGCTCGTTCCCGCTCGCGGGCACCGACATCGTGATCAGGGTTGGCAGGTACGGCCCGTACCTGGAGCATGACGGTCAGCGGGTGAACATTCCGGAAGGCACAGCCCCGGACGAGCTGACCGCCGAGCTTGCGCAGGATCTCTTCTCGAGGCCGAGCGGCGACAAGATACTCGGCACCGACCCGGAAACCGGGCTCACCGTGGTCGCGCGGGCCGGGCGGTACGGGCCCTACGTGACCGAGGTGCTCGCCGATGACGCGCAGCCATCGGTGAAGCCGAGGACCGCGTCCCTGCTCAAGGCGATGGACCTCGATAGCGTCACGCTCGACGACGCGCTCCGGCTGCTGACCCTTCCGCGCACGATCGGCGAGATCGACGGCGAGCCGGTGACCGTGCAGAACGGCAGGTACGGGCCTTACGCGAAGAAGGGCAGCGACAGCAGGTCGCTGGACTCCGACGAGCAGCTGTTCACCCTGACGCTCGAGCAGGCCAGGGAAATCTTCGCCCAGCCTAAGCAACGCGGCCGGGCCGCGCGGGCAGCGGCGGCGCCGCCGCTGCGCGAGCTCGGCGATGACACGGCCAGCGGCAAGCCGATCGTGCTGAGGGAGGGAAGGTTCGGCCCGTACGTGACCGACGGCGAGACGAACGCCTCGCTGCGCAAGGGTGACCTGCCCGAGGCGATCACTCTGCAGCGGGCGATCGAGTTGCTCGCCGAGCGCAGGGCGGCCGCTCCGGCGGCCAAGCGGGCGCGTACCACGACGCGGTCAACTACGAGCCGGTCGACATCACGCTCGAAGACGACTCCTGCGAAGAAGCCCCGATCCAGCAGCTAGCATCGCAAGCACGCGTAGTCTCGATAGCCTTGCACAATGAGCCTTAAATCCCCTTTGGGCCAGCGCCACGACAGCGTGCTGGCGATCAAGCCGTTCAGGCGGATCTGGATCGCTACATCGCTGTCTAGCCTGGGGGACTGGCTGAGCCTGCTCGCCCTGTCCGCCTTGGCGTACTCGCTGACCGGGATGACGCACAAGCACGGCGGCGTGCTCGCCGGCAACGCCACGACCGGCAGCGTCGCGGTCGGCGGCGTGTGGATCACCTCCTTGCTGCCCTACCTGCTCTTCGGCCCGCTGGCCGGTGCCGTAGCCGACCGGCTTGATCGCCGGATCAACATGATCGTCGGCGACGTGGTTCGCGCCGTGCTCTACCTGTCGATCCCGCTCAACCTCGTGATCGGTTTCGCGCCGAAGCTGCCGTGGCTCTATGTCGCGCAGTTCCTCGCCTGCTGCGCCTCGCTGTTCTGGACGCCGGCCAAGGACGCGTCGATACCGAACCTGGTGCCGCGCGACAAGCTCGATGAAGCCAACGGGCTCAGCCTGCTGACCACGTACGGCACCGCGCCAGTGGCGGCACTGTTCTTCGTCGTGCTGCAGGCGATCAGCCAGGGGCTCGGCAGAGAAATCCCCTACTTCGCGCACGCGACCCAGGGCCAGGTCGCGCTCTCGCTGTACTTCAACACGGCCACGTTCGTGATCTCGGCGCTCACCGTCTACTCGCTGCAGGACCTGCCGCGCCGCCGCAACGGAGGCGAGCCGATCTCGGTGCCCTCCGTGGCCAAGTCGATCTGGGAAGGCTGGCGGTTCGCCGGCCGGAACAGGACGGTGCGCGGAATCACGATCGGCCTGCTCGGGGCGTTCGCCGCGGCAGGCGTGATCGTCGGTCTTGGCTACGGCTACGTGAGCAGCACTTTGCACGGCGGCCCTACTGGCTGGGGCTTCGTGTTCGCGGCGATCTTCCTCGGCCTCGCGGTCGGCATGTCGGCCGGCGTGAAGGTACTCAGCGACTTCAGCAAACGGCGGCTGTTCGGGCTCGCGATCTCCGTCGCCGGCCTCCCGCTGGCGATAATCGCGCTGATACCTAACCTGCCGGTCGTCGTCATCCTCGTGATCGTGCTCGGCATCTGCGCCGGAGTCGCCTACACGACCGGCTACACGATCATCGGCGCCGAAGTAGACGATGAGACCCGCGGCCGGACCTTCGCGTTCCTGCAGTCGGCGCTGCGCGTGGTGATGTTCACCGTGATCGCGTGCTCGGGCCTGCTCGCGGCCGGCTTCTCGGCTGTGGTCAAGGCGATCTCGGGCGCACCTCAGATCGACATCGGGCACATCAGGTACGCCTCGGTCGGCATCAACTTCGTGCTGCTGCTAGCCGCCGCGGTCGCGATCCTGCTCGGCATGACCTCCTACCGCCAGATGGACGACCGCGCCGGGGTGCCGCTGTTGCCCGATTTGATCGCGGCCCTGCGCGGCAAGCCGCTGCCAGCGCCGCCGGGCAAGCCAGCGGCCGAGCGCGCGGCCGAATCCGTACGGGCGGGTCGCGGCCTGCTCATCGCCATCGAAGGTGGCGAAGGCGCAGGCAAGTCGACCCAGGCCAGGCTGCTCGCGATCTGGTTGCGCGAGAACGGCTACGACGTGCTCGCGACGCACGAGCCAGGCGCGACCAAGATCGGGATGCGGCTGCGCGCGCTCCTGCTTGACACCACGCATACCGGCCTGTCGCCGTGGGCTGAGGTGATGATGTACGCGGCCGACCGGGCCGAGCACGTGGCGTCGGTCATCGAGCCCGCGCTCGCCCGCGGCACGATCGTGGTCACCGACAGGTACATCGACTCATCGCTGGCCTACCAGGGCGGCGGCCGGCGGCTGCCGGTCTCCGCGGTCAAGCAGGTCAACGAGTTCGCCACCGGCGGCCTGACTCCCGACCTGACGTTCCTGCTCGACCTGTCGCCAACTGAGGGCCTTGGTCGCAGAGCCAGCTCGGCCGACCGGCTCGAGGCCGAGCCGATCGAGTTCCACAGCCGGGTGCGCAGTACGTTCCACGCGCTCGCCGACAGCGACCCGAGCCGCTATCTCGTCCTCGACGCGGCCATGGACCAGCACCAGCTCAGCAGGGCGATCCAGAGAGCGGTGCGCGAGTTGCTGCCCGATCCGGTCCCCGAACGGACCGAGGAGATCACGGGCTCGATCCCGGTGATACGCGAATGAGCGACTCGCGGGGAGCCGGGGTGTTCGCCTCGCTCGCCGGCCAAGATGACGTCGTCGAACAACTCCGCGCGGCCGTCGACGGCGGGCTTACCCACGCCTGGCTGTTCACCGGGCCGCCGGGCTCGGGGCGCTCCGTCGCCGCCAGGGCATTCGCGGCGGCGCTGCTATGCGACCGGCAAGGCTGCGGCCAGTGCCCCTCGTGCCGCCAGGTCGCCGCTGGCACCCATCCTGACCTGCTGCTCATCAAACCGGATGGGCTGTCCTACGGCGTCAAGCAGACCAGGGACCTGGTGCTCAAGGCGGCGTCGTCACCGGTGTACGGCGGCTGGCGCATCGTTCTGTTCGAAGACGCCGACCGTGCCACAGAGCAAGCGGCGAACGCGCTGCTCAAGGCCATCGAAGAGCCGCCGCCGCGTACGGTCTGGCTGCTCTGTGCCCCGTCGGCCGCTGACCTGCCAACGACGATCCGATCCAGATGCAGGCTGGTCACGCTGCGCACGCCGGCGACCGAGGCAGTAGCGGCGATCCTGGAGCGTGAGGGTGTCGATCAGGCCAAGGCCCTTGATGCGGCTAGGGCGTCGCTTGGCCACATCGGGCGGGCGCGCCGGCTGGCGACCGACGCCGAGACGGCGCGACGGCGCGCCGACGTGCTCGCCCTACCGCCGCGCCTGACCAGCGTCGGCGCGGCCTTCGCCGCCGCGGCTGATCTGGTCAAGGCCGCCGAGGCCGAGGCGAAGGCGACCACCGAGGAGCTCGACGCGCCCGAGCGTGAAGCGCTCAAGAAGGCGTTCGGCGAGGGCTCGACCGGCAAGGGTGTCGCCACCGCGGTCCGAGGCGCGGCAGGCGCGCTCAAGGAGCTTGAGGACCGGCAGAAATCCCGCGCCACCAGAATTAAGCGCGACGCTCTCGATCTGGCACTGCTCGACCTCGCTGCGTTCTACCGCGACGTGCTCGCCATCCAGGTCGGCGCGGACATCGAACTGGCCAACGCGAGCAAGGAGCGCGACCTGCGGACAGTCGCCGACGCCAGCACCCCGGCCACGACCGTCAGAAGGATCGAGTCGATCATGACCTGCCGAGAACGCCTGGCCGCCAGCGTCGCCCCGTTGCTCGCCGTCGAAGAGCTAACGCTCGCCCTAACCCCCGTAGGCACCCCCCGCTAGCGTCACCCCGCGTTCCAGCGCCACCCCCCGCGCTCCAACTACGGCGACGGTCCAACGCGGCACA
>DATNEK010000251.1:0-8830 GCA_035553055.1 Streptosporangiaceae bacterium | reverse complement strand
TCGACCGCCAATCTCGTGACCTGGGAGCCACAGCGTTGGATGCGGCGGGAAGGGTTCTTCGCGCTGCCGACGTGGCCAGTAATATCAGCCATGAACCTGGTGACAGATGGCGTCGCAAAATTCTATGGGTTGACGATCGCCCAGAAAATAATGCCTACGAGCGGGAGGTGTTTGAATCGCTCGGCCTGACATTCGACCTTGCGCTATCGACCGAGGAAGCGCTCGACCGGCTTAATAATGCTCGATACGGCGCGATAATCTCGGATATGGGCAGACGCGAGGGACCTCGCGAGGGCTATCGCCTGCTGGATGCCGTACGCGCATTCGATGGGATCACGCCGTTCTTCATTTATGCTGGATCCAACGCACCAGAACACAAGCGAGAAGCCGCTGAACATGGAGCGCAAGGCTTCACAAACCTGGCCAGTGAACTTGTCGAGATAGTCACCCAAGCACTGAGGTCGAACGACGCAACGTCCGCGTAGTGCGGGCCTGTCTCGCCGTGCGTGCGCTAGCGCAGCCACGGTCGCGACGACGGCGTTGGACCGTTGCTGTCGTCCGGACGACAGCACTCGCTACTTTGCTGTCGTCGGGCGGCGCACACGGAGCCAGGCTAGCGCCCAAGTAATCCGCCCAAACCACTCAAACCGGTCCGACATGAGACCCAGGCCGATGGACAATGCGATGACCCTAGTCGGCGGGGCCAGCGGCAGCGTCGTAGTTCCCGATTTCGCGCCAGCTCAGGGGCTTCAGTGCCCCAGCCAAACATGCTGCGCTCCTGCAGTGCTTTCCGCAGGTTCAGGACGGCGGCCAAGGGATGCCCCGTCGTTGGTGCATGGCGCTAATTGAGCGCATCTTGGCAACTATGCCACTCGTTGACGAGCGCGCTGGGCGCGAAAGTGGGTACCGGGGACGGGGCGGTCGGCCGCGCCAACAGGAGATATAGCCGTGCCAGAAGCACTCAGACGGACGATTTCCATGCCGCAGGGCGTAGCGCTTTACATCGGCGCTGTGATCGGCGCCGGCGTACTGCTGCTTCCCGGCCTGAGTGCCAGCCAGGCCGGTCCGGCCGCGCTGATCTCCTGGGCATTCGACTGCCTCTTGGGCATCCCGCTCGCGTTGACCTTCGCCGCGCTCGCGGCGCGCAGCCCCGATGCCGGCGGCGTGCTTACCTACGCCACCCAGGCCTTCGGCGGCGCGGTGGGCACCACAGTCGGCTGGTTCTACTTCTTCGCCGCCGCCACGGGTCAAACGCTAGTCTCCTTGACCGGCTCCTATTACATAGCCCCGTATTTCGGGCTGAGTCGGGCGGGCATATTCGTGGCCGCGAGCCTCATCCTCGTCGTCGCGACCGCCGCGAACGTGCGCGGCCTCAAGGTCAGCGGCAAGCTGCAGCTATTCTTCAGCGCCACGGTGGCGCTGATGCTGCTGGTGGCGATAGTCGCGTCCATCCCTTCGATGCGGGCCGCCAACTGGACGCCGTTCGCGCCGCACGGTCTTGGAGCGATCGGCACGGTGGGCGTGACGATCTTCTTCGCGTTCTTCGGCTGGGAAGCGATCTGCCACCTGTCCGAGGAATTCACCGATCCCGAGCGCGCTGTGCCGCGGAGCACGGCGCTGAGCGTCGGGGTGATCAGCCTGCTGTACGTCGGCGTCGCGGTGGCGACTATCAGTACACGCACCTACGGCGGCGACGCGGTCAATCGGACGACGATCACCCGGCTGCTGGGTGGCTCGCTGGGCTCGGCGGCTGGGGCGGTGGCCGCCGTCGTAGCGCTGCTCATCTCCCTGGGTACGGCCAACGCCTTCGTGGCGGCCACCTCCCGGCTGGGATACGCGATGGCCAGGGACGGGGTCTTTCCCAAGCCGTTGGCCAGGCTTAATGGCCGCCGGGTGCCGACCACCGCGGTCGTCGTCGTCGGCGCTTGGGCCATGCTTTGCCTGATCGTCAGCTTCGTCGCTGGCTGGAACGCACAGACGCTGCTGGTAGTGCCTGACTCGCTGGTCATCATCGTCTACCTCTCGGCGACGGTGGCCGCCATCAGGTTCTTCACCGGTGCTCGCAGGTGGATCGCGGTACTAGCTACGATCATGTGCTGCGGCCTGGTGCCATTCGCGGGAGTCGTGCTGATCATCCCCGCTGTCATCGCGGTCGCGGCGTTGCTCTACCGGCACTGGTATGGCCGAGACCCCGATCGTTTGGCGGACGGAGCCACGGACGAGAGCGTAGACACCGCCCACCAGGAAGCGGCTGAACCGAGCTAATCAACAGACGCGAAGCCGTGGACGGGCTACTGATCGAATGCACCTGACCGAAGGCTCCTGACCGAACGCACCTAGCAGAAAGTCCCGGTTCAAAGTCCCGGTTCAAAAGTCCCGGTTCAATCTGTGCTTTGGCCCAGAGACGGCCGACCGGTCCTCCTGGCACGCTTAGGCCGGGGAGAGCCGGCCACCGCGCGAGCTTCCCTGGCCGACCGCAGTCCGGATAGATCGGTCCGGGTACATCGGATAGATGGCGTCACGCCAGGGAGGACGACCGGTGATCACTGGCGGGCCGGATATCTTGGTGCAGGTTTGGATTGGCGGCCGCACTGCGAGTCGCTGGCACAGAACCTGTCGGCGGCGTCGTCATCGCCGAGAACCTGGCACTTGAGCTGAGCACCTGCAACTGGAGGCGCGGAAGTCGTGCGTATATATGACATTCTCGGTATCGGGTTCGGGCCAGCGAACCTCGCATTAGCGATCGCGCTCGAGGAAACTCTGCCTGACGTTACATCCCACTTCCTGGAAGCGCGGGCGGCTCCAGCCTGGCAGGACGGCATGCTGCTGTCGGGGTCCAATATCCAGAACAACCCGGTGCGCGACCTGGTAACGCTGCGCAATCCGCGCAGCCGCTACAGCTTTATCAACTACCTGTTCGAGGAAGACCGGCTGATCGAGCACCTCAACCTGCCAGTTGAATTTCCGCTGCGCAAGGAGTACGCGCAGTACTTCCGCTGGGTGGCCACGCACTTCGCCCGATACGCAGATTTCGGTGCCAATGTGGTCGATCTCGAAGCGAGCGATCTGGGCGATGGTCCCGGCTACGTGGCTACGACCCAGGACGGCCGACGGTTCGCCGGCCGAGCGGTCGCAGTAGGCCCAGGGCGAACCCCGTACGTGCCCGAACCGTTTGCCGCAGCGCTCGGGCCGCGCGTGTTCCACCTGACTGACTACCTGCCGCGGATGGCTTCGCTCACGCGGCCGCCGAAGCGGGTCGCGGTCATCGGCGGGAGTCAGAGCGCGGTCGAGATCGTCCTGGACCTGGCGAAACGATTTCCCGAGGCCGAGGTCGTGAACTACGTTCGTTCTTTCAGCCTGCGGCTCAAGGACACCAGCCCGTTCAGCGAGGAAGGCTACTTCCCCGGCTTCACCAAGTATTACTACGGCGCCAGCCGGGACCGTAAGCGCTCGCTAGACGGCTACCTGCGGCTCACCAATTATTCCTCGGCGGACGCCGACGTCCTGCACGAACTGTACGTGCTCATGTACGAGCAGCGGCTGGACGGGTGCCAGCGGCTACAGGTGCGCGGCAGCCGTCAGGTCATCGACATCGGGGAGAAAGACGACCGAGTCGGCCTCGTCGTGGCCGAGGTCAATTACGGCGATATCGAGCACGACGAGGTCGACCTAGTGGTTGTCGCGACCGGCTTCCGCGATCTCGGCCCGGAGCCGAATCAGGAGCCGTACCCCCCGATGTTGGTCGGTCTGAGTGATCAGCTGACCTTCGATCAGGACGGCTATCTGGCGATCAACGAGGACTACAGCCTGATCACCGCGCCCGCCGACGCTCCGCCGGTGTTCCTTAACGGCCTGTGCGAATCGACTCATGGCATCGGCGATTCCGGCTCTTTCAGCCTGCTTTCCCTCCGGGCGGCCGCGATCGTGCGCGGCTACCTGGCCAGGTGCGGTTCTAAGCCGGTGCCGCTACGCGAGATGGAGGACAGCAACCGATGACGGAGAGTTACCTGCGCCCGGCTGTCGCGGCCGCGCCGCCGGGACCGCTCACAAAGGCGTATCTGGACGCCCAGGAGCAGTTCGAGTCGAACGCTCGCACCTATCCGAGACGGCTGCCGATCGCGATCAAGCGAGCCCAGGGCTGTTACATCGAGGACGTCGACGGCAACGTGTACCTGGACTTCCTGTCCGGTGCGGGCGTGCTGTCACTCGGTCACAACCATCCCGACCTGGTGGCTGCGGCCGCCAGCCAGTTCGACACCCTGGTACACGGGCTCGACCTGCCTACCCAAGTCAAAGACGAGTTCATCCGCCGCCAGCTCAGCATGCTGCCCGAGCCCATGCGCGCGGCGGTGAAGCTGCATTTCTGCGGCCCGACCGGCGCTAACGGAGTCGAGGCCGCCATCAAACTCGCCAAGATTCACACCGGCCGCGGGGACATCATCTCCTTCCAGGGCGGATTCCACGGCAGCACGGCGGCCGCCATGGCGGTGACCGGGAACGTGGAAGCCAAGGCGCTGGTGTCGAACGGGCTGCCGGGCGTGCACTTCTTCCCCTACTCCTACTGCCTGCGCTGCCCGCTAGGGCTGTCACGGTCTGACTGCGCGATCAACTGTGTTACTTACCTGGAAAGGACCCTGGCCGACTCCCACAGCGGCATCGCCAAGCCGGCCGCGGTGATCATGGAATTGGTCCAGGGCGAGGGCGGCTCGATCGTGGCCGAGCCGGAGTTCGTCCGGCGAGTCAGGGATCTGACCAGGCAGCACGACGTCCTGCTGATAATCGACGAGGTCCAGACTGGTTGCGGCCGGACTGGCACCTGGTTCGCGTTCGAGCAGTACGACATCGAGCCGGATATCGTGGTCGCGTCCAAGGGCCTGTCCGGCATCGGTCTGCCGGTCGCGCTGCTGCTTTACCACCGTCGGCTCGACACCTGGCCGCCAGGTGCGCACATCGGTACCTTCCGCGGCAACCAAGTCGCCTTCGCTACCGGGCTGGCCGCGCTGGATGTGATCGAGCGCGATCAGGTCCTGCAGAACGTCACCCGGCAAGGCGATCTCCTCGGCCGGCGGCTGCTCGCGCTGGCCGACCGGTCGCCGTGGATAGCCCAGGTGCGCGGGCTCGGGCTGCTCTGGGGCATCGAACTCGCCGATCCCGCTACCGGCAGGTCAGCCACGGCGCTGGCGAGCGCGGTGCAGCAGGCGGCGCTGCGCAACGGCCTGATCCTCGAGGTCGGCGGCCGGGACGACTGCGTGCTGCGGCTGCTGCCGCCGCTGATCGTCGACGAGGACCAGATCACCATGGCGGTCGACGCGCTCATCTCCGCGTTCGCCGAAGCGGACCCCGACTTCAGGCAAGGTGCGGCGTGACCGCGGAGGGGTCCGGGGGGCGCGAGATCCACGACGTAGTCGGCGTGGGCTACGGCCCAGCCGCCATGGCGGTCGCGGCCGTACTTGAAGATGACTATGAGCTTGACCCGCCCGGCCATGCCCGGATCAGTGCTGCCTTCCTTGAGCGGCAGAGTTCGGCCGCCTGGCAGCCGAACTTGCTGCTGCCAGGTACCGACATCCAGCACCATTTCCTGCGCGACCTGGCCACCCCACGCAATCCGCGCAGCCGGTTCACCTTCCCGAACTATCTCAAGGAGACCGGTCGGCTCTTCCCATTCACCCTGATGGGCAACTACGTGACTCGGGAGGAATGGTCGCAATACCTGCTCTGGGCCGCCGGGCTACTCGACCAGGACGTCCGCTACGGCGCCGAAGTCATGGAGGTCGCGCCCGCGCGCACAGCCGGTGCCGTAGATCTGGCGGCCGTCACCTACCGTGACTCAGCCACCGGCGAGATCGGCAGGCTCTTCGGGCGCAACGTGCTGGTCTCGTCCGGACATCAGCCGTACGTGCCCGCGGTGTTCACCGAAGCGTTAGGCGAGCGGGTATTGCACGCCAGCGAGTACTTGCCTGCGATCGCCAAGTTCTCACCGGCCGCCCCGCTCCGGTTCGCGGTCATCGGAGCCGGCCAGAACGCTGGCGAGATCTTCGTTCACCTGGCGCAAACCTTTCCGAACGCCCAGGTGTACCTGCTGGCCCGTAATTCGGGCATCCGCATGTACGAGCTCGGCCATTTCAGCAACGAAGCGTATTTCCCCGACGAGACCGAGTATTTCTACGCGCTTGATTCACAACGCCGTCAGCGGGTGCTCGGCGAGCAGCACGCGACCAATTACTCGGCGGTTGACCCTGACCTGTCCACGATCATGTACAGGCTCGTGTACGCCGATCGCTTCTTCGGTCCTCGGCGGCTGCACGTGCTCAAGCGAACCGAGGTCACGCAGGTGCGGATGAGCCCGGAGAGCGTCAGCCTGTGCCTGCGGGAGGTGTACCTCGACACTCCGGGCGAGCTGGACGTCGATGTCGTCTTCGTGTGTACCGGCTACCTCGAGCCACGGCCGCCAGCCTTCCTGGCGTCATTTCGTGATTTCATGGTCACAGACGGCAGCGGTGACCCGGAGGTCACAAAGGCGCACCGGGTGGTGACGCAGCCCCGCTGCCAGGTTGGCCTCTATCTGAACGGCATCACCGAATGGCGTCACGGCATCAACAGCGCGACGTCCTTTTCCACGCTCGCGCTCAAGGCCGAGCGCATCGCGCGCGACCTCAAGCACCGTGGTGACTGGCCCAACGGCTCGGAGCAGGTAAGGCAGCCGCCTGCGGCCCAATCCGGCCTGCAAGATCCCTATGCGTCGCTTAAGCCAGCCAGAGGAGAAGTGCGAGCACATGACCGCCGACCAGATCAAGATCAGGCACTGGGCTGACGACGATCCTATTTTCGAGAAGAAATACAACGCTTACGCCGGACGCGGTTCGTGACGGGAAAGCTAATCGAAAGCGAGTATCCCTATGACCACTCCTGAGCGACCAGGGCAGACCTGGCTGACCCGGCTGCGCGCCGTCCTTGATCGCGCCAGGGAAGATATCGACGTCATTCTCGAAAAGGATCCGGCGCCCAAGTCGAAATGGGAGGTGCTGCTCTACCCGCATATCCACGCCTTGTGGACCTACCGAGTGGCGCACTGGTTCTATCAGCGGGACCGGACGTTCACCGCCCGGGCGCTTTCCATGCTCGGCCGCCTGACCAGCGGCATCGAGATCCACCCGGGCGCACAGATCGGCCGCCGGTTCTTCATCGATCACGGATCGGCGGTCGTGATCGGCGAGACGGTGCGCATCGGAGATGACGTCATGCTGTACCACCAGGTCACGCTCGGATCGGTGGGCTGGTGGCGGGATCGGCTGCGCGAGCCAGGCGAGGCTCGGCACCCGACCTTGGAAGACGGCGTGATCGTCGGTACGAACGCGAGCATCCTCGGCCCGATCGTGATCGGGGCGCACAGCGTGATCGGCGCGCACGCGGTCGTGCTCAAGTCGGTGCCACCCATGTCCCACGTGTCGGCCCAGCCGAACCCGCAGTCGTCCGACGAGGCCAGATCGCCGACCGTCAGTTCGGCGGACAGCGAAGCCGCCGTCACCTCGCGTTAGCGCTCCACGGCTACCGCGCTGATCTACCTGTTCGGGCTGTGGTCGTTCACGGCCCGGAACGTCCGGCGGTAGTCGCTCGGTGACACCCCGACGGCCCGCGTCAGATGTTTACGCAGGTTGGCCGGGCTGCCGAGTCCGGACGCCTCGGCGATGCGTTCGACGCTCATGCCGGTCGACTCGAGCAGCTCGCGAGCCAGGGAAAGGCGCTGGGCCAGCAGCCATCGCAGCGGCGTAGTGCCGGTCACGGCCTGGAACCGGCGGATGAACGTGCGCTCGGCGAGCGACGCCTGCCTCGCCAGGAGGCTGACGCTCAGCGGCTCGGCGATCCTCGCCTGTATCCACTCGAGCAGTTTGGCCCAGTCGTCGTCGCCGGCCTCGGGGACAGGTGATTCGATGTACTGGGCCTGGCCACCCGTCCGGTGCGGCGGCATCACCACGCGCCGGGCGATCGAGTTGGCCACACCCGCGCCGAGGTCATAGCGCACGACGTGCAGGCACAGATCCAAGCCGGCCGCGCTGCCCGCGCTCGTCATGACGTCACCCTCGTCGATGTACAGCACGGACGCATCGACGGTCACTTTCGGATAGCGGCTGGCCAGCAGTTCCGCGTGCATCCAGTGAGTCGTCGCCCGGCGCCCGTCGAGCAGCCCGGCCTCGGCCAGCACGAACGCCCCAGAGCAGATCGACAGGATGCGCGCTCCATTGCTGTGCGCCTGCTTCACCGCCTCGACGAGGTCGCCCGGCGGCTCGGCCACCGCTTCCTCGCATGCCGGGACCACGACCGTGTCGGCGTGGACCAGGTCGGTGAAGTCGTAGTCGGTTGCCGCGACGAACCCGCCGCCCACGCGAGTCCGGCCCGGTTCGGCGGCGCAGATACGGAAGTCATACCAGGGATCGGCGAGATCAAGCCTGGGTCGGCCGAACACCTCGCACGGGACCGCGAGCTCGAATATCGGCATGCCATTGGTGATGGCGACAGCGACGGAGCCCAGTCTCTGTGGCACCGCTGCCTCCTGCCCAATGAATACTCGCCTCCATGGTATGGGCTGTTAACCTAACCGATGGCCGGCCTGGACCAGGGGGATGCCGGTTCTTGACACACTCGGTACTGCGCATCTCTCATGATGGGCGCATGGAGGACCTTCACCGGCGAGGTGATCGAGTGGCGCGGACCGGCGCCGTACCTGTTCGTGGCGATGACGCCGGGGGTTCAGCGAATTTCGGTGTAGTCGCTGCGGGCCAGCCGCACGACGTTGACGTAGTCGCTGCCCCCGGGCTCTGCGACGTCGGTGTCC
>DATNEK010000250.1:0-2184 GCA_035553055.1 Streptosporangiaceae bacterium | reverse complement strand
GCTCCCGTACGGCATCGGTAAGAATCGCCCGCACTTCGGCCTCCATCGACCGGCCGTGACTTGCCGCGCGAGACTGCAGACGCCGCTTGACGGTCTCGTCAAGGTCTCGGATGCTGAGGGCTGCCATTTGAACCACCTCCTGCCTGCAATGCTAGCATCGTCAGCTAGCAATGCAAGCGACGCGACAGCCCGCGATCCCGCCGATGAGCGTCCCTCATCTTCGGCGAGACTAGGGCCATATGGTCCACCAGGCAGTCGGCCACAAATCAGGTCCCGCAATCACCTTGCGCGGCTGTCAGGCAAAGAATGTCACAACCTGGTCTCGGGCTTGCCGGCACCGTTGCGCATCCTGTGCTGTTCTTGCCGTTCAGCAAGGAACCTGGCCGGCTCGGGAAGCGATGCACGTGCCATGGTGCCGCCGAGCCAGCCATGGGGTTTGGCTAAACTGGTCAAGTCGTGCCGGCGTATTTGGTTGTCCGGGCGCGCTCGGCCGCTATCTCGCGAGCACGGGACGGCAGTTCGGCGCCGACCTTAACGGCGAAGTCCAGGTACGCCTGACGGCCGGGCATCTCCTTCAGGCATCTGGTGACGAGCGCGGCGGCCTGGGAAACATCACCGCGGCGCTCGGCGAGCCTCGCGCGCAGGAAGATGAGTTCCGGTCCGGCGAGCGCCGGGCTGGCGACAAGCCGGTCCAGCAGTTCGTCCTCGGGGGTTCCCGCGAACCGGTCGAGGAGCATCTCGTGCCATGCGGCGAGGTCGTTCGCCCGTTCCTTGCGCCGGTAACTGGTCTCATCGAAGGTTCCGTACACGGTGCGCGGCCGCTTGGGATCCGCGCGTCCGGCCGCCTCTAGCGCCTCCAGGTAGGACTCGGCGAACGTCCGCCACATATCCGGCGTCGTAAGCAACCGGGCCAGCGGAACGGCCAGGAGCGTCTCCTTTCCCGCCACCTGACCGTAGCCCCGGCGGGTCCAGCCGTAGTCTGCCTCCCAGCGGATGAGCTGCTCCGGCGCGCGGCCAGCGAGCGCCGCGAAACCGTCGTGCCGGAATACCGACTCCCACAGCGCGGCCACGGCCTCCGATACCACGAACTTCGCGGCCTCCACCGGATCGTCGGAGTGGAAATAGTCGTATCTCTTCATATCGCAGGCCAGGTCGACAATCTTCGCGACGGCCTGCTGTGCCGGAGCGGGGTCGCTGGCCATCAGGGCCGCCAGCGCGTCGGCTGCCAGCCGGCGGAACGTATGCCGCCACCTCGACCGTTCGGTATGGTGCACCCGGCGGTCCCCCGCCATGTAGGCGCCGTCCTTGGCCAGCTCGACGAAGGTCGTCACCTCGCCCAGGACGCCGGCCGGGTCTGGCACCTCCTTCTTCGCCTTTACCTTCGGCTGATCCTGCGGGCGCAGCTCATCCTCGATGCGCTCGCGGAGCTGAACGTTCCCGCGCCAATAGACGGTCCACAAGATCTTGCGGAGGCGTGCGTCGTCATGCCGTGCCATCGCGGCGTAAAACTCGTCACGGTTCATCCGGTTCGCTGGCATGGCACCCGATCGTAGGGCTAGGCGGTCCGCTCCCGCAGGGCCAGGCAAGGTCACGCCATCTGCCGCCACCATGCTCCGGATACGGCGCATCGCCGCACACGGGCTGCGGCTGCAGGCCGAGGTCGAGGGACCGCTGGCTCTGCTCAGGGCGGCCACCTCGGTCAACGCGGAGCTGCTCGGACGTGACGACCTGGGCCGGATCGGTTCGGGCGCGGTCGCCGACCTGCTCGTCCTGGACGGCGATCCGCTGCGGGATCCGTCCGTGCTGTGGGGCGACCCGAACCGCCGGGCCGTATTCCAAGGCGGCACCAGGATGGCGGAGCACAGCGCACGGCTGGCGCTGTTAATGAGTGGCCAACGGCGAGTATGACGAAGGATTGCGGGAATGGCAGGTGGATGTCTGAATCTGATGACAGCTTCTCTCGCCGCGATAGGTGGCTGCGCCAGGGTGCGGCGTGGATCGGCGCCGCTGGAATCTACGGCGCGGCGCAGGGACTGTCGGCTTGGGCAGCCCAGCGCGCGCAAGGTCGCGGGACCAGGCCTCAATACGAGCAATTCGAACGCCCGGCATTCGCGCCGCCTGGCGCGGTGTTCCCGGTCGTGTGGTCAGCGTTGAACCTGACCACGGCGACATCGGCATGGCGTG
>DATNEK010000249.1:0-18637 GCA_035553055.1 Streptosporangiaceae bacterium | reverse complement strand
GGTCTGGCCGGACAGCGCCAGCTTGGAGCGGCGCACTCCGCTGCCGATGATGACGGCGGGGGTCGCCGCCGCGGCGGCGTCTACCAGGATCGGCCAGTCGGCAGGAAGCCCGATCGGGGTGATCCCGCCGTACTCCATCCCTGTTTCCGCGACAGCCACATCGGTCGAGGCGAACGATGCCTTCCGCACGTCGAGCGCTCTCCTGGCTACGTTGTTGACGTCGGCCCGCGTGGTCGCGAGTATCACGCACGCCGCGAACCTGGTCTCACCCTCACGCCGCCCCGAGATCACCACGCAGTTAGCCGACTCAGCGGGGGAGACGTCGTACCGCTCGCAGAACGCTGCCGTGTCAGCTACCTCAGGGTCGATCTCGGCGACGCCGACCGCCTCGGCCGGATGTGGCCACTGCGGGCCGGTCAGCGCCGCGGCTACCGGCGCGGCGAGCAGGTCGGTGAGACCGACGGCCGACTCGAAATCCAGCTTGCCGATGCTAAAGCTCATTGCGGCAGTCTATGGGCCACCGCTGGATAGGCTGCCGAGCTTGACGACGAACTGTTCACGCGCGCCGTCGCGCAGCACGTCGACCTTTACCCGGTCACCGGGCTTGTAGCCGATCAGCAGCTCGTCGAGGTCAGCCAGCGTCGGGGTCTTGGCGCCGCCAAGCCCGGTGATGATGTCGCCGGCCTTGATGCCCGCCACCGCGGCGGCGCCGCCTGGCTTGGTGGCGTCGATCGTGACCCCGTCGGAGCTGCCTTGCGGCGGCGTGTGCGTGGTGCCGGTCACCTGCAGCGAGGCGCGATCGGATTTGGTGACGCGGCCCTTGCTGATGAGCTGGGAGGCGATGTCGCGCACCGTGTTCGACGGGATAGCGAAGCCGATGCCTTCCGCCGGGCCGCCGAGGTCGGGATCCCTGGCTTCGAGAGTCGGGATGCCGAGCACGCCGCCGGAGAGCTCGACGAGGGCGCCGCCGCTGTTGCCCGGGTTGATCGCAGCGCTTGTCTGGAGGGCGTCAGCGATCACGGACGGCGACCGGCCAGCGATCGTCGGGCCGATCACGGTTCGCCCAGTGGCCGAGATAATGCCCTGTGTCACGCTGTCGATCAGCCCGTACGGGCTGCCCATGGCCAGGACGATCTGGCCGACCTGAGCCCGGTCCGAGTTAGCCCAGTGGACCGGCGCCAGATCTGCGCGGCGACCGGTCACCCTGATGACGGCCAGGTCATCGGGGGCGAACGAGCCCACCATGTGTGCGGCGAGCGGGCGAGCCGCCGCCGAGGTGCGTATCTGATAGCTCTTCGCCCCGTCCACGACATGCGCGTTGGTCACGATGTCGCCTTTGGCGTCGAACACAACCCCCGACCCGGTCGACCTCTCGCTGTCGATCTGCACCACGGAATGCAGATTCCTGGCGATGATCCGCTTGTAGGCGCTCTGGACTGGCACGATCTGGCCGACCCCGGCAGAGTCGCACGCCGTCAGCGCCGCGCCGGCGATTAGCGCGACGAGCGCCACGCTCCCGTGGCCGCGCCAACCTCCGTGATTGCGCCAACCTCCGTGGTTGCGCCGACCTCCGTGGTTGCGCCGACCTCGCCAAGGAGCCATCAGCGGTACCCCCCGATGCCGCCATCATGAGACTCTCTTTAGTCTTCCACCATGTCGGATTGGCAACCCAAGAGCGAGATGATCGGACAATCGGGCGTCGACGCCGCGGCCGTTACGGTGGCCGCGCTTTCCCAGGCGATGGCGCAGGGACGGCTCACGGCCGCCGAACTCACCAGGTTTTACACCGAGCGGATCGAGCGCGGCCGCGACCTCGGCGCTGTGATATCGGTCAGCGCCGACGCGGCCGAGCAAGCGAGCGCAGCCGACGAGGCTCGTGCCAGTGGCGTTGAACTAGGTCCGCTGGCCGGTATTCCGGTGCTGATCAAGGACAACATCGCGGCCGAAGGCAGCCCGGCCACCGCTGGCTCGCCAGCGTTGCTCGGCGCCGACGCGAAGGACGCGTTCATTGTCGGCAAGCTGCGCGCGGCCGGCGCGGTCATACTCGGCAAGGCCAACTTGTCCGAGTGGGCCAACTTCCGTGCGACGCACTCGACCAGCGGATGGTCAACGCTCGGCGGGCAGGCGGTGAACCCTCACGGCACCGGACGCAACCCATCTGGCTCGAGTTCAGGCTCCGGTGTGGCCATTGCCGCCGGACTCGCCCCGCTGGCGATCGGCACCGAGACCGACGGCTCGATCGTCAGCCCGTCGAACAACTGCGGGATCGTCGGGCTGAAGCCGACGCTTGGCCTGGTCAGCCGGGCTGGCATTGTCCCGATCTCGTCGGCGCAGGATACCGCGGGGCCGATGACCAGATGCGTGGCCGACGCTGCCGTCCTGCTCGGCGTCATCGCAGGCGCCGACCCGGACGATCCGCCGACAGACGACACGCCCGACCCAGCGGCACGCGACCGCTCCATCCACGCGGACTACACCAAGTTCCTCGACGCGGCGGCGCTGGCTGGGGCCAGGATCGGCATCTGGCGCGATGGCGCCGCCGAAGCGGTCGCTGGCGCCGCGGCGCTGCTCGACAGCGTGGTGAACAAGCTCACCGAGCGTGGTGCCGTCGTCATTGACGAGGTCAAGCTGGCTGGATCCGACGAGATCAACAAGCCGGAATTCGTCGCGCTTGGCTGCGAATTCAAGGACGACCTGAACGCCTACCTGGCCAGTGTCGGCGGCGATCACCCGATGTCGCTGAGCGAGCTCATTGAATTTAATAATCAGAACGAAGAGCGCGTGCTAGCTCGGTTCGGCCAGGAAATCTTCGTCCAGGCCGAGGCAACGAGCGGCCGGGCCGACCCGAACTGGCGGTCGGCTCGCGACGAGGCGAGGAACCTAGCACGCGGCGGCCTCGACGGTGCGCTTAGCGAGCACGGGCTCGACGCGGTGCTCACGCTGACCGGCAACCCGGCCTGGCTCACCGATTACGTGCTCGGCGACCACTACACGTTCGGCACATCGACGCCCGCGGCCGTGAGCGGCTACCCGGCGATCACGGTGCCAGCCGGGCTCGTGGGCGGACTTCCCGTCGGGGTCTCCTTCATAGGTCCGGCCTGGAGCGAGCCGAGGCTGCTTGGGCTGGCATACGCACTCGAACTCCTGCGGTCCCTCCGATAGCACGCAAAGCAGAGAGATAACCTTGCCGCCATGGACACCTGGCCCGCCGCGAGCATTCCTAGCCTGCCCGGGCGGGGGCCCGATCCGCTGGTGTGGGACACCGCCAGCAAGGCCCGCGTGGTAGCGGCGAGCGGCAAACTGGCGACGATCTACGCCTGCGGGATCACGCCATACGACGCGACGCATATCGGCCACGCGGCAACGTACATCGCCTGGGACCTTCTGGTCAGAAGCTGGCTAGATGCCGGGCACGAGGTGCGTTATGCCCAGAATGTCACTGACGTCGATGATCCGTTGCTCGAGCGCGCGGCGAGGGACGGCGATGACTGGCGCGAACTCGCCGACCGCGAGATCGCCAGGTACCGCGCCGACATGGCGGCGCTGCGGGTGCTCCCGCCCGACTACCTGATCGGCGCGGTCGAGGCTCTCGATGTGATCGGGAAGTTCAGCGGGCTGCTCGCCAGCCGCGGATCGCTCTACGACCTCGACGGTGACGTGTACGCGGCGAGATCGGCCGATGCGAGATTCGGCAGCGTGTCAGGGTTCGATCAGCCGACGATGCTGAAATTGTCGGCGGAGCGTGGCGGCGACCCCGGTCGGCCAGGCAAGAAGGACGCGCTCGATCCCCTGGTATGGCTCGCTGAGCGTCCAGGTGAGCCGCATTGGGACTCCAGCTTCGGGCCAGGCAGGCCAGGCTGGCACGTCGAGTGCGCGGCGATCGCTTCGCGGTGGCTAGGCACGGCCTTCGACGTGCAGGCTGGCGGATCCGATCTGATCTTCCCTCATCACGAGATGAGCGCGTCGCATGCGCGGGTAGCGCACGGCGTGGCCGATGGCGAGGTGTTCGCCCGCAGGTACGTGCACGCCGGGATGGTCAGGTACGACGGCGAGAAGATGTCAAAGTCACTCGGCAACCTGGTGTTCGTATCGGCCCTGCGGGAGTCAGGCACCGATCCGATGGCGATCAGGCTCGCGATACTCGCGCATCACTACCGCGAGGACTGGGACTGGACCGGTGAGGTGCTCGGCACCGCTATCGCGCGTCTTGGTCGCTGGCGCGAGGCTGTGCGCCGGCCGTCCGGCGAGCAGGACGGCGTGCTTGCGGCAATGCGCGAGCGGATAACCGATGATCTGGACGCTCCTGGTGCGTTGGCGGCCGTCGACGCGTGGGCTGGCGCGGTGCTCGACGGCCCGCCTGCTGGGCCGGTTTCAGTGGGATCTGACCTGGTCAGGGACGCGATCGACGCGTTGCTTGGGGTCAAGCTCTAGGCAGTCGCCGGCGCGAAATCTGTCCACAGGGCCGACCGATCGGTGGTGTCCAAACCGCGTTGTTCACAGCGCCCAAACCGATCATGTGGTGCCGCCCGCCCCAGGCCACCCTGGCCACATGAATGAACACCAGCCCAACGCAAATCACCACGCCAATCCAGATCCCAGCCAGCGCCCGGATTTAGCTCCGCGACGCGGTGCGGATTCAGACTCCCACCAAGGCGCGAATCCAGGCCCCCACCAAGGTACGGATCCAGATCCGCGACGAGGCGCGGTCCCGTCAAGTCCGGGGCCAGCTGCCGACGGATCCGCCGGCCGGGGACCGGCCGGTCGCGGACCCGCCGACCGGGGACCGGCCGGACCGGCCGGACGTGGACCGGGCCGGTCCAGGTCCGCCGGCCAGTCGCCGCAAAAAGGTGCCGCTGCCGAGCGCTGCCGGGTCAAGGTGGGGTCCGCCGACGGCATCTTGGCCGTCGTTCCGCACCTGCTCGGCTTCCACCCGGCCAATAGCCTTGTGGTGCTCGGCATAGGCGGTCCGCACGCCAGGATCAGGCTCGCGTTCCGCTACGACCTGCCCGATCCCCCGCAAGAAGCGCTGAGCAAGGACATCGCCCAGCACGCGACGACCGTGCTGAGCCGCGAGCACCTGACGATGGCTGTCGTCATCGGCTACGGGACAGGCCCGGCGGTCAGCGGCGTGGTCGATGTGGTGGCGCCGGCGCTGCGCGAAGCTGGCATCACGGTACAGGACGCTCTGCGGGTGGAGGACGGCCGTTACTGGTCGTATCTGTGCCAGGATCCGCGCTGCTGCCCGCCCGACGGCGTGCCCTACAACCCGTCCGCCCATCCGGCTGCGGCAGTACTCGCCGCCGCCGGGCTCACCGTGCGCAACGACAGGGCAGCGCTGGTCGGGACGCTCGCCAGGACTCCCGAGTCCATCGAACCAATGACCGCCGCGATCGAGCGGGCCAGGAGCAGGGCAGCGCGCCTGATCGAAGAATCCCTGTCGGTCACAACGGACGCCGACCCGCTGCAAGCTATCGCGGACGCCGGTCGCAAGTCGGTGCGGCAAGCTGTGGCGAGATACCGGCGCGGCGCCGAGATGAAGGATCATGACGAGATCGCCTGGTTGGGGCTGGCACTAAACGATCTGCGCGTACGCGACGACGCGTGGGCTCGGATGGACCCGCAGTTCAACGAGGCGCATCAGCGACTCTGGAAGCACTTGCTCCATCATCTGCCAGCGGAATTCACCCCAGCGCCCGCGTCCTTGCTCGCGTTCGTCGCCTGGCAGGCCGGAGACGGCGCCCTGGCAAGCATCGCGATCGAACGAGCGCTTGACGCCGACCCGACCTACTCGATGGCGCTACTGCTCGCCGACGCGCTACACGCGGGCTTGCCCCCGTCCGCTGCCCGCCTGTCAATGTCACCGAAACAAGTCGCGGCCAGCTACGCCAAGCACAGAAAGCAATCAACCCCAACCCCAACCCGCCGCAGACCACCGCCCCGGTGATCCACCTAGACCCTGCGTCGGCGCGGCGCGATGGATCCGCGCGATGAACCCGGGGTTTCACACCCGGTTTCCGCGATGGCTTGCCGTATCCATCGCGGGGTGGCGCGGCCTGAGCAGGCGGATTGCCCAGGTTTGGGAGGTTTGGTGTAGCCACGGGGCTGGGTCTTCGCCCAAAGCGGCGACGTCCAGCAAGATCAACTGTGACTGGTGTGACAATTGAGACGGAACGTAAAATCGTGACGTAGAGTTTTCCGTCGACGTAGAGTTTGCCGCGCTATTTGCGGAAAAGCCTACCTCGACGGAAAAGACTACATGACCATGACGGAAGGTTGACGGGTGTCCGTCGGAGAGTTGCCGTGTCACGGATGATTTTCGTGTGATAGCGCTATAAACTATCCGTAAAGCGACAGTCATCCGTGATCCCGACGACAAGACTCCGCGCAGAGCACGGAAACTCTCCGGCCCACGGCAAGCTTCCGCCACGCACCCGGCGATCATCCGTGATCACCCGACAACTACAGCCAGCGCACGGCGATCTCCGTGCACCACACGGCAATCATCCGGAGTACCCGCTCCCAGTCGGCGTGTCAGGCGGAGTGAGGCCGCGTGGCAGCCCCTGTATCAGGCGAGGCGGTGGGCCGCGTGTCAGGCGAGGTGGTGGGCCCCGTGTCAGGCGGGGTGAGGGGCGAGGTGGTGGGCCGCGTGTCAGCGGGGTGGTTCGCCGCGTGTCAGGTGGTCCTAGACCGCGAGTCCGGGTGTTGGGTTGCGGCGGGCGTCGAGCTTGGCTAGCTCACGACCTTGGCGGTATCGCAGGGCGGCCGGAGGCAAGCTGGCCTGGCGTCCGCTGAGCAACACCGTGAGCGTGCCGACCGCCGCGTTCGCCGCGTTCGCTGTGCCGGCTGCCGCGTTCGCTGTGCTCGCCGCGTTCGCCGCGTTCGCCGCGTTCGCCGCGTTCGCTGTGCTCGCTGTGCCGGCTGCCGCGTTCGCCGCGTTCGCTGTGCCGACCGCCGCGTTCGCTTTGCTCGCTGTGCTCGCCGTGCTCGCTGTGGTCGCCGTGTTCGCCGGGGTGGCGGGTGCCTGGTTGGCTCTGCGCAGTGCTTGGGTGGCGACTGCGGCGGCGGAGCCGAACAGGATGGCGTCTGGTACGGCCGCGGCGATCTGGTCGGCGGCTAGTTCGTACTCGGTGCAGCCGAGCACCAGCGCGCCGCAGCGGGCGGGAGTACGGGCGGCGGCGTCGGCGATGGCAGCGGTGATCGCCTGGCTGTCGCCGGCGTCGACGGCGGTGGCGAGGCCCGGGCAGGCAACGGGGGTTACCTCGGCCCCGCTCCCGAACTCGTCGATGAGCTTGCGCTGATAGTCGCTCTCGGTCGTGGCGACGGTCGCCCAGATGGCGACGGAACGAGCGGCGGCGGCGGCCGGCTTGATCGCGGGGACGGTGCCTACGACGGGGATGTCCGGCTCGAAGTGCGACCGCAGCACCTCCAGGGCGTGCACCGATCCGGTGTTGCACGCCATGATGATCACGTCGGGCTCGTAGCGGGCGGCGGCGCGAGCGAGTGCGAGCGATCGCTGCGCGATGTCCTGCGGGGTGCGCGGCCCCCATGGCATCCCGTCGGGATCCATGGCGATGACCAAGTCAGCGTCCGGGCGGAGCTTGTGCAGCTCGGTGGCGGTGGCTAGCAGGCCAAGCCCGGAGTTGATCAGCGCGAATCGCATGAGCCAACGATAGGAGATGCCTGGAGCAAGCTAGGTTAAACGGCCGGTATAAGTTGCATAAGCGAAAATATCGGGTGGCGCGTGATCTCGGCTGGTCAGCCGAGTGCGGGCAGCCCATCGATGCTTGCGCTGTTGTGCTTGACGCGATAGGCGGCGAGGTCGTCTGGCGACTTGCGCTCAGCCCACCGGTCGAGCAGGTCGCGCTCCTCGACCAGTTCCATCCTGGGCACGGCGTAGCCGCATGAGTCGGCGATCCGGTCGATGTTCACCACGATGATCGCCCGGCGTTGGCCCCGATCCGTTCCAGTTCCCAGGCCGGTCCGCGCCGGTACCAGCTCGCCGTCACCGCCGCCAGCGCCAGCGTCGGCCAAGAGCAAGGGAAAGGAACCGGCGAACTCATCCCAGCGCGGGTCACCGGGCACGACGACGAGTCCGGTCCCGTAGATACGCAGGATTTTCGGCTCACGAGCGAACGAGCAGAACATGATCGTAATCCGGCCGTTCTGGCGCAGGTGCGCGATCGTCTCCGCGCCGGTGCCAGTCAGGTCGAGGTAGGCGACCGTCAGCGGATCGAGTACAGCGAAGGTGTCGCGGTACCCCTTGGGCGAAAGGTTGACATGACCCCCGCCACCCGAGTCGTCCAGGCACGGTGCCGTCGCCACGAAGAACATCGGCTGACCGGCGATGAACTTGATCAGCCTCTCATCCAGCTCGGAATAAACTGCCGCCATTTTTCCTCCATGTCTATTGTCCGCCATGCCAGGCGCCGGCCCCGCCCGACCCAGCCCCGCCCGGCTCGGCGTGCACTTCGATCAGCCGATCGCCGACCTCGTGACAGCCATCTGAGCGGCAGAAAGAACGGCGGCCTACCGAACGGTAAGATCGATGCGTTGCATACCGGACAGCGGCAGGGTGGCGCCTTCCGCGGCGTCATTGGTGGTGCCGTCCGGTGCCGACGGCCACGGGAGGGCAGCGTGACCGAACTCGCCGATCACGAGCGCAGGCAACGAGGCGTGGAGGCCGGGGGCTCCGGGGGTAGTCCCCATGCCAGCGTCGCTAGTCCGCGGCTAGCTGGCAGGCACGCGGCCGCCGCCAGGCTCAGGCATCAGTACGCCGCCATCCCGCCAGGCACACCAGTCAGGCTCGCCAAGTCGACTTCCAATTTGTTCAGGTTCCGCGACGGCGGGTCTGGGTCAGTCACCTCCCTGGACGTGTCGGCGTTCACTGGCGTGCTCGACGTCGATCAGAAGGCGCGCACCGCGATTGTCGGCGGCATGACCACCTACCAGGATCTCGTTGACGCGACGCTGGCGTATGGGCTGATGCCGCTCGTGGTACCGCAGCTCAAGACGATCACGCTGGGTGGCGCGGTCTCCGGCCTCGGGATCGAGTCGACCTCGTTGCGCAACGGCCTGCCGCACGAGTCCGTGCTCGAAATGGACATACTGACCGGCGACGGCCGGGTGGTGACCGCTGCGCCGGGCTCCGCGCATGACGCTCTGTACTGGGGGTTCCCGAACTCCTACGGCACGCTCGGCTACGCGCTCTGGCTGACGATCGAGCTCGAGCCAGTCGCACCGTACGTGCATCTGCGCCACTTCAGGTTCGCCGACGCCGCGCAGGCCATGGCGGCCGTCGCGCAGATCGCCGTCGCCGGCAGCTACCGCGGTCATCGCGCCGACTTCGTCGACGGCACGGCGTTCAGCCCGGACGAGATCTATCTCACCGTCGGCGCGTACAGCGAGGTCGCCCCGTGGCTGAGCGACTACACCGGCCAGCGGATCTACTACAAGTCGATCCGCGGCCCGGCGGAAGACTTCCTGACCATCCGCGACTACCTCTGGCGCTGGGACACCGACTGGTTCTGGTGCTCGCGCGCCTTCGGAGTGCAGCGCCCGCTCGTCAGGCACCTGTGGCCGAGCCGCTACCGGCGCTCTGACGTCTACCGCAAGCTGGTCGCCTTCGACAAGCGCCACGGGCTGACCGGCAAGCTCGGCGCCCGGATGGGCACGGCGGCCCAGGAGTCGGTGATCCAGGACGTCGAGATCCCGGTCGAGCGGTCGGCGGAGTTCTACGAGTTCTTCGCCGATCGGGTCGGCATGAGTCCGGTCTGGCTGTGCCCGCTGCGGCTGCGCGGCGACAACTCCTGGCCGCTATACCCGCTCGCCCCGGGCCGGGTGTACGTGAACTTCGGTTTCTGGGGCAACGTGGCGCTTCCCGCAGGTGCCACCGACGGTTACTTCAACAAGCAGATAGAGGAAAAGGTCACCGGGCTGGACGGGCACAAGGGTTTGTACTCGACCTCGTTCTACTCGCCGGATGAGTTCTGGCGGCTATACAACGGCGCGGCGTACGCGGATCTCAAGCATCGCTACGACGCCGACGGCCGGCTCGCCGACCTGTACGACAAGTGCGTGCGCGGGAAGTGAAGGAGCACACAATGACGCTAGCCGAGGTTTTCGAACAGGTAGCTGGCCCTGACACGCCAGTCGAGTTCCGCGCCTACGATGGCAGTTCCGCGGGCTCGCCAGGTACGCCTCCGGTGACCGTGACGGTCCGCGATCAGACCGCTGTGTCCTACCTGGCCCAGTCGCCGGGCGCGCTCGGCCTGGCTCGCGCCTTCGTCACAGGGCACCTGGACGTGAACGGTGACATGTACACCGCGCTGCGCAGGCTGGCCGGCGCCCAGCGACTCGCGATGAGCGCTTCGGACAAGCTCGCCATGCTGCGCTCGCTCGGTGGCCCAAAGCTGCTTTTCCCCCGGATACCGCCGCCTGCCCAGGAGGTGCGGGTCAACCGAAGCTGGCTGGGCGGCAGGCGCCACTCCATAGGCAGGGACGCGAACGCGATCTCGCACCACTACGACGTATCGAACACGTTCTACGAATGGGTGCTCGGGCCCTCCATGGCCTACACCTGCGCTTGCTACCCGACCGCGGACGCGACGCTCGAGCAGGCGCAGGAATATAAGTTCGACCTGGTCGCCCGCAAGATCGGCCTTGAGCCCGGCATGCGGCTGCTCGACGTCGGCTGCGGCTGGGGCGGCATGGTCATGCACGCTGCCCGGCATTACGGCGTCAAGGCACTCGGTGTCACCTTGTCCGCGCAGCAGGCGCTGTGGGCGCAGCGTGCCATCAAGGAGGCTGGCCTGGACGAGGTCGCCGAGGTGCGCCACCTGGACTACCGCGACGTCCAGGAGACCGACTTCGACGCGGTCAGCTCGATTGGCCTCACCGAGCACATCGGCAAGGCTCAGCTTCCCGGCTACTTCAGATTCCTGGCCGGCAAGCTGCGCCCGGGTGGGCGACTGCTCAACCACTGCATCACCAGACCCGACAATTCGGGCAAGGCGAGCGTGCGCGGCGGGTTCATCTTCCGGTACGTGTTCCCAGACGGGGAGCTTGAGGGCCCCGGCTACATCGTCTCGACCATGCACGACAACGGCTTCGAGGTCAGGCACGAGGAGAACTTGCGCGAGCACTACGCGATGACGCTAGCCGCCTGGTGCGCCAACCTGGAAGCGCACTGGGACGAAGCAGTCGCCGAAGTCGGTGAACCGATAGCGCGGGTCTGGCGGCTGTACATGGCAGGCTCCCGCCTAGGTTTCGAGCGCAACGACATCCAGCTCCACCAGGTACTTGGCGTGAAGCTACGTGATGGCGGTGTCTCAGGCTTCCCGCTCCGCCCTGACTGGGAACCTCAGCGATAATGGTCAACGCCACTTGGCTGGTCTTGTAGCCGGACTATTTAGCTGTCGTGTATCTGTCATCTTTAGGGCAATACACCGGTAACTGATCTGGTTGCCTCATCCAACTTCCTCATCGTATATTCGGTTTTGGCGAAATCTCGCGGTCGCGTTGCGGATCGGCAGGGGACGCCGGAGTTGGCCGGACTGGGAGTCGGGGGGTGCGGTCGGACTCCATGAGCAGGCCGTCTTCGGCATGGGAGCACCGCAGTGACCGGCAACGGAGCCGCCATCACGAGGCTGGGTGCACGGTGCGGTGACGAACGTCGGCTGCTAGGTACCCGGCTGCCTCGCCATCGCGTATTCGAGCTTGCGATCCGCGCATTTCGCGCTCTGCGCTGCCGGTCGTACTTTTGCGGCGGAGGCGGCTCGAATGATCTGACCGGATATTGGTACGAGTAGGCAAGGATGTCTGTGGGGCGAGCAGGTAGTGCCATTTATGAGTTATGCCGAACTGGAAAGAACGCAACACCCGGCTGGCCTTCGCATGGCTAGCGAGCAAGCGTCGAACGACCGGCATGAGGAGAACGGACGGCACGAGGAGTCAGCCAAGTCCAACCGGCATCGCAAGCCAGATCGAGGCAGCGACCCCCCTTCCTCCGACGGTTCTGGCGGCTCTGCTGGCGATGACTCAACGTTTCGCAACCGCGATGACGAGCTTGAAAGGGTGCTGCGCGGAATCACCAATCCAGGCGGCCCGCACTTCTGGCTGGTGACCGCGCCGCCGCAGATGGGCAAGACCTGGTTTGTCACCAAGATATGCAGGGAGGCGGCTCGGCAAGGCTGGGTCACCAACCTGCTGGATCTCCGGAAGGTTTCGCCTGATTCCCGCGCCAACCCCGGCGCGCTGCTGGCCGGCCTGTTTGGCCTCGTGGTGCCGGTGACGGCAGACCAGAAGGCCCGCGACGATATCGCCGTCCGCATATTCGAGACCCGCAGGCCCCACCTGTGCGTTCTGGACGCCGCCGAGCTCCTTGACGAAGATGCCGCCCGCATGCTGCGGTCGTGCCTGAGCGAGATTTACCATCTTGTCGATGGCGCGACACGTGAGCGTCTGGCATTCATCGTCGCGTCCCGGCTTGAGGACAAGTGGCGGGCCGCTACCGAGTCACCACGTCTGTCGGTGCTCTCGCTGAGCGAGTTCAGCGAAGGCATTGTCCAGAGCGCGTTTCTCGATCTGGTGCGCAGGCTTGGCAGGGACCTTCTCACGGTCAACTGGCGGCAAACCGCTGCCACCATCTATGAAGTGACCGAAGGTCTGCCCGCCCTGCTCGCACGTTGCCTTGCCTGGATCGGGGACAGGCAAGCGGTAAGGCCAGAAAGCATCGAGAGCAGGCAGCATTTCGAAGAACTGGCTGGACCTTACATAAACCGTGAATTGCTCGCACGCGGTAGTCTTTTCCCTGGCTCCGGCGACGATGAGCGCACATGCGAGAGCGCTGACCCTCGCCTTGAGGCGCTAGCGCTTGCCTACCGGATTCTGGCGCCCTACAGGCTGTTCACGCAATCCCATCTGCGCAACCATCTGGAAAATAATCGCACCTTCAGCGCCGTCGTTGAAGCCGCTGGATGGTCAATCGAAGATCTCTGGGACGCAGTGAGCGGCTCCGCGTTGCAGCTTCGTCCCCTTGACGAGCCGTGGCAGATTGTTCATCCGGCGATTCGCCGACTGTTCTATCGCTACTTCTACGCGACAACCGGCCAGCAAGCCGAGGCGCAGGAGCAGGCTCTCAGATTCATAAAGGTCTGGAGTGAGAAGCAGCTTGGTAAGGAACAAGTGGTGGGCCTTATCGAGTGTCTTTGGCATCAGGCGACGGCCCGTCGTGAACCTGACGAGGCGGCGTTCGATCGAGAATTGATCACGGCGGCGACAGCCCTGTCACTTGACCTCAAGCCCTCGATGCTCTACACAGTTGCCGAGTTGCGTCGGTACGCAGCCGACCGGATGAGCAGCGACGACGAGCTTAGGCAGAGCGTAAAGCATATTGACGGCCTTTTTGCCAGACTCGTTGAAATAGTCCGAAATCCTCCGCCCAGTGCCGGAGCTATGACATGACAGAAGAAACATTCTTTCCGCACTATATACCGCGCGCAGAGGAAGGCCAGGTCAGGCACGTCGCCGCACGAGTCCGAGCCGACGGCGCCAGTCGCGCGGTCCTGCTCTACGGCCGGGGCGGGGTAGGCAAGACCTGGCTCGTTCGGCAGTTGGCACGGGAAAACGGGACTGACTCATCGACGGTATGGGTCGGTCCAATCGATATCGATGACTCGGAATTCTGGCTGCTCTCGAATTTTGAGAAGCATCTGGCTGATAGGCTCGATCCCGGAAATCAGGGCAACTATTTTAGTCCTTATCTTGACCATCTGTCACGATTGCCGCGATATACAAGACCGCTGGTAGGCCACGAGACGGTCATCAACCATCTCGGCCAGATCAAGCATATATTTATTGACTGTTACCGCAAATTCATCGAGGATAACAACAAGACAGTTGTCATCATACTCGACACGGTCGAAGCCATACGCGGCATGAGCCTTCTGGTCACTTTGACTCAGCTGATGCGGGCGCTGCCTGGCACCCTGTTCATCCTGACGGGCCGACCGCAGCAATCGACGGACTCCAGGCCGGACCCGATCCAGCGAGAGCTTGAAGACCCTCATGAGCCAATCGAGGTGACGTCAATCAAGCTCGACGATTTTACCAGGGAATCTGCCCTCGACTATCTGAACAATAGCGGGATCGCCGCCGGGCTGACCGATCAGGAAAAGATCAAGCTAGTACATCTAACCCATGGCCATCCACTCTGGCTGGCATTTACGATATCTTATCTCGGGGTGAAGGGGCTGCCCGAAGAGGCTGAAAACGCTACGCTCGACTATGTCGAACGGCACCTGCCTTACCTTGGACAAGCCTCCAGGGATGGACAGAACCTGCGAGAAGCGTTCAATCGACGCCTGGTCGCCAGCTACCGCGAAACGGATTTCTGGCATGAGGCGATCAAGCGGCTCGCGGTGGCCAGAGAGAGCGTGAGCCTATCGATCTGGCGCCGGTTCATGGATGACCGGCCGCTGCCAGAAGGCGTCGCGACCTTGGATGACGCGTGGCCGATACTGCTAAGGACGCCGTGGATCAGGCCGCGGGCCAACCGGCAGTACGTCACGCTGCACGATGTAGTGGCCGAGGAACTGGCGCGCAGGATCATCCCGATCCACGACCAGGGCCGGCAGTGGCGACGCGAGTTGTGGCGCCGCGCCGCCGATATCTACGCGCAGCGGATACGCGACCGCGAGACCGAACTCGCCGAGACGATGGCGGAACTTGAGGAACGCCAGCGGATCTGGGACGCGAGCCCACCTCGCGAAGCGGACGTGCCGCCGACCGAGGATGAGATGCGGTTCATCGCAGATGTTGCCAAGCTCGATGTCGAGAAGCGCGAACTCTGCCAGTTCAAGGCGGTTCAGCTGTACTACCAGATCTTGTGCGACTTCCCCGAGGGCTGCCGGCTTTTCATCGAACTTGCGGCTAAGGCTAAGGCCGACCACGACATCTTGTTCCAGGAGCTGCTCGCGCTTGAGATGGAGCGCTTCTTGCCTGGCCGAGCCAGCTACGCCATCGACGACGTCATCGGCGAGGTCATCGCGGAGTTCCGCGAGTGGCTCAAGTCCGAGGGGACGAATGAGTTTTTCCAGATCGGCCTTAGCATGGTCGACTACCTGATCAAGACAGAGCAGCCGCGTGCCGCGATCGAGCTGGTTGACAGGCTCCCTGACATCGCCGACCGCAGCGCGTCGACCCGCCTGAACACCCTGCGCGGCAACGCCTACATGCGCATCCCGAGCGAAGTGCGCAAGGCCCTGCCGTATTTCGAGGCGGCGCTGGCCGACGCGACCGCCGTCGACAGCCCTGATCGGCACAGTCTCATCGCGAAGGCGTACAAGGAGCTTGGTTACTACTATCGCAACTTGGGCAAGTGGGACGACGCCGACGAGGCCTATAAGAGCGCCCGTGATGCCATCTCGGCGACCTTGTCCGCGACCAGCAAGGATGCGGACCGAGAGGAGATGGCATCTATCCAGACCAACTGGGCCTACGTTAAGGGTTTGTGCGGCAGCTATCGGGAGGGTGCCTACCTGGTTAAGAGCGCCATCGACGTTCGCGGACGGCTCGGGCTGCGGCAGGAGCAAGGTGCTTCCCACAGTGTCAGGGGCGAGGTCTACCGTTACGAGCGCCTGTTCCATATGGCGTGGAGGGCGTATGCGGAGGCTGAGGACATCTTCGATGAGCTGCGAAGCTGGCCCTGGCTCGGGCTCATCTATCAGGAGCAGGCCATCTGCTTGTTCCAGGCCGCGCAGGATGACATTTCGATCATCCCGGCCGACCCTATCGAAGAGGCGAAGCGGCTTATCAGACGCTCGCTTGACCTTTGTCGCAGCCTCGCGGTCCGTGGTTATCCGTCGGCGTTGAACCGAGCCGGGCGGATTTTCGGGGCCGATGACCCCTACGCTGGCCTTCGTTATCTGGAGGAAGGCATCGAGTCGGCGCGCCAATTGTCGGATGGATGGTTTTGGTTCGCCAACCTGATCGAGTTCGTCGAGCTATGCTACCGGGTCTGGCGTGAGAGCGGAGAACCGTTCTATCTCGACCAGATCGATAGCCGCAGCACCGAGATCGACCAGGTCATGGCCGAGTACGAGTTTCCCGACCTGAAGGGTCGGTGGGGACTTCTGCAGGGGCACCTGGCCGTTCACAAGTGGCTGGAGACCGGGGAATCCGGCCTGTTGAACACCGCTCTGCAGCGGTATGTGGAAGGCTTCGCCCTGATCGCGCAGCAGCACGTGGGTTCGTCAGGTGCGTCCGCTATCGCTGGCGAGTTCAGTAAGCTCAAGGATCTGGTCTGGCGGCTACCGGCGGAGATCCGCGGCCAATGGCAGCAGGATTTCAGGACGGCCTGGAGCGGTACTAACTCTGGGTCAACGTTGCTGCTCGCGGGATTGGAAGAGCTGTACTAGCTCGACCAGATCAACTGAATTAGCACTTAATCGTATTTTCACCATTCCAGGAAGGCGTGGTAGATGACGTATGCGCAGCGTGCGCCCAGGCCAGTCGTTTTGTCGACTTTTAGCCTGCCCGACGCGCAGGAGCTCATGCTCCACGGCTGTGAGGATTGTGCCTGCCCGGTCACTGACGACCGTCACCAGCAGCCGGCGACCATGATCAAACTTGACGCGGCCGACCCTCGCCGGTGGGTTCGCGCCGAGCACGTCGTGGAGATGCCGCTTGATCAAGAGCACAAGCTGCTGTTCAACCCAGCGGGGCGTGGCGGCGTGGCGGTCGTCAATGAGCCCGCCCACCGCGTTTTCGCCAGCCTTGGGCCCGCGGTCACAATCGGCGATGTTCGATCGGAGTGGCCCGAGGTGGCCGACGACGTGGTTGACGTCTTTTTCCAGCTCAGCAGACTCGACGTGATACATCCAACAGGCCAGCCGCCGCGCCAGGAATTCGGCGCCAGCCAGGTACTCACCGCCTGGATGCACGTGTCCAACGCGTGCAACCTGCGCTGTCCCTACTGCTACGTCAGCAAGACGACGGACGGAATGGATACCTCCGTCGGGCTGGCGGCTGTCGAAGCGGTGATCAATTCGGCGCTCGCGCACGGGTTTCCCGCGGTGAAGTTCAAGTACGCCGGGGGCGAGGCGAGCTTGAACCACCGCCTGGTGCTGCGGATGGCCGAACACGCGCGAGAGCTGACAGCCAGGCACGGCCTGCGGCTATACGAGACGTTGCTCAGCAACGGAGTCTCGCTGCCGCGACCGCTGGTCCGCTCGCTGAAGGCAGAGGATATCCGCATCATGATCTCGCTCGACGGAATTGGCGAGACGCACGATGCGCAGCGTCCTTTTGTCAACGGGAAGCCGTCGTTCCAATTCGTGGAGCGAACCATCGCTCAGCTCATCGAGCAGGACTATCGCCCGCACCTGTCAATCACTATGACGAATCGCAACGCGAGCGGCGTCGCTGATGTTGTCCGATATGCCCTGGAACGCGACCTGACTTTTAGCCTAAATTTCTTCCGCGACAATGACTGCGCGGCCAGCTTTCCTGATTTGCGATACGAAGAAAGGACGATCATCGCGGCCCTGCAGGACGCGTTCGGCGTCATCGAGCAGATGCTTCCGCGCTGGAGCGTGCTCGGATCGATCCTGGATCGCGGGCAGTTGCTCCTGCCACGTCAGCGCTCGTGCGGCGTCGGGCAAGACTACGTCGTGATCGATCACCGTGGTCAGGTCGCCAAGTGCCATATGGAGATCGAACGCACCCTTGGTGACATCTTCAGCGACGATCCGTTGCGCCTCATCCGGCTTGATACGGCCACGGTCAGGAACCTTCCCGTGCAAGAGAAGGAAGGCTGCCGCGACTGTTCATGGCGGCACTGGTGCTCGGGCGGATGCGCGGTCGCGACGTTTCGCGCGACCGGCCGATATGACATCAAGTCGCCGAACTGCAACATTTACAAGGCGATCTACCCGCAGGCACTGCGTCTGGAAGGCCTGCGCCTGCTCAAATACGCTCCCGCCTAGTTTCGAGCGCAGCCCAAGATCCGGCTTCCTGAGTTGGCGTGCCCGCGGGCCGTGATCTTGGCTGCCCGGTTGCAGGGGCGGGGGCGGCGGGATGACGGGTCAGTTTGTTGGGCTGGAGCAGAACGTCGGCGGCGGTGCGGGTGCCAGGCGAACGCGGCCCGCGTAGGTGCAGCGTTGGACCGTTGCTGCTGTTGGGGAGCTAAATCGGACGACAGCGTTGGACAGTTCCTGTAGTGCGGTGTGCCGCGTTGGACCGTTGCTGTCGTTGGTCGGCCGCGTACTGCGCGCGGGTCCCAGCCCTTTTTTCTGTTTGGATGTGCGTTATGGAATTGTCCAGGGCGGAGCGCCTGGAACGGTGGCTAAGGACCAACCCCCGGACTAACACGGCAGCCGGTGTCGCATCCGCCAGCTGCCTGGATGCTCTTGCGGCAAACTTACCGGGCGGTGCAAGCGGGTTGGCGTGGCGTTGTCGGTGGCTGGTGCTAGCGTCTGGAACAGAGGTACAAGAGAGATGGCATCGCCGGGAGCGGTGTGGGTGCCGTGTTTGAGTTTGATCGTTGAGTAGTGTCTCCCGGTTGAGTGGCCCTCCCGTTTATGTTGCCCGTTCCGGGCGTGGATTGATTCCCATTGCGCAGGATGCGCTTTCGCGGCGG
>DATNEK010000248.1:0-25517 GCA_035553055.1 Streptosporangiaceae bacterium | reverse complement strand
ACGCAGGCACTCACTGCCAGTTCGCTCGCTAGGCGCCCCGCTGAACGTGTCCATACCACTACAGTAGGCAGATTCAGCTCAAATAACAGATAGCCGTCCGGCCTCCGTTGTGAGCGTCCATGAGTAACTATGGCTTGACCGCGAGGGCGCAGAGCGTCCAGCCGCCGCGGTCGGGAATGCCGCCGTCGCCTGATACCCACTGGCTGGCTTCGCAGATACCCGGCGCTACCACGTCAAGTCCGGTCAGCCATTTGGCCATGTCCGAGGTGCCATGTACCCAGAAGCTCGCGGCCGTGTACGCCGCACGGCTCTTTGACTCCATCACGTCGTCGCGGCCGCTGAACACGCTGACGGCCAGCCAGGACCCCGCGCAGGCTGCGCCGGCGTAGGCGGTGACCAGCCGCGCGGCCTCCACGGAGTCACCGAAGTGCAAGATGGCCGCGAGTACCACGCACACCGGCCGAGTCCAGTCGATCGCCGATCGCACACCCGGGTGGGTTAAGACCTCGGCCGGTTTGGTGATGTCCGCCTGGACCGCGTCGATGCCTGGATCGGTTGCGAGCAGGGCGCTGGCGTGGGTAACTACCACAGGATCGTTGTCCACGTAGACGACACTGGCGTCCGGGTTCACAGTGCGGGCGGTTTCGTGCACCGCAGGATGGGTCGGCAGCCCCGCACCGAGATCGAGAAACTGCCCGACGCCGGCTTGCGCGGCTCCGCGAACGGCGGCGGTGATGAACGCCCTGTTCGTGCGCGCCATTTTCGGGATACCTGGATTGACCTCGGTCATCGTGCGCGCAAGCTCGCGGTCGGCGGCGAAGTTGTCCTTCCCGCCGAGCCAGAAATCATAGACGCGGGCGATGTTTGGCCGTGTCGTGTCTAATGCGTCCACATCGGCTCCTCATCCAGCTGCTCCCGTCCTTGCCGCGCATCGTACATGCGCCCCGGGCCCGCGCAGGGCTTTAAGCCGCCTGATCGTGACCGGGACCGACGGTGAAGGGGAGGGTGGCGTAGCGGCGGGTGTAATGGCCTTCGGCGAATGTGCCCGCCTGGGCGTCGACAGTGAACAGCGGGAAACGCGCGAGAAGTTCTTCAAGAACGACGCGGGCCTGCAGCCGGGCCGCGGCAGCGCCGATGCAGTGGTGTGCGCCGACGGCGAAGGCCAGGTGACGCGGCCCGCCCGTTGATGGACGCTGGATGTCGAAATCGCTCGCGTCAGGACCGAGCGCGCGGGGGTCCCTGTTAGCCGACCCGTAGAGCAGCAGGACCTTCCGCCCGCCAGGAATATCGCGACCGCGGACGGTGATATCGCGGGTAAGTGTGCGGGCCAGGCACTGCACAGGTGAGGTCAGCCTGAGCAGCTCCTCGATGGCGGCCGGCAGCAGATCCAGCCGGCCAAGCAGTAGTTCGCGCTGGCCTGGATGGCTGGTGAGCAATTCGAGCGCGCCACCGAGCAATCCCGTCACCGTGTCGTTCCCGCCAGCGACCATGGTGAAGGCGAAGCCAAGGATACGCAGTACGCCCGCCGGGTCGTCGTTCAGCAGTCGCACGAGGTCCGAGATCGTGTCGTCGGCTGGCTCGGCGCGGCGGCGTTCAATGAGATCGGCGAAATAGCTGAACAATTCCGCGGTCGCCTGCGCGATGCCGTCCGAGCCTGCCGTCGCGTTGGATTCGACGATGCCGCGGGTCCAGCGCTCGAACTGAGCCCGGTCCGCGTCGGGCACGCCCAGGTACTCGCCTACGACGAAGCTGGGGAGCGGCCGGAATAGCTCGGCGACAATGTCGCATTCGCCAAGTTCGGCTATGGCGTCGAGCCGGGAACGGGCGAACTCGCGCACCTTCGGCTCGATCCGCGCGACCCGGCGTGGGGTATATCCGCGGCCAATGAGCACACGGAAGTCGGTGTGCTCAGGCGGGTCCATCATGACCAGCGGCGCCACATCCGTGAGCCCGGCGGCTTTCCGTTCGCCATAGCTCACGGTGAGCCCCTGGGCGGAGGAGTAAAGGCCGGTGTCCAGCATCGCCGCCTGCACGTCGGCATAACGCGACAGCACCCAGTAGTCGCCAAGCGCTACATGATGCACAGGATCGGCGTCGCGAAGCGCCGCGTACATCGGCCAAGGCGCTCGCCACGTCTCACCAGAACAAAGCGTGAAGCAAGCGATTGCAGGCGATGTCATGCCCGCAGCATTCCTGAGTAGGGATGTGCCAGTCAATGGCCGGTCGAGCTCAGCTCATGATGGCTCGGTACGGAACCGGACAGTGCCGTTTCCCTCGATTCTCCAGCTGTAAGTCATTAGCGCATCCAAGGTCACCGGCCCGCGGACGTGGAGGCGGCCGGTGCTGATGGCTATCTCGGTTCCGATGCCCATGGTCGGCCCGTCGTGCAGGCGCGCCGAACCGTTGATGATGATCGCCGCCGCGTCGACCCTCTGGCAGAACTCGTCGGCTGCCTCCGGGTCTTGCGTCACGATTCCCTCGGTGTGCTGTGTTCCGTGCCTGGTGATATGAGCGATCGCGTCGCCGAGGCTGGTTACCGACGTGACGGCAAGCGTCGAGTCGAGAAATTCCCTTCCGTGATCACTGTCGACCAAGGGTTCCGACCTGATCAGCCCGGCAAGGTCGTCGGGCAGCCTGCCGATGACATCATCTGAGCACCGGAGCATCAGGGCGCGAACATCTGGCTCGGCCGCGCTCTTGGCTAGCGTCGCGAGAAAGCTGTCGACGACGGTCTCGTGAAGTAGCACGGCCTCCAGGGCTGTGCACCCTTCGGGCTGGGGAAGCTTGCCGTCAAGTACCAGGCGCACCGCCATCTCGACGTCGGCATCGGCGTGCACGTACAGGTGATTCACGCCGCCGCCGCCGACGATCATCGGAATCGAGGAGATGGCGCGGCAGGACTCGACGAGGCTAGGGCCGCCACGCGGGATCAGGACGTCGATGGCGTCGTCGCGGCGTAGCAGTTCTCTAAGACCTGCCCGGTCGACGTCGTGGAGCACCTGCACCATTCCCGGTGGCAGACCTGATTGCGCCAGTGCCTCAGAGAATATGGCACCGAGCACTTCGTTGGTCGCGCCGATCTCCGTGCCGCCGCGCAGCAGTACGGCGTTTCCCGCACAGACCGGCAAGAGGGTACCATCCACTGTCACTGTCGGCCGTGCCTCGTAGATCATGAGCAGGACGCCAAGAGGTTTGCGTATCTTACGCGCGCGAGCGCCGGCGACCCCGGTCACCTGCTCGCCAGGCACAGCGGCCAGCGCGAGTTCGCGCTCGACGGTCCCGGCCAGGGCGGTCATCTGGTCCCTGTGGGCGGGTGTTAGCCGAATGCGGCGTAGCAGCGGTTCAGGGAGGCCGCGTTGTCTCCCTGCGTCGGCATCGCGTTCATTAGCTGCCTCGATTCGCGGCCAGCCGCGCTCGATCGCGAGGCCCGCGTACCTGGCGAAACGCGGATACGCGGCGTCTCCGATGGCCGGCGCCGCAAGCAGCGCCGAGCGCGCGGTCCGCAGATAATGATCTATCATCATCAATTCCGTCGAGCGGGTCTGGTCCGTTCCTTCACTATCTAGTCAGCAGACCCGATCTTTACTCTGCTGAGCAGACTAATGGCCTCTTGCTGCCAAGGAAATTACTGGCAGGAGGAGGCCATCCAGCCTTATCGATACCGGTCTGGGGGGAAATGACCTTTGTGCCAATAAAATGGAAGGAATTTCTCGGGTCGGCCGGACCATTCTCAGTTGAGCAGGACGAGGCAGCCGGAGTCGCCGTGCTGACACTGAAGGGCACCGGGGACGGCAACGCGATGGGTGCCTCGGTCTGGTCACGCTTGCCTGACATAGTCGCCGCGCTCGATGCCGACGAAGCGGTCAGGGCGGTTGTGGTGCGCGGCGCTGGCCACTGTTTCAGCGTGGGCCTTGACCTGCGCTGGTACCTGACGCATTACCGGCGCCTGATGCGGAACGGAGACGGCCATCCTGGCCTGCGGGCTCAGTTGCTCGCTGAGGCAGGCAGGATGCAGGATGCCCTGACCGCGATCACCCGTAGTCGGCTACCGTTCGTGGCCGCCATCCACGGCGCCTGCGTCGGCGCCGGCCTCGATCTTGTCGCGGCGTGTGACATCAGGCTCGCCGCTGCTGACGCCTTCTTCTCGCTGCGTGAGGTCCGGATCGGCGTGGTGGCTGATCTCGGCTCGCTGCAACGGCTACCCCGCCTCATCGGCGCGGGTCCGACCAGGGAGCTTGCGCTGACAGGCCGGGATATGCCTGCCGAGGAGGCATCTGACCGAGGCTTGGTCACCTGCGTGTTCTCGACGGCAGGGGAGTTGTTTGATGGCGCCCGCTCGGTCGCCGCGCAGATCGCGACGTACTCCCCGCATGTCGTCGCGGGCGTCAAAGAAGTGCTTGAGCGCACCCAGGACCTGCCGGTGGCGACCGGTCTGCAGTACGTCGCGGTCTGGAATTCGGCGTTCATGCCGTCGCCGGAGCTACCTAAACTGCTCGCCGATGCGCTCCGCCTGCCCGCCGCCACCGCACCAGCGACTCACCACGGCACAGTCGGCAGAACTCGCTGCGAGCCAGTCGAGCAGCCGCACCACATATAAATTACGGTAGTCGCTGTGAAAGCGAGACCACGCTGATGCGAGTGCGTAGCGTAGTGGCCTCAGGCAGTCTGACTGGCGTCATGGCGGGAAGCGCCGCTGGCTTGATCTGGGGTCTGGCGTTCCCAGTTCCGGTGCTGCTGCACGGGTGGTCGGCCGTCGCGGTGACTGGCGGCCGTTATCTGGCTTACGGTGCGCTGTCGGCCATCTTGTTCATCGTGGGTGGGCGCGAGATTCGCCATCTCACGAGGCGGCACTGGCGTTCCGCCCTCGCCTTCGCGATCACCGGAAATGTCGGCTATTACCTGCTGTTAGTCCTCGGCATCGAGCTGATCGGCGCGCCGATCACCGACATTGTCATCGGCTGCATTCCCGTCACGCTCGCGCTGGTCGCCAACCTCGTTTCGCGCAGCTACGCATGGCTCAAGCTGGTCCTACCCGTCGGCATGGCTACTGCGGGGCTGCTGCTCGCCAACGTCGAAGGCGCCGATGTCGCGGGTGGCCACGCGTCGGCCACAGCGGAGGTACTCGGCTTGCTCGCCGCATTCGGTGCCGTCGCCATGTGGACCTGGTATGGCCTGGCGAACGCGAGGTTCCTTAGCCGCAACCCCGAGGTACCGCACGCTGGCTGGTCTTCTGTCGTCGGGCTGTTCACCGGCGGTGTCACGATAATCGGCCTTCCGCTGGCCCTGATGACGCATCAGGTAAGCCGCGCCAACGGTGCCCAGGCCCTCCCTTGGCTGATCATCGGCTCACTGGTGCTCGGCGTACTGGTCTCTTGGGGCGGGACGCTCCTGTGGAATCTGGCGTCCGCCAGGCTCTCCACGGTGTCGGCCGGAATGCTGGTAAATGTTGAAACTGTCGCCGGTTACATCTACGTCTACGCGGTCCGCGCCCACTGGCCACCACTCTTGCAGGTCATCGGGCTGGTCCTTATCCTGATCGGCGTCCTGATCGTCGTCCGGCTGCCCACCCTGCCCGCCGAGCCGGGGCGCGAACTTGCCGGGCATGCCGCTGCGGTGTCATCGTCGGCTGGCCACGACGGGGCGAGTGGCGCTGGGTTCGTGTGACACGAGGGCGTCACAGCTACCGTCACGTTTCGGGTCACACTCCCCGTCACGGCCATGGCTCCAGACTTCAAGGGCCGCAGGGGTTTCAGCCTGGGCGCCATAACCGTCACTGCTACTTCTATGGAGGACTCGCATGCCTACCTGTCGCACGACCAAGCCGGGCACCGACGCTGATGTCGCCGCCGCCACAACCGTGATCGCCGGGCTCCGCGATCGGCTGGCCCGTACCGAGACGCTTGAGCATCCGGCGGTCCAGCGCGAGCTACGCAAGCTCGAAGACCTGCTCGTCAGCCAGCTCGGCCACTCCGTCCACAAGCCGGGGCGGCATCGCTCCGCGGTCAGCACGGCACGCACGATCACGGGCCAGGAACCTGAGTGATGTCGGTGGTGCTTCCGGGCGCGGGCCACCTGGCCAATCTTGGCCACCCCGTAGTCGACGAGCCCGATGCCGACAGCCGCGACCACCAGGGGCCAGGGTTTCGTGTGGCCCGCCAGGTTGATCGCGAAATCATGAATGCCGTGACCAGCCGGCGCGGTCAGGATGAGAGCTTGGCGAAGCACTTCCTGATCACTTGCTGGGCCGGACGGTCAAGGAACGTCAGCCGGTCCGAGTCGAACGGGCGCGGGTCGGCGCGGCTCGCGTCGAAGTTGACCTCCCACCAGTAGAGCCCTCCGCCGATCCGCTCCGCCGAGACGGCGTTGCAGACCGCCCGGTACCAGGCGGCCTGGATATGGGTGTCGATGGGCGACGACCTTGTTGTGTTCCAGGCCCAGGGATCCTGGTACGAGCCGGCCACCGCGTCAATGCCGATCTCGCTGAGGTTCAGTTCTCTGCGCACCGATAGCGGATGGGCTCCCAGCCAGGCCTCCCATGACCTGGTCAGCTGGGCTACCGACGCACTATCGGGGAGGCCGAACTGTGGGTAGGCGTCGACGTCATGGCTCGGGACCGGCGGGTTCGCGGTTTTGGCCGCGAACTCGTCTTGGTTCTCGTCGTAGCTCAACTGGCCACGGTAAATGGACCTGAACGAGTGGACGAGGCTCGGCCATTGCGGCGAACCTTCAAGGGAGTTCAGTTCCGTGCCTAGCACGAACGTCGCCGCATGGCCGGTATGCGCCGCGGCGACATAGGGCAGCAGCAGCTTGCGGTAGCTCCGGAACCAGGCAGCGCGATCGCGCGGCTCGATCGAGCCGCGCCAGTCCTGTGGGTTACGCGCGACCAGCGCATCCTCATTGAGTTCCGGCCGCAGCGTGACCCGGATGTGAGCCTTTGCCGCCACCTCAAGGAAGATAGCGATATGTCGCGAACTTGGCGTTACATCGGGCCTGGCATAGACGGTGTCCGAGGTGGGGCCGTAGGTGAAGAACGGGAAGGTGACGGCGACTGAGTTCGCGTTCAGCGCCATCGCGTATTCAATGATCCGCTGAGCTTTGGCCCGGACAACAGCATCGGATGAGTCAGTGCGGTTGGCTGTCCAGTACACCTGGATACCGAGTTGCCGCATGCCCCGATGCCAGGGACTCCGCGCAGTCACCTTGGGGTGCGGCCACCAAACCGGCCTGGACGGGATCGAGCACGCGGCCGCTACCGTGAGCACGAAGACCGCGCCGGCCAGCGCGACAAGGGTCAGGCGGCGTCGCGGTGTCATGACGGCTTGGCGATGACGACGAACTTGTTCTCATCGCGCCGGACGAATTTCACGAATCCCCGCAACCCGCCGAAGCCTTCCATCAACCCGAAGATCGGGATCAGCAGGATCACGGCCCAGGGTTCCCACCACTTGCGTCTGCCGCCTCCGGACACTGCGGCGTTGAGCCGCAGGCCCTCCCAGTACATCCAGATCACGTAGGCCATGTTCAACGCCCAGAGTGGAACGATGAAGACTGCCACGGGAGATGTACTGGGATCTGAGGCGAGAACGCTAACCAGCATGACTACCGCGACATTCTGAATGGGTCCGACAACCCAGGACATCACCGAGTATCCGAGCAGCAGCCGGTTCCGAAGTTGCAGCGACCCGTTGAACACCAGGGCGGCCAAGCCCCAGGACCAGCGCTCCCGCTGCCTGACGAAGTCGCGGAGGCAAGCAGGCGAGGCACCGTAGGACCGCCCGCAGAACCAGGCGCTCCGGCCCGCATAGCGTGCACAGAAGATGAGCGCGAACTGCGCGTCCTCGACGATGCTCTGAGGGCCGAAGTCCCAGCCGATCGTCGCCTCGATCGAGGCTCTTACCAGCAGTAGCTCGCCGTGCAAGCCGGCCCGCGGCGTCCCGCTGCCGGTCCAGGCGGAAAATCGTGCCACGTCTTCAGCGGGCCTGGCCGAGTCCGCGAGCCAGGTGAGCCTGTTGGCGGCGTACTCGCGCGGGTAGGTCAGGATTCCCTGAGCCATGTGCTTGGCATCGCCGCCAGCCTGGAACTGCTCTTCGATGAACCGGGCCATCGCCAGGGCGGTGTCAGGGCCCACGCCGGTGTCATCGTCCATGTGCAGAACCCAGACGTCGTCGCAATTCTCCTGCTCGCGGATCCGCAACTCGTGTGAATAGTGGGTGGCGCGCGCCTTGAACCTCGTTCCATTCGCGGTGTGATATCGCATCGGCACAGTGACCAGCCGGATCAGCTCGCTTTCCGCCGCCAGCCTGGCGATCCGGCCGGTGGCCTCGCTGCCTTCGTCGATGACGATGTCGATCCGGAGACGGGGAAAGCACCTGGGGAGGTAGGCGATGTAAGAAAGGACGGAACGCTCGAGCGCGGGGTAAGTGTCGTTTCGCCCGATGGTAGAAACGACGACAATCAGGAAATCCTCGCTCCTGGCCGGCCCGCGGCCGGCCCAGCGAGCCCCTGACTTGCGCACCGCCTTGCGCGTCCTTCGTATGCCGGCGATGCCGGTGAGCGTGGTGAGAATCGGCCACGTCCACAGCACCGTGAGCGGCCATGCGAGCACGCGTTCATTTGGATTGGTGAACCACCCGACGCAGATCAGGTAGATGAGAAAGGACAGAACCAGCGGCCAGAGCGCCGGTCGCCAACGGGCCAGCCTGCGGTGCAGTTCCCGCGCCTGTCGCGGGCCGAACGCGGTCAGCCCTACCCGGGACGGCCCAGCGCCATCCGGCAAGCCCGGCTCCCCGAGTTCCCCGGCCGGTTTCTCATGAAGCCGCTCTGCTTGCGTTGGCTGGGCCTTCGTCGGCTGGGGACAGCCGTCGCTGGCGATGACCTCACTGCCATGCTCCCAGCCGCCGCCCTGTGATCCTGTCAGCGTTTCCCAGCGCGTAAGCCGGGCGTCCCTATCCGGAGGCATAGCTCGAGGTTCTCCCCCGCGCGCTTGACTACGTCGGTCAAAAAGGGTGATGCACGAAGTAGTAGCGTTACGGATAGTCGCCGAACAGCGACTGTACGTAAGTACCCCTCGGTAGATCGACCCAATCCGGATACGGCGGCCGATCGGTACTCGTGACGGGAACTCGCTGAGCCGTAAGAACGTCCGCGGTCAGAGCATCAGCTCGTCCCGGCGGCGAATGCGACTATTTCTGGCAGCGTGGGGCGGTATCCGCTGGTCGTGTCGACCTCTATCCACGGTGCGTCCAGGGCCGGACGCTGGAAATCAGCATGCCGCTTGGTCCATTCGGCCTTGTCGCTTGGGTCGGGGTCGGCGTGCGCGGAACGAACCGGATTGTCCTTCCCGCGACGCAGGCTCCGGCGAAATGCCAGGTCCGCACCAACGATGCAATGCGCTATGCGAAGCTCAGCGACGTCGATGAGGGGCTCAAGCCCAAGGCGCCAGATCCGATCTTGAAACGCGGCTTCGGCTACCGTGGTGACGCCAGCTCGGATCAGCAGATCGAGAGCGCCGAAGAAGACAGGAAGCGTCCTGACCGTCAATTCGTCGCCTGGTCCAGCGATGAACCCGTCAGCGGTGCGCGCCATGCCTTCCTTGATCTCGTCCCTGCAGATCGCCGGGCACCCTAATGCGGCGGCAATCTTGTGTGCGAGAGTAGTCTTGCCCGACCCAGGAGGCCCGGCGACGACTATCAGCATGGGCGCTGCGCTCACTCTTTCGTTATAACCCGGCCGAGCCCGCGATGACCCTCGACAGCGACTACGCTCCCGCGAAGTTGTAGTGCAGCAGCAGTAGCTCGAGGAAATGCGAGGCAAGCTGACAGCCGGCGAAGGCGACAGGGATCGCCGCCCACGCGGCGATCCGCGAGCGCCTGCCTAGCGGTGCCAGGGCCACGATCACGGCACCGGTCACCCACCAGGCGATGTCGCTGTTGCTCATCGCGCTCACGGCACGGGCGACGCAGGCCGGTGTGGCGGTGTAAATGACCGCGCACGCGTCGTGCGCGTTGTGGACGGGCAGCAGCGCTGACGGGGTAATCGGCCACACTATCCAGGTGAACAAGGCCATCGCGATCGCGCCCAGGTGCCACCAGTTAGGTCGGTCGGCGCGGACGGAGTGCGTCTGCGCCCACTGCGTGACGCCTAGGCCGATCGCGACCGCGGCTGGTGCGATCAGCACCGGCGCGGCCACTGCCATCGGCATCGAGTTGACGACGATACCGGCGATCAGCTCGATGATGACCGCGCCGAATACGACAATCCATCCGGTTATCCCGGCTTGCCAGGGCCGGGTGAAAAACGGCGTCGGCTGCGCCTGCGTCATATGCGTGCTGGCTCCTGGCGCTGGATTGCTGGCTCGACTGACGCTGTGAGCATACAGCTATGTGCCGGAATAGCCGATCCGCCGCTACTCCTCGCCGGAGAAGCGTTCCCAGGCTGACTGGCGCGTCATGCTCAGCGCGGCGCCGATCCTGGTCCAGGTGATTCCGCGAGATCTGGCATGCGCGACCGAGTGGGAAAGCTGCTGATCTACTTGTGCGCTGAGAGCAGCCACCTTCGGCAGCGTGGCCAGCAAGTCGTCGTCAGACAGCCGCTCCTCCCAGTTCGGCACCGCTGGCGTGTCGGTGGCCTGGACAAACTCGCTGTCCAGTATTTCGACGCACAACCCCACGCATTCATCGCAGATGAAAACGCCAGGCCCGGCGATCACCTTGGCGACGTCGTGCCGCGACTTCTGGCAGAACGAGCAGTGGATCGTCGTCTCCTGCCGCGGCTCGGCCGCCTCTTCTGTCACAGCCACGAGAACCTCCAGGCCAACCAGTTGTCAGGGAATTCCTGACGTGCTGTCAGGGTTGACCTTACAACGTCAGGGTCGGCCTGACAAGCCTGGACGTTATGGGTCTCGCGCGGCTGACCGGCCGGCCTGCCCGTCCGCGCGCGCGTAGTACGGGGGCAGCCGGGTGACGGCGCGGGCGGTGAACACGCGTTCCCGCCTCACATCGCGGGTGAACGTGACCCACCAGCTCAGTATCGCGCCAATCCGGTTACGAAAGCCGGTGAGGAACGCGACGTGGATGAACAGCCACAGCACCCAGCCGATGAAGCCGCTCAACCGCACCGGGCCGACCGCCACGACCGCGCTGCCGCGCGCGATATAGGCCGCCGAGCCCAAGTTGCGGTACTTGAATGGTGTTACTGGCTGGCCGCCCGCCTCGCGCCTGACCCGCCGGCCGGCATATCGCCCGGACTGCATCGCGACCTCGGCCAGGCCGGGCAGCTTGTGCAGGCTCATCGTGTCGCCCACTACGGAGATCTCCGGGTGCCCAGGGATCGTTAGATCGTCACGCACAGCTATCCGACCAGCGTGATCTTGCTCGGCGCCAGTCGCCTTGGCCAGCGTGGTGGCCAGCGGCGGCGCGGCCACTCCCGCCGTCCACAGCACGGTCGCCGCCTCGAAGTGGGTGTCCTTCCCGTCGGCGTCACGGACGTCGAGACCGGTTTCGTCGACGTTGGTGACTCGGGTGCTCATGTGCATCTCGACGCCCAGCTTCGCCAGCGAGCTCCCAGCCCGCCTCGACAGCTCACTGCCGAAAGAGGCGAGCGGCGCCGTCCCGCCGTCGAAAAGCAGTACCCGTGCGTCCTCAGGGCGCACATGCCTGAACTCGTCTCTGAGCGTCTTGGTCGCGAGTTCGCGGATCTGCCCGGCCAGTTCGACACCGGTAGGACCGGCGCCGACCAGCGCGAAGGTCAGGTGGCGGCTGCGCTCGGCCGGATCTGGCGCGGTTTCGGCCGTTTCGAAGGATCCGAACACCCGCCGCCTGATAGTCAGCGCGTCCGAAATGGTCTTCATCCCAGGGGCCCAGGTCGCGAACTCGTCGTGCCCGAAATATGACTGCTCGACCCCGGTCGCGACGATCAGGTGATCGTATCCCAGGTCGATCTCTTCGCCGAGCGGCCGCACGCACCTGGCCTTCCGCTCGACCGTATCCACGTCGACAACCTTCGCCATCTCACAGGTGACATTGCGGTATTTGCACAGCACTCGCCGCAGCGGAGTGGTGATCTGCCCTTCGGACAAGATCCCGGTCGCACACTGATAGAGCAACGGCTGGAACAGGTGATGCTCGCTCTGGTCGACGAGCGTGATATCGAACGGCGCACGCCGCAGCTCACGTACCGCGAACAGGCCGGCGAACCCGCCTCCGACCACCACCACCCGGATCCGCTGTCCTTCCCCGGTGACGTTCATAACGGTCAGGCCTCCCCTGAACGTCCTTGTCAATCACCCGGCGTCTAAACACTCTGGCCAACCGCGGCGTCGGATCGCTGCAGCAGTGGGCGCGGTCGTCGCGATGGATCCGGGAACCCATCGCACCCGAGCGCCCCCGCCCCGCGCGGCTGTCGCGATGGATCCGGGAACCCATCGCACCTTGAACGCCCGGCCGCCGCGATGGATCTGGAGCTTCATCAGGGAATCAGGGTGTGAATACGGCAATCCATCGCGGCCCCCGGCTGACCCGGCGCGATGAAACCGGGAACCCATCGCACCTGCGGCAGACAGCTCGGGCACGCGGCACCCCGCGCCGCGACGACCCCGGAGCCCGCACTGCGCCGATCCGCACGGCAGGCGACCCCAAGCGCCGAGCGCCGCGGCGATCCGCACGGCAGGCCAACTCGACACCCCGCGCCGCGGGCAACCCGGTCGCACCAGCCGAACTGCGCGGCTAGGGGATGGGGGGCGGGCGGGGCTGGTCGGCTGGCGGACTGCTGCGCGTGCTCGGTGGCGGCTCGGATGTGGTCTTTGACCTCCGGCCGAACCTGAGGAACGCGGTCAGCGCGATGATCACCACAGCCATGCCGAGGCCGAGGAAGAGTACTCCGCGTTCGTCGTGCGACTCCACCGCTATGTCGACAAAGGTGATGGCCGCGACCAGGATCAGCATCGAGACGACTCTCGCCTTGAGGTCTTCCAGGTCGCGCATCTGCAGCCAATCCGGCAGCCAGTGCGTGTGCCTGGCGCGATCTTTCCTGAGCACGAACAGTTCGTAGAAACCGAACGCCGCGATCATGAGGGTCGCTCCGACCAGGAACGTGTCCGCGACGATCAGGAAGATCCCCAGCCTGCCGCCTATCCTGGCCGGTTCACCGATATCTCCGTCGGCGGTTCTGACCAGGATGTCCGCGCCGTACACAAAAGAGCCAGCCGCGTCGAGCAGCAGGAAGATTACGGGGATGAGCGCCAGCAGGCGAGACCAGGCGAGCAGCCGCTCGAACCGCTGCTGTATGCCCGCTTCTCGCGGCCGATCGGAAGGGTCGGTGTCTTCGCCGGGCGACTGGCTGCCTGAGCTGGCCTGCGACCTGGCCGCCAGTTCTCCGTCATCGCCCGGTTCGCTCACGTCCAGACAGTTACCCGGCGGCCGAACGCGGCACGCCCGGCTAGCGGCGCGACGACGCCGACCCCAAGGTACGACAACGCCCCCGAAGCAGCAGTTCAGGTAGCTGTCATCGAGGGCGCGCCAGGTGCCGGTGTGGAGGTCGCCTCTCGGCGAAAGGCACATCGCGGCTCCAGCCGAACGGTAGTCCGCGAAGGCGATGGTTTAGGCCCGGGGGACACAACACACCGACGCTGCTAACTAACGCCAGTTCTCGCCCGGCTATTCCGCCCTGGCGTCGGATCCGAAGCTGGGCTGCGCGGCTCCATGCTGACGTCCCCGGCGGCCTGCCAGCGGGGATACGCTTGACAGTTGTTGCGGCAAGCAGGTTATCTGCGGTACGAGGAGCGGCCCGACATGGTTGCGAACGTCTCGGCCATCGGCTGCGAAGGCGTGATCACGGTCGCCACCAGAGGCAGCGCCGGACCCGGTGAGGTGCTGGTCAAGATCCGAGGCGGCTCAGAGGCGTTCATCGCCTGGTCGCCTGAACCGCTAGCCAAGGGAACGGCCGTCCTGGTGATCAACGAACGCGGCGCCAGGACTGTGGACGTCAGCGCCTGGACCAACCCGGTCGACCAATTTGACACGCTTGACCCCCATCGATAGGCATTCGTGACAAGCGGCTGACATGCGGCCGCCTGCTGACTTTGGAGATGACAAAGATGCTGGGCTACCGAGTTCCCAGGCCCGACGAGGCCATGTTGATTTCTGGCGGAAAACACGGAATGAGCGGCGCGCCCTTCCGGGTGGTCACAGGCCACGGCGCCTTCGTGCTCCCATTCGTCAGGAAGGCAAACTTCCTCACCTTGTCGATGAGCGAAGCCGTGGTCTCCGAGCAATGCGTCACCAAGCAGGGCATAACCCTGAACGTCAAGGCGGTCATCGCCTTCAAGGTCGGCAGCGACCAGGAGAGCATCGTGAACGCCGGGCAGCGGTTCTTGTCCGACCAGGATCAGATGTCCACCTTGACCGGCCGGATCTTCGCTGGTCACCTGCGGTCTATCATCGGCTCGATGACCGTCGAGGAGATCGTCACCGAGCGGCAGAAGCTGGCGAGCGAGGTACTCGACGGCTCCAAGGCCGAGATGGTCAAGATCGGGCTGACCGTCGACTCCCTGCAGATCCAGTCGATCGACGACCTTAACGTCGGCTACATCGACGCGATGGCCTCGCCGCACAAGGCGGCGATACAGCGGCAGGCTCAGATTGCCCAGGCTCAGGCGAACCAGACGTCGGCCGAGGCGCAGCAGCAATCGCAACGCGCGCAGGCCGAGTACAACAGGCAGACCGCGGTAGTCCAGGCGCAGTACAAGGCGGAAGTCGACAAGGCGCAGGCGCAGGCGGCGCAGGCCGGCCCGCTGGCGCAGGCCCAGGCGACGATGGAGGTGCTCTCGGCTCAGGCCGAGCTGGCCAAGCGGCAGGCCGAGCTTCGTGAGCGCCAGCTCGTCGCCGAGGTGATCAAGCCGGCCGAGGCCGAAGCGGAAAAAATGCTGATCCTGGCCAAGGCCGACGCGCAGCGGGTCACCTTGCAAGCGGAGGCGGCGGCATCGCACAACAGGGTCGCGCTCGACCGCATGATCATCGAGCAGCTACCGCAGATCGTCAAGGAAGCCGCGGCCGGCCTGGCAGGCGCGAACCTCAATGTGCTGAACGGCGCCGACGGCCTCGGCGAACTCGCGGCTGGTCTCGTCTCGCAGGGCCTGACGATTTTCGATTCGGTGAAAAAGGGCCTGAACAATGACTCAGAAGCCGCGTCGCGGAGTGGGCAGGGGATCGCCGCAGGTCAGTCGCCTGACGGTGAGTCGCCAGACTCGGTCGGCTGAGGTTTTGCGCAGGCAGGCACAAAACGGCCTATCGTAGAGGCTTGTTTTCTTATTGGCCACGCGCACAATTAGTCGTCGCATCATAGTAATTCACATGAGTAATTCGGCTGCTATGGATGTCGCAGTCTTCGGGACCGCAGGACTAGTCGTTGGCTGGTATGCCTGCAAGGCATGGATCGCTCACGCGGAAGTCGGCGGAACCGTGAAGAAGATTTCCGGCCTAAAACGAACTCGATCGCATAATAGCGGGATTGCCCTTTTAGTATTCGTTATCGCGCTGATCGTCCTGTACGGCCTGACCAACCACCACAGGTAGCGTCGGCCTTTAGCGCACGGCCACCCGGCGTCGGACGGGGTCGGCGATCGCGGCCGCGAGCTGGTCGAGCGCGTGCACCGTGTGCGCGCTGACGACCGCGTCGCAGTGTGGCCATGCCGCTGCCATGCCCGCCGCCAGCGGCTGATACGTCGCGCTCTTGGTACGCGGATTGACCCAGACGATACGAAAAGCCACCAGCGAAAGCCGCTCCATCTCCCGGCGCAGCAGCTCGGGATCGCCGGTCTCCCAGCCGTCGGAGATGATCATCACGACGGCGCCGCGCGCCAGCCCGCGCCTGCCGTACAGATCGTTGAATTCCTTGAGCGCGGCCCCGATCTTGGTGCCGCCGAGCCAGTCAGGCGCGACGTGGCCGGCCTCGCGCAACGCCTGCGCGGGCGTGGTCCGGCCGAGCACCGGTGTCAGCCTGGTCAGCCGGGTGGCGAAGGTGAACACCTCAGCGCCGACACCGCCGGCGGCGCAATACAGCAACTGAATCATCGCGCGCGCGTACGGTTCCATCGATCCAGAGATGTCGCAGAGTGCGACCAGACGGCGCCGCCGGGTGGCGGGAGTGCGGCCGATCAGCCTGAACGCGTGCCCTCCGGTTCGCCGCGCCTGCCGCAATGTGGCACGCATGTCGGTCCGCCGCCCGCCTGGCCTGCGCCGCTGCCGCCGTGACACGCGCTCTGGCAGCGCCAGCGTCAGCCTGCGCATCAGCATCACCACCGAGACAAGCTCGGCGTCAGACAGGTCGGCGAAGTCCTTGCTTGCCAGGCGCTCGGCGCTGGTGCCGAGGTAGCGGTCTTCGACTTCCCGGCCCTGATCCGCCTCGGCGTCATCGCCGGAATCGGAGTCGGACTGACTCACGTCCTTCGCCGCGCAGGCATGCAGCTTAGCGGCCGTGGCCGCACGTGCTAGCAGATTCTCGGTCGAATTAGCTCGCGGGTCAGGCAACCCAGCGGGCGGATGCCCGCCTCGCTGATCTGGCGAGTCACCGAGGTCCCCGAACACCTGGTTGAACACCGCCAAAAGGATCGGCACGTGGTCATTGCTCGACACCAGCGTGGCCAGCGCGCACAAGTAGAGCGCCCGCCGAGTGCGCGGCTTGGCGACCGTCACCGCCGAGGCGAACCGTTCACATCGTCCTGGCCCGACGGGCAGGCCCGCCCGGCGAAGCGCGGCGCCGAACCTGGCGCTAACTTCGGCGAGATCGGCTGTGTCGACCGGGGGGGTGCTGATCATCCGTCGAGTTCGACCAGCGCGGCGAATCCATCGCGGCGCACCGCGGCCAGGTCTTCTGAGTACTTCAGCACGGCGCCGGCCGTGCGGTTCGCGTTGTCGGCATCAAGCTCGGTGGCGCCGAGCACGTGCAGCGCGCTGGCCCAGCTAATCGCCTCGGCAACCCCGGGCGGCTTCGCCAGGTCGAGCCGCCGGAGCCGGGCGACACCGGTCGCGACCTGCTCGATCAGCGGGTCGGCGGCATCCCGAACCCGGCGCCTGATGATCGCGGCCACCCGCGCCACGTCTGGATAGTCGATCCAGTGGTACAGGCACCGTCGTTTAAGCGCGTCGTGCAGGTCACGCGTCCGGTTGGAGGTCAGCACGACGACCGGCGGGTAGGCGGCGCGCCTGGTGCCAAGCTCGGGAATCGTTACAGCCGACTCGGCGAGCAGTTCGAACAAGAACGCCTCGAACTCATCGTCCCCGCGGTCGACCTCGTCGATCAGCAGCACCGCCGGCCGAGGCCCAGGATGGTCGAGCGCGGCGAGCAGCGGACGCTCGAGCAGGTACTCATCGCTGAACAGATCTGCCTCGCGCGGCGTCTCGCCCCGGGCTTCCGCGAGCCGGATCGCGAGCAGTTGCCGCGGATAGTTCCACTCGTACAGCGCCTCGGCCGAAGTCAGGCCCTCGTAGCACTGCAACCTGATCAGCGGGGTATCGAGCACGGCGGCCAGCGCCTTGGCTGCCTCGGTCTTTCCCACCCCCGGCTCGCCCTCAAGCAAGATCGGCTGGCCCATCCGCGCGGCGAGGAACAGCGCCGTGCCCAGGGCCTCGTCGGCCAGGTAGCTGACGTCGTCGAGCGCGGAGAGCAGGGTCGGCACGTCAGGAAGCTGCTCGGAAAGCTCACTCATCCGGCGGGTTGCCTCCTTTGACGGAGAAAGCAAGATATCAGTCCATCATGAAGCACAGACCTCAGTGCCCTGCACCCCAGCCATCCCAACTACCCCGCATCCCGCTAACCCCGCCGCCGGGGACGTCAGATCTCGATGGCGTCCAGGTAAGTGACCCGGCTGCGGTCGGCGCCTGGGTGCGCCACCTTGTGCTGCTCGAACTCGGCGACGTAGATCCGGTACTTCCTGGCGTTCCTCGGGGTGGGGAGCGTCAGCGTACCTTCCCAGAGGAACGTCGACTGCGACTTCACAGTGAGCGAGAGCGCGGTGCCGTTCGGATGCAACGTTTCCCAGCGCAAATTTTCATCCGCGGTCTTTACCCGCTGCACCTGGACGTAGGCACGGATCGTGTCGTCCGTTCCCGGGGACGTGGTGGCGAGGTACCCGGGTCCGGTCACCGCCACATGCACCTTGTCGGCGGCCGGGAACGTCAGGGACAGCGTCCGGTCCGATGCCATCTGAATGAAGTCAGCCTGGACGACGCTTGAGATCTCGATCCCCTTCAGCGAACTCGGCTGGTACCGGACAAGCGCCAGCTTCACGAACGGGAAGTAGGACGCGCCGGCGTCGATCTCGATGTCGGAGAACCATAGTTCGCGGTCGGCGTCGAACGAGACCGCGTGGCCCGCCACATCGACCAGCGGCGGCCCGACGCCCTGCTCGGTCAGCATTATCCCCTTGCCCTGGTGCACGGCCAGCTTGAAATCCTTGGCCTTGGGCTTCGCGTTCACCCTGTTCTCGGCGACTATCGGGTCAGAGCCGTAGCCGGTCACGAACGGATGCAGCCTCGGCGGCAGGCCGAGTCCGTCCGGCGGCGCGCTGATGACCACGCCGAGCAGCTCGCCACCTCCGGTCTCGAACCACGGGCGGCCTAGGTAGACCCGCAGCAGGTTGCCGTGCCTGACCGACACCTTCGACTTCGCCGAGTCCTTGTGCGTCCAGCCGAAGGCCGGGAGCAGGTGACGGACGTCGGGGGCTGGCGGGCGCGCGGAACTCGGGATCGACAGCCTGAAACCGGCCGGAGTTGGCGGATGCGCCACCGGCTCCAGGCTTGACCTGGTGATCGGCGGCGCGACGAACTGGACTTCGACCTCCGCACCGCTCGCGATCGAACCCTTGGCGATCCGGGTGATCATGCCGTGCGCGTCGTTCTCGTGGTAGTCCTTGCCCGCGACGTAGGTAGCCGACGCGTGCCGTCCCGTGCCAGTGACCACGACTGTGCCGGCGGCGAAGCCCTTGTGCGACACCACGACCGGCGTCGTGCCGGCGAGCTTGACGGTGGCGGTCTCGGCGAAGTACTCGGTGAACCTCGTCGTGGCGAGCAGGCGGTAGAAGACCTCGTGGTGCTTGGTGTCGCCGAAGTCCTGCCGCAGGTTCGTGACGTTGATCGTCCCGCCGTGGTGGCTTGCGAGCGGGAACTCACCGACTCGCGCCTTACTCGCGACCGCCACGGCGCCATGCTTGTTCTTCCCGTCGTCTACCGGGTCGGTGTACTCGCAGAGCATGTCGACGCGCTGGGTGCTCGGCGGGTTGGCGGTCAGCGTCCCGCTCAGCAGCACGAAGGTCTTGTGCCCCTGCCGGTCAGATGACAGGTGATGCACCTGGGGTGCGGCGAGCGGCTGGCGCACCGCGTGCACGATCACCAGTTCGCGGAACGGGGTGAACATGTAGTGCCCGCCAGCCATGATCAGCTTCTTGAGCTTCGGCGTGCCGAGCCCAGCCGCTTCGAGCAACTGCCATAGCTTCATCAAGCCGAGCTGGTCTGGCCCGAAGTACGAACTGAGCCGGACCGTGGTCATCGAAGCCTTCGGGGCGAAGACGGTAATCGGGCCGTCAGCCTCGTGCGGCGCCGGCAGCGACGGGTGCTTGCTGCCCGCCTTGACCACAAGCCGGACGGCACGCCGGTCCGGCCACGCGCCCAGGCTGTTCGGCACGAGCAGCCGCTGCGAACCAGCGCCGGGCAGGCCGAGCAGCGCGACGCCATGGCTGAGTACGTCGGGCAGGTAGGGCACGCCGAGAGGCGGGTGGTGCTTCTCCCCAGGCGGGTAGTAGATCCACTCGTTGTGCGCGTTAAGACGCTGGATCTTGCCGCCGTAGAGTTCGAGCACAGAGTGCGTCTTGTAGGTCAGCCCATCACGGTTCGCGAGCATCGCGTACGCGTCCTTGCGAGGCACGCCGCCCGCGTTGTCGAGCGCGCCGTGGGTCTCGAGCATCTCCTCCGAGGTCGCGGGCGGCGCCAGGTGGCGCTCGCAGGCGATGATGTGCGGGCTGTCGTCAGGGATGTCGAAGTTCGACCTGATCACCAGTCGTTCAAGGCTCTCGCCTGGTGTCTTGGGCGCGCTCGGGACGATCACCGGGGAAGCGAGCGGTTCGAACCTGCCGTAGGTAGTCGGCGACGTCGTGTGCGCCAACGACCCGTGCGGCTCGAACGGGATGCTGTTGCCCGCGAGGTCGACGACCCGGGCCCTGAAGCGGTACCCGTCGCCGAAACGCAGCGTCGGCAGCGTTCCCGGCGTCGCGGCGTACTCGATCTGCAACTGGAAGTGGGCACTGGCCGGAGGCGCGTTGCCGGACTGGTTGGCGAGGTTGCCGCTTGAGTCGTCGGTGAGGTGCTTGCCTGGCCTGGACGCGACCAGGCTCCAGCCAGCCCACCGGAGCAGAGTCTCAGGCAGATAGAGCAGCGGGCTTGAGTCGCTCAATGGCGTGTGAGTGGCGACCGGCTCAAGCCAGCCCTCGTCGCCATGCGGGACCGGCACGACGTGCTGCGGCTTCCCGATCCCGTAGCCGCCTACCCCGACCGGCTTCGGCGCCGCCGACCTGGCGCAGAGCTGGAACCATCGGTTATGCGAACGCTCCCATACGTCGATCCGGTAGCCCTGCGCGATGTCCTCGGCGAAAAGAGTGATCGGACCAGGCGGCGAAGAACTGGCGGCGCTGTTGAACTCGTCGTTGTTGAGCCAGTTCTGGAACATCGAGTCGCCGTGGCCAATTTTCGACAGGGACAAGCCAGCCGACCTGAGCGCGGGCAGGCCGTATTTGGTCGGGGTATCCGCCGACCGCCTCGGACCCTGAGCGCTGGCGACCGCCTGGACGAAGTTGAGCGTCTTGAACGTCGCCCCGTCGACGTCCATTTCAAGCACGTCGTACTTGCCCTTGTCCGACAACCTGAACAAGCCGTCGGCTATCTCAGGGTCGACGGCCCTGGGAGCGGGCAGCCAGGTGGAAGACGTCGTCATCGTGACGGGGCGCACGTTCGTGGTATGGCTCGCGCCGAGCTTGGGATGCCAGTGCGGCGTGACGGAGACGCCCACCGTAGGCGGCAAGCCCGCCGGGCGCGGCACTTCGAGGTCGACGACGAAGCCGAACAGCCGCAGCAGCGCCGGGTGTCGCTGCAGCAATGAAAAGGCGTTGTGGAAGTCGAACTTCGGCACGACCGGCTTAGGCAGCACCGTGGGGACTTCGGCGTCGGCCAGGTCAGGCGGCGGTGGCGCCGGCGTCAGGAACACGTTCGTGAGCCCGAGTGCCGTAGTCAGGTTCTGGGTTTCCTTAACCGGTATCGGCCCAGATTCCGGCAGGGCACCGAACACCTGATTGACAAGGTCGTTGAGCTCGCGGCTGTTCTGCGGCATCTGGCTGAGCGGCGACTTGTCAAGCAGGACATTGACCTCGTGCAGGCCGCCGTCCTCGGGGATAGCGCTCGCTAGCTGGTGGTAGAGGCCGGTGTGGAAGCCGTGCATGAACGACGCCGGATAGCTGATCATCTGGCTGCTGGTCTGGCTGTCGTACTCGTAGGTGTCCACCGGCGTCGTTGGGTGGAAAAGCGCCTTGTACAGGGTTGAAGACGGTGCCGCGCTCACCACCGTGGCGTTTACGGTGTGCGAGCCGATCTTCGCGGTCCAGGTGATCTTGGTGGCGGGCCAGTCTTCGAAGTCGTGAAACTGCGCAAGGGTGCCTGGGGTACTTGACGCGAACAGCTGCGGCCCGACGGCTACGGAGATGCGGAGCTTGCCGTTCTTGGCGACGCCGTTCGGGCAGGCCGTCCAGATCACACGTTGATCGCTCATGAGAACGCCTCGCAGTAGGTGTCCCAGTTCGCCTGGGATATGGCCTGCCTGAAGTCCGGGTCGCTGCCGCCGCCCAGCGTCTTGCGCATGGTGGCGCTCACGGTTGTCGAGAAGAACAGGACGGAGATGCTGACCTTGACCGTCGCCTCACCGTAGGCCTGGCCGGGATCGAGGTAGGTGAGCGCCAGGTAGAACTCGAGCGAGATCGAGATGATCCCGAGTATCGACAGGTTGCCGTCCGCGCGAAGGAACCCGGTGAGCTGGATCAGCTTGGTCGGCGTGGTCTGCAGCGAGAAGTAGATGCCCGCCATGATCGACACGCCGCCGCTCGCGACGCCGAGGTCGATCGAGACCGCCGCCCCGAATTCGAGCTCGACCTGGAGTTCTTCGATCCCGTCGGCGCCAAGCGCCAGCGAGAAGTAGCCGCCGCCGCCGAAGATCCAGACCGTGAGCAGGAACGGGTTGTCCTGCGTGCACAGGCCGAATCGCACCCGGACGGGCGAGCCGTCGAACGGGATGTTCAGCCCGGCGTTGATCGACAGGTTGCTGAGCGAGAAGACGCCGACCGTCACGTCCGGCAGGGCGAGTGAGTAGCTCGCGTTGATACCGGATGCCGACACGTCGATCGACGGCCCGCCGATCGACGCCAGTAGCTGCTCAAGATCCTGGATGAAGGTGAGCGGGCCGAGGAAGGTGACCGAGTCGATCTTCGGCTGGATCGAAGTCTTGGATCCGGTGCTCGAGTCGAACGTCAGGGAGGTGAACGTGATGCCGATAAACGAGGCGTCGCTGCCGAATAGCACGAGCTCGAAGTTGTTCAGTTCCCCGTGGATCTTGTAGGTCGCCTGGGCTGGCTGCGAGATCGGCACCATGATCTCGGCGGTGATCAGCAGCTTGGAGTTGTTCGGCTTGAACACGCCGAGCGGGTCGCCCTGCACCTTGGGCTGCCACTTGAGCATCGTGTCAAGCGCGGTCGGCAGCTGGGTCTTGTCGTTGTTCGGGTAGATGAACTTGCTCGATATCTGCGGCGCCTGGGCGTTCGTGGCCGCCGAGTCAGGGTCGACCGCCGAGATGATGTCGGTGATCGGGATCGAGCCGAGCAGCTTGCCGATGCCGCCGGACAGCACGGAGAAGTACTGGGTCGGGTCGAACGTGCCGCCCAGCAGCTTGGTCAGGTCACCAGCCACTGGCCCGATGTCCCTGGCCAGGCCACTCATATCGAAGTTCGGCGGGACCAGGCCGCCGACCAGGTTCACAGGGAAGCCGAGGCTTGGTGCGTTGTTGAGTATGGCCAGGTAGACCTCGGTTACCCCGGCTGGGAACCCGTTGGTCTTGTAGTGATCGTGTATGAACACAGTCGGCGAGGGCAGGGATGTCACGGCCGCCGAAGCCGGCTGCTCGGTATCGTCGGCCGCGGACGGCGAGCCCGTGCCAACCAGTTGCTCGGCGCCGGGCAGCCGTATCTGGGCGCTGTTCAGCATCGGGTAGAAGTTCGATGTGCCGTTGGGCGCGAACTCGGCGGTCAGCGTGTAGGTGTCCACGTGATGCGCGGTAGACCCCACCGGGGCGCCGTCGGTCTGCGCGAATGCGAACAGAGCGCCGCCGAACGTCGGCGTGTTCCTTGCCGGTCCGGCCGCGTCGTAGACCGTCGCGATCGAGTCGATGCTGTCGAAGTCGGTCAACGTCGCGTCGAGCCAGATCACGCTCGTCGTGATGTCGACGCCGCGTCCCTCGATATCGGACACGGTGCACGCGAACGGTATGTCCCTGCCGCCGCTCCTGACCCAGAGCACGACACTCGGGTCGAAGCTTCCCACCACGATGCCGGGATCGGATGAGGTGTCGAAATCGATCGGTGGCGTCGAGACGGTGTTGAGCGTGACCTGCCGTATCGGGTTACCCCGGCCGCTGAATGGCTCGTTCGCGTCACCCCTGAAGTTGATGGTCGGCTGGGTGACGACGATGAATTCCCTCGTCACCAGGTAGGCCACCACATCGCCGTTCGGGTCTACGTGAAACTCCCGGTCGGTGATCTTGACCTTGACTGCCTGGTTGCCGAATGGGAACAGGTACCCGAGGTTGACCACCCGCACATAGCTGTCGCGGCCAAGCGAGGCGCGGTGAGTCCACGATCGCAGCGAGATACCGCTGCCTTGCTGTGGATTCCACGAGCCCTGAATGTCGATCGTCGCTCCGAGCGCGGACAGCGCGAGCAAGTTCGCTTCCGCCGGTCCGCCTCCAGGCACGACCGAGCAGGTCAGCGACACGATGTTGCTGCGATCGGTCGGTGAAAGCGGCATGAAGAACGGGTCAGGCTGGGTGGTCGACCAGAAGGCCTTGATCTTGGGCGGGGGGTGCGGTGACGCGACCCCGTGCACGCCGAGCCTGGTGTGCCACAACTCGGTCCGCCCGCCGGATGTAACCGGCGAGAACGTGTGCTGCCAGAGGGCGTTCGCGGGCGGCGACAGCCATAGTCCCCAGGGCACCTCAAGTGCGGAGTGGAGCGGATCAGGAGCGGCAGGCACGCCCTTCGCTGGGTTGGCGACGACCGGGACAAGCTGCGGCTTCAGGTTCGTCCAGGTGAGCAGACCCTCGATCGTCAGCGGAATGGCGGCATGCTTTGGCAACTCGAATGCGAGCCAGCTGTTGCCGGCGAGGGCGCCGTGCAGCGGCGGGAACGGGAAGCCCGTCATCGAGGTGCTGAACTCGACCGACTGCTCGCCGATGTGCTGCGGCTGGAAAATGACCACCATCAGGGCCGGCTGGGTCGCACTGAGCGGTACGACGAACGTCTGGCCGCCCCGCACCACCCGCTTGCAGTTGTAGAACTCGAAGCCCAGGTAGAGCATGTCCTGCGTGCGAACCGCCTGGAAGCCGAACTTCACCGTGGGCGAGTCCGGCGCCACCGCGCGCGTCTGACGCGCCACGAGCGCGTAGCGCGAGTTCTCCCGCGACGCCAGCGGTATAGCGAATGCCGGACCCGCGACCGCCATGGCCGCCGTCCCGCTCAGCGCCTTCAGCACCGCCCGCCGGTCGACCGCGCCCGCCCCGTGGTCAACCTCGCCCGCCCCGTGGTCAACCTCGCCCGAGATCGGATTATCCGAGACCGGATTTTCTGATGCAGGATTTTCTGAGATCGGGCTTTCCGAGGCGGCCATATGTCGCTCGATTCTCGCTGCGGCGTCTGTAAGAGCTCCGGCGGTACAGCGTGGCGCTAACCCGGCGCACGGCGAGTGTCGCAGGCTGGGCTAAGTGCCGTCAAGGTATATAAGAACCTCACGGATCCATTCAGATACATTCATCTCTTCATTCCTGTATGAAGGCGGCGATGGACGTGTGCTGGGCGGAGGATTGCCCTGGCCGGGGGCTGTGGTGAGGGTCTTCGCATTGTCCATCGGCATGGTCCCACGTCGGCCTGGCTCCGCGCGCGCCGCCGACGACAGCAAAGTAGCGGGTGCTGTCGTCCGGACGACAGTAACGGTTCAACGCTGTCGTCGCGACCTGAGCTGGAACGACAGTAACGGTCCAACGCTGTCGTCCGGGCTCGATGCCAGGAGCTTAAGGAAGTGCCGTCGCGGGCAGGCCGGGCAAGGACCGGGAGAGTCAGCCGCATCCGGAGCCCGGAGTTTCATGATCTGGGAGAGTTTCCCACGCTATGCGCGGAAAACTCTCCCGCACACGAAAAGCCTCCCAGATCATGAACCCGGTATCGG
>DATNEK010000247.1:0-6004 GCA_035553055.1 Streptosporangiaceae bacterium | reverse complement strand
GAGGACGCGGTGTCCAGCGCTAATGGACAGACGAGCACGAGCGGCAAGGGTTCGCCGAGCGCGAGCGGCAAGGGTTCGCCGAGCGCGAACCCGGTCAGGTCTGATTCGGGGTCGCGCAAAGCAGGCGGCGGCCAGGGGTCGGCTTCAGCCAAGTCGGCCGCGAACGGCGCGGCGAACGGGCACAACCCGACTGGTGAAGGCGGTGGCGTGCTGCGCAGGTTCGGGAGAAACCGGCCTGAGCCCGAGCCGCCCACGCCAGTCGAACCGGAGACTAAGATCGTGAGGCATCAGCCTCAGCGGCAGTCACGTAGCAAGCGATCGGGCAAGCGCTAGGCTCGACGATAGCTCGTGGCCTGAACGCCTAGCTGAAGGCGTGTACTCACTAGGAGGAAAGTCGTCGTGGGCCAAGGGGAGAATGCTCTTGCCGACTCTGAGCAGTTGGCACCCGATGAGCTTGCGGACGCCGACGTCGAAGATCGGGCGGATCTCGACGGCGCAGTCGACAGCGATAACACCGGCGCTGGCGAGCCCGAACTGGCGGATCTGGAACTTGAGGGCGAGATCGCTGCTGATTACATCGAGGGCCTGCTGGATGTGGCCGATCTCGACGGCGACATCGACATGGATGTCGAGGGTGATCGCGCGGTCGTGTCGGTAGTTGGCGCCACCCTCGATGAGCTCGTCGGATCGCGCGGCGAAGTTCTCGACGCGCTCCAGGAACTAACCAGGCTGGCCGTACATCGGCAGACGGGCGGCCGTACCAGGCTGATGCTTGACATCGGCGGGTACCGCGCGCAGCGGCGCGCCGAGCTGACTGAGCTCGGCACGAGCGTCGCCGAAGAGGTGAAGCGGACTGGCGAGGCGAAGGCGCTGGGCGCGATGAACGCTTTCGAGCGCAAGATAGTTCATGACGCCATCGCGGCAGCTGGACTGCGTAGCGAGTCCGAGGGCATCGATCCGAACCGTAGGGTGGTCGTCCTTCCTGTCGGCTGAACTGGCTGGGTGCGGCCCGGCGAGAAGCACCGGGGCGCCGACGCCCGGGCCAGTGCCGACGCCGCCGGCGGTCGCGAGGCTCGTCTTCGGGGATGCGTTGGCGACCGCAGAGGCTTATGCGGAGTTTCTGGCTGGTCCCGGCGTTGAGCGCGGCGTGCTCGGCCCTGCGGAGACTGAGCGAATCTGGGACCGGCACCTGCTGAACTGCGCTGTCGTCGCTGAGTTGGTACCGCCGGTTCGCGAACTCGTGGACATAGGTTCTGGCGCCGGGCTACCGGGCGTTGTGCTAGCGATGTTGCTGCCTCGGGTGCACGTGGTGCTCGTGGAGTCGATGGCACGCCGGACGGCGTTCCTGACTGAGTGCGTCAACATTCTCGGGCTGACCAACGTGGACGTGCGGAGAGGCCGCGCCGAAGATATGGCGGGTCAGCTCGCCGCGGACGTCGTGACCGCGCGCGCCGTTGCGCGACTCGATCGGCTGGTGGTGCTGGCGGCCGGAGTTGCGCGACGTGGCGGGCTGGTACTGGCTCTGAAGGGTGCTGCGGCTGCGGATGAGCTTGCGGAAGCCGCTCCAGTGCTGCGTCGGCTCGGCGCGAGCGGAGTTGAGATCGTGACGGCTGGCACCGGTGTCGTCAGTCAGCCGACGACCGTGGTGCGGTTCCGCACTAGCTCTGATAGTCATCGCTACGCGGGGCCGACCAGTGCACGCAAGCGCGGGCCGGGCGCCGGGGATCGGGAGCGGGCTCGCTGAGTGACGGTCGGGCGGCTTAGGCTAAGGCTGATCCGACCGGTCGGCGAGGCGCCCGGCTTAGGCCAGCCCCGTGAGCCGATGGGTTGCGGTGGCGCCTGGACTGACGAACGCAAGGAAGCAGGAAGGCGGCGCGCTGGGAGCCTCCGGAGGCGAGCAGGGATAGCACGGCCCGGCAAGCCGAAGGGCGCGGCGGCCTTGGCTGACGGCGATCCGGAGGGAGCGTAGGGGCGCGGCGGGGATTGACGAACGGAGCGAGGAAGGGAAGGCGGCGCGTTAATAGCGCCCGGCGGCGAGCGGGAAAGCAGAGACTGGCGAGGGGACGCATCTGATGACGGCGGCCGGATCTGGTCTGGGATGGCCGGAGTCCGATTCCGGGCCGCGCGTGATGCACGAGCAAGGCGGAGTCGGATGGCCGGTACTGATGGCGTGGACCGGAGCCGGTGCCGGTTGGAGTGTCAGGCGTAGCGGGGAGTCGGGAAGCAGCGGCGTCGCTGCTGCCGGAGTCGGCGCGGCGGCGACGCGTTGGATGAGTGAGTGGCGCGAAGACGGTAGCGGGGCCGGGGAAGCCGTCCTTGGTGATGGCTATTGGCGATGGGCGCTGTTGGACGGCGACAGCCGAGGTGCACGGCGGTCGGTGGCACGGCAATTTGATATGGAGGGGGCGGCTGCTATGTGGGGGGCTCGGAGTGTAGCTCCGGGGCTAGGGTGGCCGGTGAGCACGCACGTGGCGAGTGGGTCGAGTGTTGCGACTGTCGTGGACCGAGGGGTTACAGGAAATAGGCGCGGCCTGGGATGGCCGTCGCCGGAGTCGGATCGGCGGCTCGACAAGCCAGCGGTTGGCTTTGGGCACGTTTCACGTGAAACTCAGCAACCGGCTGGGCGTCAGCCGTTTGAAGGACTCGAAAGCGAGGTAGCTGGCCCGGCGATAGAAAGCGGTGGCTGGCATGGCGAAGCGCGGCGCGCGGCGAGCGAACCATCTGGGGACGCCGAGACTGGCTCCGCTGGCGAGACCGGGTCCGCTGTGGGGGCCAGTCATCCTCGCCCGGGAATTAGCGCGGGTGAGATCGGCGAGTTCGCGTACGAGACCGCGCCCGCATATGAGAGTTTGCCGGGCCATGAGCGCGACGATGGGCCGACCGCCTGGGACCAATTGGAGTGGGCCGCCCGCGAGGCGGGAACCTGGCCTCCGTCGAGCCCGGGGCATGGCGTGCGGCCGGACTTGTGGCAGCAGGGATCAGACGAATTGACGGACGAAGAGCGGTGGGACTTCGGTTTTGATGACGTGCAAGCGGAAAGTGCTGCGGCAATTCAGCCGTCCGAGCCGTCCATTCCTGGCGGGCCGCAGCCGCAGGGCCGGTACGGGCCTATGATCGCGGGTACGTACTCCGGCGCTGAACGCGCTCAGGACGAGAGTGAGGGCCAGGTGGTAGTTCCTGTCGCGCCGGATGCATCGGCGGATACGCCGATCGCGCGGGCTGCTCAAGCCGCCATGAATGCGCGTGCTAGCAGCAAGCCGTGGCCGCGTCCACGGACGTGCCGAATTCTCACGATCGCCAATCAGAAAGGCGGCGTCGGCAAGACGACGACGGCTGTCAATCTGGCGGCGAGTCTGGCGATGCACGGCTCCCGCGTATTGGTCGTAGACCTGGACCCGCAAGGCAACGCGTCGACGGCGCTCGACGTGGAACACAGGTCAGGCACCTCGTCGATCTACAACGTGCTCGTGGACGGGCTCGCGCTGGCCGACGTGATCCGGCCAGTCGAAGGGTTTCCGTTGTTGCATTGCGCGCCAGCGACCATCGACCTGGCGGGCGCGGAGATCGAGCTAGTCCCACTCGTTGCCCGCGAGTCGAGATTGTCGAGGGCGGTTTCTGAGTACGACGTGTCGAACCTGGACTACATTTTCATCGACTGCCCGCCGTCGCTGGGCTTGCTCACGGTCAACGCGCTCGTGGCGGCACCGGAGATACTGATTCCGATCCAGTGTGAGTACTACGCCCTGGAAGGTCTTGAGCAGCTACTGCGGACCGTGGACCTGGTCAAGAACCATCTGAACCCAAATCTGAAAGTGACCACGATCCTGCTCACGATGTTTGACAGCCGCACCAGGCTGGCCTCCCAGGTCGCGGACGAGGTGCGCGGTCACTTCGGCGATCTGGTACTGCAGTCTGTGATCCCGCGCAGCGTCCGCGTCTCCGAGGCGCCGAGTTACGGTCAGTCGGTGATGACCTACGACCCGGGCTCAAGCGGCGCCCTCGCCTACCTGGAAGCCGCACGCGAAGTAGCTCACAGCAACTCCCAGGCCGCTACCGCCTGAGTGTTGGTTCTTGGAGTTCTGTTCTTGAGACCTCGCTGCTACGAAGCGGCTTCGGGATCGAAGTCGTCCCGCCCGCCTGAACGGCTGGCGGCACGACTCCGAAATCCCGCCGCCTGATCTCGTCGAGGGTCGGTCCCGGCTATAGGACCCATTCCAGGTTAGTCGCCCGCAGAATCTGGGCCGCCCAACCCTTCCCAACGGCTGGCGGAGTGGCGTAATGGTGGCGGGTCCAGTTGAGGTGGTGTGACGTCGGCGCTGGCAGTCGCGCCCCAGGTTTACCCTGACTTGGCTCACGATCTTGAGTTCTGCGCTGCTGCGACGCTCTGACCTGCTGGTTTTCGGCTGCGGGGCGCTGAAGATGCGCACTAAGTGCGGGCCGTAGAGTGGAGAAGCCGCCCCTACAAGTGCCGAGAAAGAGGAATGTCTGATGAGTTCGCGCGGTGATCCGCCCGATGGCCTTGATGATCCGGCGCCGGGCCCGATCTTCGTGCCGGAGGGGCCGGGGTTCGACGCGTGGATCGCCCCAGATGGCGGTGCCGTGACGCTGTCGGTCCAGGCTATGAAGATGGAGGCGCGCTGGCTACGCCGGGCGCGGCCCCGGCCGTTCGGGTTCGCGGCCGGCAGCGCGCATCCTGCACCCGAGCGCATCGGGGAAGCCTGTGGTGCCGGAACACCGTCCAGCGGCATCGCGACCGTCCTCGGGTTCCGCACCGCGGTACAGACGATGTCCATCCTCTATGGTGACCCGGCTGATCCCTTGGCACCGGCAGCTGAGGTCATCTCGGACTTTCACCGAGACTATCAAGATCGTGACCTGGAGGAATCCCTGCGGGATGCGGCTAGCAACTGGGCCGGGCGGGCGGCAGCACCCGACCCGGTCGCCGAGGACAGGCGGGTCAGCGGCTCCCGGGCCGAGGTCACGTCGGCGATCAACGATGTCGTCGTGTCGGGTAGGCGGCGTCCTGTATCCGTGCTCCGGCTAGCGGACTTCAGCGGTCTCCAGATCGGCGAGGACGGAGTGCTCGTGACCATCCTGGCCAGGCATCTTGGGCCCGAGCTCCCAGGCATCGTGCGCCTGACTGATCTGGAACCGATGCTCTCCGTGCTGGAACACCCCGACAGAGAAGTGATCGCGGCGGCGTTCGCCGAACGGCGGCACCGGCACATCGAGCAGATGCGGCGCCAGACCCGGCACAGCTCATGACCATACGTGACCACCCGGCGCGCGCAGCGCCTCAACTGGCGCGGCACGCCTTGCCGGCGTTCCCTGGTCACTGCGGCCAACTAGCTACCAAGCGCTCGAATCGACGAGCCAAACGGCCCGAATGCACATCAATCAGCCAACTCGGCACGCGCCACTGCCTACGGAATACCACCCTCTCGCCCGGCCGGTCAGCCTCAGCACGCACTAAATGAGCCAACTCGGGTGTCAGATATAGCTCCGATCGCTATCCAGAGAAGCCGGATACGATCGAGGTTCGAGCGCGCCTTCTGGCCTTCCTCGGCTGGTCCGAGGTCATGGACTTCGTTAGAGAGCTGGGAGAGTTCGATGGGGCATCCTGGCAGCCTCGGAATGAGAACCCGAGGTTCAATTTGCAGCAGTACTGACAAGTGGTGGTGAGGATGTCACGCCTGTTGCCTGGGCTCGTTTGCTTCTGCCCGAGAGTCGGGCGCCACGGCACGGCAGCGACGCCTCGCGCCCAAGAAGCTCATCGGCACAAGCTCCTCGCCCTATTTGAAAGCATCCTACGAAGTGACCCGGCCGCATAGCACGCGAAGCGCGGCTAGCGCTCCTGGCCTGGGGTTGTTCTGCGGGTCACGCCGCCTTGAGGCGTTTCTGTTCCGCGGCCACGATCCGGTGCCGCAGTTCGGTCTCGGAGCCCGTGTCCACCGCGTCCGCCGTCGCGTTCGCCATGTCGCTGCGGCGCGCGTACTCATCGAAC
>DATNEK010000246.1:0-25471 GCA_035553055.1 Streptosporangiaceae bacterium | reverse complement strand
GTTCAGTGCCGTGGTGATCGCGGAGCACGCCAGCACGGCTGCCAGCGCGGACAGCGACACGGCCCAAGTTCTACCCGACGAGATCTTTCGTGCGGTCATCGGTGAACGCATCGTGCCTCCGAAGTTGCCTGCGCCCTGTTTCGCCTGCCAAAGCCCTAGCTTGATGCCCATTCACGCATCCGCGCCATAGCCAGCCGAAAAGCATCCGGCCGGTTAGTGCACGACTGCGAGTGTCTGGGCCGCCGAGGCCGAACCGATGAAGGCGCTGCTGCCCCGGTAGTAGGCGGTCAGCTTGTGTACCCCGGCCGGGAACTGCCTGTTCGTCAGCCGGCACGAGGCAACGCCGCTGGCCAGGGTCAGCGTGCAGACCGCCTTCTTGCTCGACCTGATGATCACCGTCCCGCCCGCAGTCCCGGCGAACTCAGGACGCACGCTCACGCTCAGCCGCTCACTGCTCTCGTGCCCGAACGTGACCCGCGCCGCCGACAGCTTCAACGTCGTCTTCGACGTGGCCCGGCCCACCTTGACCCGCGTGCTCGAACCGGTGCTGCTCCCGGCCACCGGCGCCTGACCCGGATAGCTCGCCGACAACGAGAACGCCCCCGGCGCCGACTCCACCCGCGCACAGTGACCGGCCGCCACCCCCGCCGAGACCGCCGCCAGCACCACCGCGCACGAGCGGCTGCCATCGCTCACCGTCACCGAACCCGCCGGAGTCGCATCACCCTGCCCGCCGGTCGCATTGACCACCCGCACCCCGACCGTGATCTTCTCCCCCACCACCGGCGCCTTGGTGACCGAAACGATCGTGGTCGTCGTCGGCGCCGGCGGGGTCCCGGTCACGATCGCGCCCGCGCTAGTGCCAAGAACGCAGAAAGATACCGTCGGGCAGGACACCGCCAGCGCCGACAGCCCAAGGGTGCGTGGCCAGTCCGCCGGGTCGCCGCTGCCCGGCGACGTCGACGTCAGCACAGGCGCCCCGGCTTCGACGCAGAGCGAGACGCTCGGGCAGGACATGCCTGACCCAGATCCCGCACCGAAGCCGACATCGACCACCTGCCAGTCCACGCTGTTGGTCGGGTCGGTCGAGGAGATGATCAGGCCACGCTCCCCGCGGCTGCTGTCGGCACCGGCTCCGACGCAGAACGAGGTTGTCGGGCACGACATCGCGGCAATGAAGCCCACCCCGGTGAACCTGGTCGGCTGCCAGGCGCCCGCGCCACCCGTCGGATTAGTCGAGGTGAAGATACCTGCATTGGATTCGTCGGAAGGGTCGTCTCCGGCGACGCACAGCGACTCACTCGGGCAGGCGATCGAGGTGATGCTGTCCCCGGCATCGATCGTCGCGGCCTGCCAGGCACCTGGCCCGCCGGTCGGGTTGGTCGACGTGAGTATGTTGCCATCGGCGTCTCCGGCGACGCACAGGGACGCCGATGGGCAATCGAGCGAGAAAATCCCATGCGACTCCGGTTCGACGTCGGCTGCCTGCCAGGTGGAGGCGCCTCCGGCCGCATCGGTCGAAGTGAGCACCTGGCCGCCGCTATCGACCGCGACGCAGAGCGAGATGGACGGGCAGCTCACCGCGTTGATAACGCCGACCGCCCCGGCCACCTTCGCCAGGTGCCAGGCCGCCGGGCCGGCCGCCGGTCTCGTCGAGGTCACAAGGTTGCCGGCCGCATCGCCACCGGCGCACAGCGAGGTAGCAGGACAATCCATGCTGATGATGGGAGTAAAGCCGTCGATGTTCTTCACGGTCCAGGCTGAGGGCCCGCCGGTCGGATCGGTCGAGACGGCCACGTCGCCGAACTGGTCAGCGGCAACACAGAACGTCGCGCTCAGGCACGTCACCGCGTTAATGGCGTGATTGCCGTCGGCGTCGATTGACGACCAGGAGGCAGCTCCCATCGTCGGATCCGACGTAGTCAGGATGTCGCCAGAACCGGACACCGCCGCGACGCAGAACGACGCGCTCACGCAGCTGAAATCCGTCAGCCCGGACTCGCTCGGGGCGGTCGTGCGATGCCAGGCCGACGCACCGCCGGTCGGGTTAGTCGAGTACTCAAGCCGACCCAGCGCATCGAGCGCCACGCAGAAGGACGCCGACGGGCACGACAAATCGAACAGGGAAGTTTGGCCATCCACGCTCGTCGTCAACCAAGCTGACGCACCACCGGTGGGATTGGTCGACGTCAGCACGTCGCCGGCATCGTCGGTCGCCACGCACAGCGTCGTCGATGGGCACGATACAGATCTCAGGTCGGCTTCCTTGCTGAGCGGGATGACCCTCGCGGTCTTCCACTTCGACGCCGCGCCAGCGGTCGGGTTGGTCGACCACTGGACGTCTCCCTGCTGTTCCCCGACGCACAGGTGCAGGCTCGGGCATGACAAGGGGAAGAACAGGTCCACGCCCGCGGGGCCCGGTGTCCAGTGCGGCGACGGGCTGCCAGGGTCGGTCGAGGTGAAGAAGCTGGGACTCCCATCGACCACTGCGAAGCAGAACGAGATGTTCGGGCAGGTGATGCCCGCCCCGAAAGAGTCAGGGGAGTTGGGGATGGTTATCCTCTGCCAGGTCGGCGAGCCGCTGGCCGGATCGAAGGACCTGAAGACGTTGCCACGCACGTCACCCGCCAGGCACAGGCTCGCGCTCAGGCAGACGACGTCACCGAAAGCAACCCTGTCGAGAAAGGGCGGCTTCTCCACCTGAGCCGGCGCCGACCAGACCAGCGGCGGGCCGGCAGCCGCGCGAGCCGCGCCCGGTGTCACCGCGGCGGCCACGCACGCGAGAGCGGCTGCCAGCGCGGCCAGCGGCACCGTCCAGGCTCGGCCGGACATACGGCCGGTCATCGGTAAACGCATCGTGCCTCCGAAGTTGGCTGCGCATTGCTCCGGAAATCGTAGCTGATTATTAATTACCTGGTTTATTGTCATTCAGCCGTCGGCACGTCTAGCGAGGCGCGGGCCAGCAGCCGACGCCTCGTGCCTGGTACGTCGTTCTGGCCGAGTACCTGCCAGCCGGGTGGTAGCAGGGAGGCTGGCTGGTCGGCGGCCAGGCACCAGGCGGCAGGAAAGCTTGGCCGCTCCTGCCGTGCCTGCTCGGTGCACGCCTCCCACGCGAGCAAGCCGCCGGGCTCAACCGCCCGCACCGCCGGCTGGAATAGGTCCGCATCCCAGTACCCGGTGCATAGCACGAGCGAGTACCGTTCCGGCTCTGGCCGCCAGGATTTCAAGTCGGCGTGCACCAGCGTGAGCAGGCCGCTCAGCCCGCGCCGGTCGGCCTCTTTGGCCAGCAGCCGCAGCGCGACATCGGAGGCGTCGACAGCGACGACGCGATGTCCGGTCGCCGCCGCGCGCAGCGCGTTACCCGACGGACCGCAGGCCAGTTCCAGCACTCGTCCCGCTACGGCCAGCAGCGCCAGAGCCTCGACCGCCAGCGGGTGAGGCTCGAACGACGCGACGAACCCAGATCCGTACTTGGCGTTCCAGCGCAGCCGGTCGGGGTTGTCGTCTAGTTCCGGCCGGGCGCTGAGCATGCCAACCACGCTAGCGCCGCTCCGCGATCGAAAGGGTCACGATGGCAGTATGACCGTATGGAGTTGAACGTCCCGCTGCAGGTAATCGGAATTGCCCGCACCGGCCGCACCGCGCTCGATGCCACGCCAATCCAGGCGGCGATCAATCGCGCCGAGCATGGGACGATCGAGATTGGCGAGGCGTACAAGGACGGTCTCGACGGACTGGCCGGCTTCTCCTACGCGTGGATGCTGACGTGGCTGCACGAGTCTGGCGATCCGGCGCTCGAACCTGACATGAGCAGGATGCCGTTCCTGCTGCGCAAGCAGGGGCGCAGGGTTGGCCTGTTCGCGACCCGCGCGCCAAGGCGAGCCAATCCGATCGGGCTCAGCTTGATCGAGATCCTGGCCGTGACCGGCTCATCGGTCAGTTTCGCCGGCGTGGACGTGATCGATGGCACGCCGGTCATTGACATCAAGCCCTATGTGACCAAGTTCGACCGGCCGCCTGTCGACCCGCATTGCGGCTGGTTCGATGAAGTGACCGTCGAGCAGGGCGTCACGCCGGCCAAGCTGACTCCGCCTGACCTGTAGCGGCCATCACGCCTATTGGTTGTCCTCATAGGTGTAGGTGTACGGGTTCTCGGCGACTCTGGTCTGCGGAATCTCCGGGTGCATGCCTTCATCCCAGGCCTGCGGTCCGAGCACGCCTTTGAGGTAGTCGACCGTCTCATCCACCACATGCCTGGCCTTAGCCAGGTCGACGCCGACAAGATGGTGGTCGTACTTCACCACCCGGCCGTTCACCACGACCGTGTGCACATCGCCACGCTGGACCTGGAAGACCACGTGCCCGTAAGGGTTAAGCAGCGGGAACATCACCGGTGACGCGTCGTTCTTGATCAACACGACGTCTGCCTTCTTGCCGGGCTCAAGGCTGCCTATCAGCGAATCCAGGCCAAGCGCCTTCGCGCCACCCCTGGTCGCCCAGTCGACCACCTGCTGGGCGCGCAGCTTATGGTGCGTGACTGTCTCGTCCTTGGCGTGAGCTTCCAGGTGCTCGCGGGCGCGATCGGCGCTCAGGGTGACGCGCATCGCCGTGAAAAGATCGGCGCTCCACCACACGCTGGTGTCCATCGAGAGCGAAACGCCGATGCCGTGCTGGCGCAGCTTCCAGGTGGGCGGGTAGCCCTGGCCCGCGCTTTGCTCGCTTTCGGTCGACAGCGACACCGATCCGCCGGTCGCGGCGATCCGCTGGTAAGAGTCGGCGGACAGGCTAGCCGCGTGCACGTAGACGGTGCGTTCGTTCATGAACCCGTGCTCGTGCATCAGCCTGATGCCCTCGTCGGTGGTCACCTTCCAGACCCCGGCGTGGGTGGTCACCGGGACACCGAGATCGCGCGCCACCTCGAACGCCGCCTTCTCGGGAAAGTCCGGGCTAGCGGGTGGCACGTCGAACGCCATCTGGAAGCCGAGCATGTCGGTGCCGCCGCCGCTGAACCTGCGGTCAACGAACGCGCGGAATTCGGGCGCGGCCGACCACTCCCAGGGGGCGGCCTGTATGTTCCCGAACGCGAGCACGAAGCGTCCGGGAACCTCGGCCAGCGCATCAGCGGCCGCTTCGGCGTGGTCTATCGTCTGCAGGTTGTGCGACCAGTCCACGCTCGTCGTCACGCCGGCGTCGACCGCCTCGATCGCGCTGAGCAGGTCGCCAGCGTAGATGTCCTGCGGCCGGAACGACTTACCCCACTGCAGGTAGTTCCACACGAAGTACTGTGTCAGCGTCCAGTCCGCGCCATAGCCGCGCATCGTGGTCTGCCACATGTGCCGGTGCGTGTCCACCATGCCGGGCATGACGATGCCGCCAGTGGCGTCGATCTCCAGCGTGCCCTCTGGCACCTCGAGCTTTGGTCCGACGGCCGCTATCTGATCGCCGGATATAAGCACGTCGCCGCCGTGGTAGACGTGGCGCGCATCGTCCATCGTCAGCACGGTCGCGTTTCGCAAGACAATGGGCTGGCCTTGGTTCAGGTCTGCATCAGTCAGATTCGCGGACATGATCGACCTCTCGTTTGAAATTGGCTCACAGCGGCTCGAACGTGGTCAGCAGTCTAGGCAGGCCCCGGATGACAGTAAAGACAGACTGAAAACTACTAAAGGCAACCGTTAAGTTCTGCTTCCCTACTCGGGGTTCGCGACGAACCAGACGCCGACCGCCTGCTCTTGGCCTTCGTTGCGGTAGCGGTGCGGCGTCGATGAAGGGAAGCAGATCGCGTCGCCGGCGACGACCTTGTGCTCGCTGAACCCCAGCGTCACGATCAGCTCGCCGGAGATCAGGTAGCCGTACTCGGTACCCGGATGCCGCATGAGCTGGCCCGTACTCGATGAACTGCCGCCCGGCGCATAGGTGATCAGCAGGAAGTCGACCGACAGGCCAGGCACGTGGCCAAGGCGTTCCCAGGTCACGCCCGAGTCGAGTTCGAGCGTCTCGCGGTCGGCAGGCCCGACCACGGGACCGATCCGGCGCGCGTGCTCAGATGCCAGCGCCACCAGCGCCGCCGCCGCTCCGCGCGGCACGGTCGGTTCGGCGGGAACGCCATCCACTACGGCCAGGCCGACGTCCGGGTCAGCGAAGACGTCGTCGATCGATACGCCGAGAGCGGTGGTAATGGCATACAGAGTGCTCACCGATGGCCGGCATTTGCCGGTCTCGATCTGGGAGATGTGGCTGGCCGATACGTTCACCGCGCGGGCCAGCGACCTGAGGTTGAAGCCGCGCCTTAGCCGCTCTTCCCTGATGCGCGCTCCGATAGGCGGATCTGCGGGCGGATCTGGCTGTATTGACACTGCTAGGCGAACCTCCAGGCGCAATTGTACACAGTCGCTTAACGCCCGCTGCCTCGCTCATCGCGCAGTGCTTGCGCCAGCGCCGACATGTCGCTGCGGCCGAGACCAGCCGCGATAGCGTCGGCGACGGCCTCGCTGTTCGTCGTCGCTTGTGGCAGACGGGCGCCGACGCGTTCACCGAGCGCGAGCGCCAGGGCCAGGTCCTTGGCCACGAGATCCAGGGTGAACGCGACAGGAGTGGCCTGCGGATGCTCGAACGCGGCCCGCTTGTACTGCACGAACGGGGCGCCAGCCACGCTCGCGGCGATCACTTCGTAGGCCGTCCCGCGCTCGACGCCCGCTCTCTCGGCCAGAACCAGTGCCTCGGACAAAGCCTGGTTCAGCCCGTGCACGAGCGTGTTGACCGCGAGCTTCATGACCGCGCCCGCGCCGGAGGGCCCGACATGGAAGACCCGCTGAGCCAGCACATCGAGCGCTGGCCTGGCCACATCCAGATCGGCGGCATCGCCGCCCGCCAGCACGGTCAGCGTGCCCGCAGCCGCGCTCTGCACGCTGCCAGAGACTGGCGCGTCAACCAGCCGGGCGCCTCGATCGGCGAGCAGCACGGCCATGGCGGCGACGGTACGCGGATCGACCGTGCTGGTGTCAGCGACCACCGTTCGCGCGCCGACACCGGCGAGGAGGCCCGATTCGCCCTGGTATGTCGCGATCACCGCGCGGTCGTCGGCGAGCGAGACAAGCACGACCGGTGCGGCAGCGGCAGCCTCGGCGGCCGTGACCGCGATCCTGGCGCCGGTCGCCTCGGCTACCTGCCTGGCATTCGACGGCGTCCGGTTGAACACCACGACATCGGCCCCAGCCGACCTCAGGCGCGCGGCCATCGCCGCACCCATCCGCCCGAGGCCGACTACCGCGACGGCGAGCGAAGATGACACGCCCGCACCAGTCTCAGGTGAGCATCCAGCCGCCGTCGACGTTGAGGTTCACCCCGTTCACCGACCCGTTGCGAAGCAAGAACTCCACCGCGTCGGCCACGTCGGCCATCGTGGCGAGTACACCAGTCGGAGTCCTTGACGTGTAGCCCAAAAGCACCTCGGCCGGTTTGGCGCTCCAGAACGGGCTGTCGCCGACGATGCCTGGGTGGATCGCGTTGACCCTGATCGGAGCCAGTTCAACGGCGAGCGTGCGCACCATGCCGGTGACGCCGCCGTTGATCGTCGACACCGTGGTCGATCCCGGGTAAGGGCGATCCTTGGCGAGCCCGCCAAACAGCACGATCGAGGCCCTTGGCGTCATCTTCGGCAACAGCGCGTGTATGGCCTCGATGTAGCCGACCAGCTTGAGCGTGCTGAGATAGACCGCCCGGCCGATGTCATAGTCGGCGACCGTGTTCTGGTCACGCTCGATCGCCGCCAGCACCAGGTGATCGACGGTGTTGATCCCGGCCAGGCAATCGCCGATCGACTCGCACCTGGCGATGTCTACGCCGATCCCGCGAGCAGCGCCGATCTCGTCAGCCACTTCGCTAGCGCGGGCCGCGTCCCGCCCGGACACGATCACCTCGTCGCCGTTGGCCACGCCGCGCCTGGCGATCTCCTTGCCAATCCCCGACGTACCGCCGATTACCAGCAACGATGCGCGCTCAGCCATTGTCATCTCCCATCTGGGCGTGCCTGTCGGCGCTGGCCGCCGCGTCGCTCAGGTACTGCCAGTCGCGGGCGAATCGGTATGAGTGCCGACTCGGCGGCTGCGGCGACTGGGTCTCGAGCCAGCGCACAGGTCCCTGTCCCGCATTGGTGAAACCATGCACGCAGCCGACGCCAGCCCAGGCGATGTCACCAGCTTCGAGCCGGTAGCGTTCACCGTCGAACTCAGCGTCGGTGGCGCCCTGGAGAATCAGGTAGGTCTCCTCGAACGGGTGATCATGCTGGCCTGCCCGGCCGTCCGGGTCATACTGCACCATAAACATCGTCGTCAGCTGGGCACCCAGGTCGGAGTCGACCATCATCTTGACGGTGATGCCGCTGTAGACAAGCAGCGCGGTGCGCATGCTGGCCGAGACGGCGAGCAAGTCCTGACCCTGCTTGCGCGCGTCCATGTGGTCGGCGGTGATGTTGCCGAACTGACGTGTTCGCGGGTCCCGAACGTCAATGGGGACGGGACCACCGGCCCGCAATGACACGTTGAACGTGTCATCGCCAAACCGCTGCCTGGGCGCCGGACCCTGCATTTCCGCCCAGCTCACCGGCGCGGACGCCAGATTCCGCCACGCATGGGGAGTGCCGACCGGAATGAGCCCGTAGTCACCGGGGCTCACCTGATAGGCGCCGTCCGGCAGGTCGATCACGCCGACGCCGTCGAGCACATAGAAACTCTCTTCGAACGAGTGCACGTGCGCCGGCAGCGAACCACCGGGCTCAAGGCGCCCGATCGCGAACCCGGTATGCGCCGAGCCGGTCTGCTCGCCAACCACGTCCCACCGCAGGTAGCCATCGGCGGCAGCCGCCCAGCCCGCAGGCTTGCGGTACTGCGCGGCGGCGCCGCGGACGACCAGGTGCCGAGAAGACATTTCACCCTGAACCGCCACGTCAGGTCACCTCGTCTGGGGACATGCGATCAGTGAACCGGACCCGGAGTTATGGGTCAAGCCACAATGAACATTCGACCGGCCGGTGGTTAGCTCCGGCTTGACGCCAGGTTCGCGGTCAGCGGCCAGACGGCCGCGCGGTGAGATCAGAGCAGGCCCGCAGGCTGGTGTAGTGCGCGGCGGCCCGCCTGGCCTGGGCGCCGTGCAGGGGCAGGGGCCGACCGGTGCTCGAAACCACCGCCGGCAGGAACCGCGCGGTCAGCGGCGCGCGGCCGTGCAGGGTCAGTTCAAGTACGCCGGTCGATGTGCTGTAGGAGTGTTCCCACCACAAGAAGTTGCCGATGCCGTAAGCGACGAACGTGTGACCGAGCCAGCCCGAAGCCTGGAGCACGTGGGCGTGGGCGCCGATGATGATGCTGGCACCGGCCGCGGCGAGCTTGGGCGCGAGGGCGAGTTGGTTCGCGTCTGGGCACGTCTGACCCTCGGTACCCCAGTGCATGAACACGATGACGACCGGCGCCAGCCGCTTGGCCGCCCGTACCGCGGCGAGCGTCTGGCGCAGGTTGATCGCGTTGGCCTCCCCTGACCTGGTACGGGTCGCCACCCAGGACGGGGCAAGCTCGGCGACCTGCGAAACACCGATGATCGCGATCTTCGTGCCGTTGATCGTCGTCACGTAAGGCGCCCATGCGGCGGCGGCGTTCGCGCCGATCCCCACGTAGGGGAACCTGGCCGCCCGCGCTGCCGCCAGAGTGTCGGCCAGCCCGATTCGCCCGTAGTCGAGCACATGGTTGTTGGCCATGGTGACCAGGTCGACGCCGGCGTCCCGCAGCGCGGTGAACGCCAGCGGCTTCGTGGCGAAGTGATAGGTCTTGGGCTGCGGCGTTCCCCGGCTTGTCACCGACGTCTCCAGGTTCAGCGCGGTGAAGTCGGCCGCCTTGAGCAGCGAGGTGATCGGCCCAAAGGCGGTGGCAGGGTCGCGCAGCAGCCGGGCGGTGCGGCCGGCGAAGTTCACGTCGCCGGCGAAGGCAAGCGTCACCACGCCAGGGCGGTTGGTCGTGCCACCTGATCCTGTCGTGGAAGGGCTGGACGCGGCCGGTCGAGTCGGCGTCCGCGCGGCCGGTGGATGGTGCGCTTGGGCGGCCTGGGACGTGCAGCCGACCGCTCCGACCGCTAGCAAAACCGCACCGCAAATGACCGTGAGCAATCGGCTTGCTACCACAGGCGACAGCCTAGACCGGTGAGCCAGCCGACCGGCGCCAGGCTCAGGCCGACTTGCCGAGGGAGTCCTTGAGCTCGGCTAGCAGCCGGTTCTGCCCGGCGAGCATCTCGGTGAGTATCCGGCGCGCGGCGAGCATGAGATCGGCGACGTCACCGCCGGCCAGCGCGTAGACGACGGTCGTACCATGGCGGGTGGCGGTCACTATGCCCGATCTGCGCAATATGGCAAGCTGCTGGGACAGGCTCGACGGCTCGACGTCGATCTCCGCAAGCAGGTCGCGCACTGGCTTTGGGCCGTCCTGGAGCAGCTCGAGGACCCGAATGCGCACCGGATGGCCGAGCATCCGGAAGAACTCAGCCTTGGCCTGGTACAGCGGTACCGGCATCGGACGTCCTCTCGGCGCTGTCTATCCTTCTTGCAATATACAGAGTTAACAATCTCTTCAATAGGCAGGATGTGCTGATGGCCGGGGTGGATGCGGCGCTGGACAGCGCGGGAGTGACCAACGTTCACGTCCGCGACTACGTACGGTACTGGGCCGGGCTCACCGGAGCCGCTCGGGTTGAGGTCATCAGCGCGTCCGACGACGCGCGGCTGATCGCCGAGGCCCTTGCGGACGGGGAGATCCTTCCAGCGGGCCAGGGCCGGTACTACTCACGCAGTTATGTCAAGGACACGGCGCGCTCGGAGGAACGCACCGTCGTGGCAACAAGCAACCCGGCCGACAAGGGCGTCTACAACAACTGGCGCCCGGCTCGCCAGATGCGCCCGCTGCTTGAGCAGCACATGCGCGGTGCCTCGGCCGGAAAGACGATGTTCGTGGTGCCGTACCTGATGGCACCGGCGGGCTCTCCGCTTGAGCGATACGCCGCGGGCGTTGAGCTTACCGACTGCCGAACCGTCGCCCTGCACATGATCCGGATGGCGCGGGTCGGGGTGCACTACATCAACAAGCTCGCCGACCAGAACAGCTTCGTGCGCGCTGTGCACGTCACCGGTGATCTCGGCAAGCTCGGCCAGGGCACACCCAACGATCAGCGCTATTTCGTCACACTTGCCGACGAGCGGACGATACTGCACTTCGGCTCGTCCTACGGCGGCAACGCGCTCCTCGGCAAGATCGCGCACGGCCTTCGGCTGGCCGCCTATGACGGCTGGGCATCCGGTGAGTTCCTCGCCGAGCAGTTCATGCTGATCGGCATCGCCGACAAGCTGACTGGCAAGCGCTACCACATCTGCGGCGGCTTCCCGAGCGCTTCGGGCAAGACGAACCTCGCGATGATGCTCGCGCCCGGCGCGCTCGGCGACCGATACCGTGTCGACTTCTACGGCGACGACATCGCCTGGCTGCGTGTCGACCCAGAAGACGGCAAGATTTACGCGATCAACCCCGAATTCGGCGTGTTCGGCGTGGCGAAGGACACCAGCGAGGTCACCAACCCGACGGCGCTGGCCTCAATCGCGCCGGGCACCGGCACCGTGTTCACGAACGTCGCTTACAACCACGACACCGAGCAAGTGTGGTGGGAAGGCCGCACGCCGTCGCCGCCCGCCGATATCACCGGCTGGCGTGACTGGACCGGCACGCTCATCTCCGAGCGAGGCGCCTCCGACGCCACGGCGCCGTGGGCTCATCCAAACAGCCGGTTCACCACGACGCTCGCCAACGTTCCCAACCTCGCGTCCGATTCCGGCGACCCGAAAGGCGTGCCCATCGACGCGATCATCTTCGGCGGCCGGGCGAGTGACCGCGAGCCGCTCATCCGGGCGATCACCGATCCTGCCGAGGGCGTCTATGACGGCCTGACGCTCGGCGCCGAGGCGACCTTCGCCGCCGAGGGGATCGACGGGCAACTGCGCTACGACCCCATGTCGATGCGTCCATTTATGTCTTACCCGGAGGGCGCATATGCCGCGCACTGGCTCAAGGTCATCGGCTCGACCACGAGCTTGCCGATCTTCGCGCACGTCAACTGGTTCAGGCGTGACCCAGAAGACGGGCACTACCTCTGGCCCGGATACAGCGACAACCTGCGACCACTGATCTGGCTACTGCAGCTCAAGGAAGGCAAAGCCCGCGGCAGGCGGACGCCAGTCGGCATCATCCCCGCGCAAGACGAACTTGACCTCGACGGCATCGCGATCTCATCGCAAGACCTCCAAGCACTACTCACAATCGACGCGGCGCGATGGAAGCAAGAGATGAAGTATCGCGAGCAGCACCTCGGCCAGTTCGCCGACCTGCCTGACGAGATATGGCAGGTTCACCACCGCGTAGCAGCAGCCCTCGACCAGATCGACTAAGCACGACGCTGAAGCCACAGTGGTTGCGTGCTGCTGCCGGCGGCGGGCAGGATCTAGGTCGTGGTCATTCCGGTGCACGACGTCAATCCGGTGCGCCGGACCGCGTGGATCACCTACGGCCTCATTGCGATCAACGTGATCGTCCTTGTGCTGATGCCCGTGCTTCGAGTATCGGTCGGCACTCGGCCGGCGCTTGGTGCTCTGTGCCGGCAGGAGGCGTTCTATGACCGCTACGCCGCCATACCCAAGGAGATGATCAACAACCAGCAGCTTCGCCTCGCCGCGACCGGCCGGCCGGGCCCGCGGCCGGATAGCTGCGTGATGGCCCGCCCCGGCTACCACAAGATCCCGGCGCTGTCCGTGCTGCTGTCGATGTTCCTGCACGCCGGCTGGCTGCACCTGCTCGGCAATATGCTCTTCCTCGCCGTCTTCGGCAACAACGTCGAAGACCGCCTCGGCCGGGTCGGGTACCTGGCGTTCTACCTGGCCTGCGGCTACGCCGCCGCCTACGGGTACGCGGCACTGCACCCGGCATCCGCCACGCCACTGGTCGGAGCCTCAGGCGCGATCGCCGGCGTGCTCGGCGCCTACCTGGTGCTCTACCCGCGCGCCCGAGTCTGGAGCCTGGTCCCGTTCCTGCTATTCCTGCCGCTGCGGATCCCGGCCTGGCTTGTGCTCGGCTTGTGGTTCCTGCTGCAGTGGGCATACACGGCCGGCTACGCCGCCGCCGGTGCGGGCTCGGTTGCCTATCAAGCCCACCTGGTCGGCTTCGCACTCGGCGCGATCCTTGGCCTGATCATCCGGGCAGCGGGGCCACCCGCCAGAACCAGCGCCCCCGCGCCTCGGCGCTAGTCGCGGCACACCCAAGTCGGCGGAGTCAGGCGCTGGCCGGCTGCTTGTGCACCGAGGCCTGGTAGATCTCCTCGATCGATGTCTCAAGTTGGGCGTTGAACTGCTCGTCGGTCTGCTGCTGCGTCAGCCCTTCGAGAAGCGCGCGCGAGAAACTGGCGATGAGGGTGGGATCACGGGCGAGCAGGGCGCAGGCCTGATCGCGGCTGTAGCCGCCAGAAAGTGCGAGCACCCGCAGAACGCGCGGATCGGATGCCAGGTCTCCATACAAACCGGGCCGGGTCGGGATGGTGAGCTTCAGCATCACTGTCGCGTCGCCAGGCAGCGCGTCTACGTGCTTCGCGATGGCGTCGTGCAGCAGTACCTCGGCCTGCTCCTTGTTCGGGCTGGAGATGCTGACCTCCGGCTCGATGATCGGCACCAGGCCAGCGGCCAGGATCTTGCTCGCGTAGCTGAACTGCTGATCAACGATCGCCGAGATCCCGGCGTCGTCGGCATCATTGATCACCGACCGCATCTTGGTACCGAAGATCTGGTGCCGCTGCGCGCGCTCGAGCAGGTCATCGAGGTTATCGATGGTCTTCATGAGCTGCACGCGATCCTGCTCGGGCGCAAGCCCCTTGTCGACCTTCAGGAACGGCACCACGTTCTTCTCGTCCCACAGAAACCGGGCCGTAGGGACGCCGCCGACCTCGCGCTCCATGGTCTGCTCGAACAAGATCGCCGCGAGAACGCGGGTGCCATCAAACGCCGGGCTGGTCAGCACGCGGGTGCGCATGGCGTGGACCAAGCCGAACATCTCGGCGTCGGAACTGTAGCGGTCCCGCTCGATGCCGTACTCCGCTAGCGCCTTGGGCGTGCTGCCGCCGCTCTGATCAAGCGCAGCGAAGAATCCGCTGCCGGTCCCGACCTTTTCGGACTGGATAATGTTCACCTTCCGTATTCTCGCACCGCCACCGTTGGAGCGCCCGACGGGCTCGTCGCAACACTGGGCGTTGTAACGCCGGGCGTGTAACGCGCCTCGTTGACGGGCATCCCCCACGCCATGGCGTGGGGGATGCGCAGCGACATGATCGTTCACACCGCGGAGCCGCTCAACGCCGAGCCGCCTCCAGCACGCCTCTGCGAGGACGGCCTGACGTCCGCGGGCACGTTCTATGTCCGCAACCACGGCCCCGTACCTGAAATACCACCAGACTCGTGGCGCCTGTGCGTCAGCGGGCTGGTGGCCAGGCCGTTCGAGCTGTCGCTGGCCGATCTGAGGCACCGCTTCGCCTGTCATGAGGTAGTCGCGGTGCTTGAGTGCGCCGGCAACCGGCGTGCCGAACTTATGCGGGTGCGCGATGTTCCTGGTGAAGAACCGTGGGGGCCAGGGGCGGTCGGCAACGCGCGCTGGGCCGGGGCGCGCCTAGCGGACGTGCTCGCCACCGCTGGCATAGGCGACGGCGCGGCGCATGTGGCGTTCCAGGCTCCTGATATCTGCGGGCAAGCATCGCCGCCGCAGCCGTTCGGCGCCTCGATTCCGCTGGTCAAGGCGCTCAGCAGCGAGGTTCTGCTTGCCTATGCCATGAACGGCCAGCCGCTGCCGCAGGTGCACGGGGCGCCGGTCCGGGTGGTGGTGCCCGGCTACATCGGTGCGCGCAGCGTGAAGTGGGTCGAGCAGGTCATGGTCCAGGCCGAGCCGTCGGTCAACTTCTTTCAGACCAGTTACCGGCTGCTGCCCGCCGATGCCGATCCCTCCGGTCCCGCAGGCGGGTTTACGCTGGGACCGCTCGCCGTTAACGCGGCCATCCTTACCCCTGGTGAGGGCACGACGGTCCCGGTCGGCGCGGTTACCATCGCCGGCTACGCGCTGGCTGGCGACGACCGCCACGTCGCCCGCGTCGACATCTCAGCCGATGCGGGCCGCACCTGGCACCAGGCCACCCTCGATCAGGAGGATAGCCCGTGGTCATGGCGACGCTGGCGCGCGACGATTGACCTGGCGGCCGGCCAAGCGGACATCGCCGTGCGAGCCTGGGACAACGGCGCGAATGTCCAGCCAGGCAGCGAAGCCGACCTTTGGAACCCGAAGGGATACGTCAACAACGCCTGGGCCCGACTCCGCCTGACCGTCGTCTTAGGATTCCGCGGCGGGAACAACAATCGTGCCGACGCCTGTGTCGGTGAAGATCTCCAGGAGAAGCGCGTGCGGCAATCGGCCGTCCAGCACGTGCGCCTGCGGAACGCCGCCGTGGACGGCCCGCAGGCATGCCTCCATCTTGGGAAGCATGCCCGCGCTCAGGCTGGGTAACAAGCGCTCGAGATCGGCGGTGGTAAGCGTGCCGATCACCTCGCCCGGTGATGAGCCGCTGGTGCCAGCTTCGCCGGGCCAATTCCGGTATAGGCCCTCCACGTCGGTGAGCACGACCAGCTTGGCCGCTCCCAGCGCTACCGCCAGTGCACCGGCCGCGGTATCGGAGTTGACGTTGTAGACCTCACCGCTGCGGCCGCGGGCGACGCTCGATATCACCGGAACCCTGCCGTCGTCCAGCAGTGCGCGCACCGCGCCAGGATCAACGGTCTCGATCTCGCCAACCAGCCCGATGTCCACGGGTTCGCCGTTCACGATGGCGGCCATCCGGCTCGCCGTCAGCAGGTTGGCGTCCTCCCCCGACATCCCGACCGCGAACGGGCCGTGCCGGTTGATCAACCCGACCACATCACGGTTCACCTGGCCGGTGAGAACCATCCTGACGACCTGCATGGCCTCGGGAGTCGTGACCCGCAGGCCGGCCGAGAAACTGCTCTCCAGGCCTAGGCGCCGCAGGTGCGCGGTGATCTGGGGACCGCCACCGTGGACGACGACGAGGCGCAAGCCCGCGTACCGTAAGAAGACGACGTCTTGCGCGAACGCTGCCCTTAGCGTTTCGTCGATCATGGCGTGCCCGCCGTACTTGACCACCACGGTCTGACCGTGGAAACGGTGCAGCCAGGGCAGCATCTCGATCAGCGTGGCCGCCTTGGCCAGCGCCGCGGCGGCAAACGGTGTCGTGTCAGGGCTCACGAGATGCTGATCCACTGCCGTCATCCTTTCGCGGTACCCAGGCTCAGCGTATGCGGCCCGGGCCGCGCATGCCCTGTGCGCGGTTAAGCGGGAGCGAAGATCAGACCACAGGGAGGAAATTGGCTCTTTCGCTAACACGGCAACTTGACAATAATTGGCAGCCTGCTCGGCTGGCCGCGTTCTCCCCAGGTTCTGACCTTGAAGTCAGGCCTGACCAGCTGAGTAGGACATGCGAAAAAGGGATCCTGCCGAGGAGAAAAAATGCTCGACCGCGAGGAATTCAGCGAACTCGCTGCCAGCCGAATGGACCAGCTATTTCAGCGCGTACCAAAGATGGCTGAGTTCCATTCAGGACAGTGGATCGATCGCGACTATTATGTCCGTCACGTGGTGGAGACAGTTCTCCGTATCAGGCTGAATAATGAGGTGGATACCTACGCACTTTTCAAGGTCGGCTCGAGCGATGATGTACTAGCCGCCAAGCTCGCCAAGTACCTTGCCGAGGAGTTCGGTCACGAGGGAATGTTTACCCGCGACCTCGCGAAGTTCGGCATGACACTAGACGAGATGAATGCGATACCCGTCTTTCCCTCGACCAGCAAGCTAATGGGTTACCTGAGGCTCGCAGCCGACCGGGAGGGTCCGGCACCCACCACGACCTGGGACTGGTTCGTCGAGTGGTATTCCGACCGCTACAACCAGATAATCACCACCAAGGCCGCCGAGGTATACGGGACCGATATGGTGCATGGCTCGCAAACTCATATAAATTATGACGATTCACACGATCACGACGATCTCATGTGGCGCGTCGTTTCCCGGGCCGTGGAGCGCTGGAGCAGTCCTGAGCAGGCTAAGCGGCACCTAGTCAACTGCATCGACATGATCGGTGACTATTTCGACGAACTATGGCATGCCACCGTGGCCAGCCAGGCGGTCGATGAGCCGCAACGAGTCGGCGCATGAGCGTGCCCGACGGAGGCGAACTGCCTGGTGATCAGGCCGGGTTGGCCGGTCGGCGGATCGTGGTCATCGAGCCGATGTCCTCTGGAGTTGCCGTGCTGCGCTCCGCACGTGAACTCGGCTTGGAGAACGTGGTCCTCTCCTACGACGAAGGCGACCGGCGACTCTCAGGAGCGCTGCGCGACCTCGCCGACCGGCTAGTGAAGCTGGACACCAACGACGAAGGCGCTGTTATCTCAGCGGTAGACGCACTCAACGCTGAGCGTCCCGTCCTTGGAATCATGCCGGGATTTGAGTTCTACGTGCCTACTGTCGCCCGGGTCGCAGAGCGGCTAGGCCTGCCCGGCCTGTCCGCCAGGCATATCGAGCGAGTCAGGAATAAGGCGGAGATGATGAGGCTGGTCCGCCAAGCGGGCCCGGCCGTGCCGCGGTACGCGCTCGTAGAGAGTTACGACCAACTAGCGGAAGCAGCTGCCCAGGTCGGGTTCCCGTGCGTTGCCAAGCCGGTGGACTCGGCCGGGAGCGTTCACGTCACCCGGGCGGACACGACCGAGCAGCTGCGCGAAGCCTACAGATGGATGTGCGACGACGAGCGCCTCGACCTCGGCCGGCGGGCGGGCGATCGGATGCTGGTTACCTCTTACCTGGAAGGGCCGGAGTTCAGCGTCGAAGGTTACGTCAGCGACCGGCAGGTGAGAACTGTCTCGATCACCGCCAAGATGCTCGGCCCAGAGCCGCACTTCGTTGAGACCGGCCATATCGTCCAGGCCGGTCTCCCTGACCATGTGCGCAGCTCCATCGAGAACTTCGTGGCAGATGTGGTGAGGGCGCTCGACATCACGCTTGGGCCGTTCCACTGCGAGTTGCGCCTGGTTAAGAACGAGCCGGTCCTGATCGAGATCGGTGTCCGGCTAGCCGGCGATCACATCGTCGATCTCGTCGATTTGGCGACCGGAACCTCATTGGCCCGGGTGATGCTAGCCCTGCATACCGGGTTGAGTTTCGCATCGGTCGGCGTCCAGCGCGCACCGCAGGCCAAGTGCGCGGGCATCCGGTTCTTCACGGCTCCTGATGGAATGCGCAGCTACCGGCAGGCGCGTGGGCTGGACGAGGCACGCGCGATGGTAGGTGTCACCGAGCTTGAACTTGACATCGACGCTGGCGATCCCATCCCACCAGCAGAAGATTTCCGCTGTCGGCTAGGGCACGCGATCTTCACGGCTGACTCTTACCTAGAGGCGACAGAGCGTTGGCGGCTGCTGGGCGAGGCGGTGCGGTTTGTCAATTGATGCACAGGTTTATCTAGTGATAAATAGATTCGACGATGAATTCGGCGAGTACCACCGGTTCGTCGATCAGTCGGTGTGCCAGCTGGCCTACATCACGGTGCAGGACGGTCTGGCCGTCCTCGACCAGTCGCGCGCTTGCAAGACCGTCGTGCTGCCCAGCCTCGACTTCGACGCGGTGCTGCCCGCTGCCCGGCGGATCGCGCAGCAGGTCGGCGGGCTCGGCGGGATCGTCGGCCTATCCGAGTATGACCTGCTTACGGCCGCTCAGCTGCGGGAGGCGATGAGCCTACCCGGGTACCCAGTGGCGTTAGTAAGGCACTTCAAGGACAAGCTCATCATGAAGAAAGCCGTGGCCAACGCCGGGCTGCGCACGCCGCGCTACCGAGCGATAGAACCCTGCACCAGCGCTGACGAGCTGATCAGTGACTTCGGCCTGCCGATGATACTCAAACCGCGGAACGGTGCTGCGTCACTCGGGGTGGTCCTCGTCTGGGACCGACCTGAGCTAATCGCGGCCCTGGCCGAGGTACCGCTCGCGGACTACGAATGCGAGGAGTACATCAGGGGCGACATCTTGCACGTGGACGGCATCCGCCGGCAGGGCCGATATCACTTCGTGAGCGTCTCGTGCTATATCAACACCTGTCTGGACTTCGCGGGTGGCCGGCCGCTTGGCTCCGTTGTGCTCGACCCTGGCCCACGCGTCGAGGCGGCGGCGAAGTTCGCTGGCGACTGCCTGGATGCTCTCGGGCTGCAGGACGGGCCGTTTCACCTCGAGTTGTTCGAAGAGCCCAGCGGTGATCTCATCTTCCTCGAGGTGGGACTGCGCCCTGGCGGCGGGGAGATCCCCTTCATCCACCGCGACCTGTTCGGCATTGACCTGTTCTGTGAAGCATTCCGCGCGAGCCTCGGCTTGCCTGCGGCCACTTGCCCGGACGATCTCGCGCGACCGGCCGGCGGGGGGTTCGTCATGGTTCCTGAGCCGAGGCCATTCCCCAGCCGGGTCACCAGTCGGTCCTCATTGAGAGGGGCAGTGCCAGGCGTTTACCGGGAAATCATTCCCGCGGTGGGAGAAGTCTTCGACGGCACCGGCGGCTACGAGCACATCGGCGGCCGGTTTCACCTGCGCGGAATCAACCAGGACGATGTCACCCGGACGGTCCACGAGGTCATCGCCAGGTATGAACTGGCCGCGGAGGCCGTTGCCCCCGTAGGTCCGCGGTGAGGACGTCTTCCTTCGGTCCCGCTGGGATGCTCAGGCGGTTCTATGCGCTGCGCGTGGTTGGCACGCTGGCGAATCAGCTTCTCCAGTTCGCGATTCCGGTGCTGGTCTACACCAAGAGCGGGAGCGTCGGCTGGTCAGGGATCTCCCTGTTCCTCGAGTGGCTGCCACGGCTCACCTCGCTTCCCCTGGCCGGACCGCTCGTCGACCGACTCGGCGTGCGCAGGGTCTATGTCGTCAACGACATCGTGCGGTGCGTGACCGCCGCGGGCGCGACAGTCGTGGCAACGGTATTGCGCGGCACGGCGGCGATCGCCGCCATCGTCGTTCTCGGGCTCGTGGCAGGTTCCTGCTTTGAGCAGACCTTCATCGCCGAAGAGAAGGCCGTCCGCCTCCTGGCCTCGCCGGCGCAGATGCCCAGGGCACAGTCCGTGCTCGGCGGCATCGACCAGGCCATGCTGCTTATCGCCCCAGCCATTGGCGGGCTGCTACTAGCCATAGCAAGCAATAGCACGATCGCGGCCGCGGCCATCCTGTTCGCGGTTAGCTTGCTGCTGATCTGGCGTCTGCCTGTGCTGTCCCAGGCCCGGATGGCAGATGGATGGCCATCGGTGGCCGAAGTCTTCTCCGACGTGCGCGCGGGCGCGAAGCGCGTGCTCGGTCAGCCTGTCCTGCGTGATGTGCTGGCGTTGACCAGCCTTATCAACCTTCTGCTCGGGTTGGTGCTCGCCGCCACTCCCCCGGTCCTGATTGGCGTCTTCCGGCTCCGGGCCAGCCAGGTGGGTGTGCTTTACACGGTCGGCGGGAGCGTCTCGCTGGTGATGCTGGCTCTCACCCCGCGGCTGATCCGGCGCTTCGGCTTGCTGGCCGTCGGGGCTGCCAGCACACTCTGCTGTGGCGCGGCGATATGGCTGGCTGGCCTAGTCCACGCGTACCTGCCGTTCGCAGCATTCTCGGCGGCGTTCCTGGCGGGCGAGAGCGTGTTCACGGTATTCATACGCACGGTCCGCGCTCGCGTGATCCCGGCCGCTGAGTACGGGACCGCTACGGGCGTGATCGTCTTGATCGGCTTTCTGACGCTGCCGCTGGCCGGGCTACTCGTAGCCGGGTTCTCGCGAACCTCGTGGCCGCTCTCTCTGCTGTACGTGATCGCTGGCGGCGCGACTTTCATTCTGGCGCTTGGCATCCTGGCACACCTGTCCCGCCTCATGCCCCGCGCGAACACGGCCCGGAGCTACGAGCTAGTCCATGCCTTGGGAGATGAAACGCCGAATGAATTATGAGTCAGCAAGACTTCCCGCTTCGGCTGAACAAGTCGGGCAGGAGTTAACGCGGTTCATCATGAGTGAGGCGTGCTCTTGCATCGGCGCGAAGACGGCATGCGCCCGGCGCACACTCGTGCACAGGCACTACCCCGCGCTCGCCGATCGGCAGGCCAGCATCGCGCTGCACGCCGACCTCACCGAGTTCGCGTTAAAACGGGACGAGATCCACGAGCTGTTCGCGACTTTCGCTGCCACCTTCGACAGTCCGCTCGACGTCGACGAAGAGAAGTTCGAGTGGCTGGTGTGGGAGCAGCTTAAGCTCCTCCACGCTCAGGACCGCGTGAAATACCAGTGGGCACCCGGGGTGGACAGCGACCCCACGTCGGAACGGTTCGCCTACAGCGTGGCGGAGCAGGCATTTTTCGTCGTCGGTCTGCACAGGAACAGTTCACGGCTCACCCGCAGGTTCAGCTGGCCAGCACTGGTGTTCAACTCCCACGTCCAGTTCGACCGAATGAAGGAAGGGCCTATGTATTCCCGCATCCAGCGGGAGGTCAGGCGACGTGAACTGGCGCTCCAGGGATCACTGAACCCCAACCTGGCCGAGTTCGGTGAGCGATCGGAAGCGGCGCAGTACTCGGGCCGGGCCGTGCCGTCCGACTGGACTTGCCCGTTCCGGCCAGACGAGGCGGAACGCGAACCGGGTGGCACGCAAGAGCGGAGAGGTATCCATCCATGATCCAATGGGTCGTCGTCACTGGCGCCTCCTCCGGCATAGGACGCGCCGTGGTGGAACGTTTCTACAAAGATGGCCAGCCAGTGATCGCGCTCGCCCGCCGCGGCGAGCAGTTGGGCAAGCTGGCCTCGCTGCCGCGAGGCGGCCAGGACCAGCAGATCCGAACCGCCGTGGCGGACGTTCGAGACCGTGCCGCTGTGGAGAGCGCGCTCACTGGCGTGCTCGGCGCGGGCGACGTTATCAGCGGCCTGGTCAATAACGCGGGTTTATCGCTCGGATTCGGGCCCTTGCATTCCGGCGATCCCGCTGACTGGGAAGTTATGATCCAGACTAACGTCGTCGGACTGCTTAACTGCACGTATGCCGTCCTGCCCGCGCTGCGGTCGACCGGATACGGACACATTATTAACATCGGCTCGCTCGCGGGCAGCTATCCTTATCATGGCGGCAATGTCTACGCCGCTACCAAAGCGTTCGTGCGCCATTTGTCCGCCAACCTGCTCGCCGACCTTGCCGGCAGCCGGATCAGGGTAACTTGCATCGCACCTGGAATGGTCCGCACTGAGTTCGCGCAAGTACGGTTCCGTGGTGATATAGACCAGGCAGACAAATTTTACGAAGGAATAGAGACGCTTACCGCGGAGGACGTTGCCGACGCGGTCTCCTGGTCCTTTCACACGCCGCCCCACGTCAATGTCAACTACATCGAGCTCATGCCCAGGAGTCAGCCCTTTGGCCTTGCCGTTGGCTCGGCGATATCTCACGAGGAGCGCGAATGACCGTACTCTCAAGCTTTAACGACTTCAACCGCTTGCAGGAAATAATCCTTGGCAGCGCCTTGGGCGCGCACACACCAGCGAGCGAATTGTCCCTTACCCATTTCTTCCAGCCGCCCGCTGGACATGAGAACGAACGGGTGTCAGCCGCCCGCCTCCGGCAGGTGATCGAACAGACCGAGGAGGACATGGCGGAGCTAGCGCACGTGCTTGAGTCGTTCCATGTGACTGTACGCCGGCCGGACTCGCTCCACCGTAACGAGCGGGTCAGCATGCCGGGCTGGACCGCCGAGACGATGTACGCGCTGATGCCAAGGGATTGCCTGCTCGTAGCGGGTAGCACAGTAATCGAAGCGCCTATGCCGAACCGAAGCCGGTATTGCGAGACCTTCCCGTTCCGCGGCCTGCTCCGTGAATACTTCGACGGCGGAGCCAACTGGCTCGCGGCTCCCCGGCCGCAGCTAGCTGACTCGACTTATCTCTTCACCGAGGCCGGACCTGTGCTCGCGGAAGACGAGCCTCTATTCGACGCGGCGAATGTAATCCGCTGCGGGGCGGACATCTTCTACAATGTGAGCAATACGGGCAATCGCCTCGGGGCCCGCTGGCTGGCCAACGTGCTGGGACCCTCGTTCCGGGTACACGAGATGTCGATCTGTGACGATCACGTTGGCACCACTATCCAGCTTCTCAGGCCGGGAGTGTTGATCGCTAACTCTGGTCGGCTCCAGCCGCAGGACATCCCTGCACCGCTGCGCTCATGGAAGACGCTGTGGTTCGAGAATCCAGCCGATGATGGTTTCGGCTTCGAATGGCCGCGTGCCTCAGTTTGGGTCGGAATGAACACTCTCTCCGTCGACGAGGAAACGGTCATCGTCCCGGACAATCAAGTCTCGCTGCGGAAGATGCTGGAGGCGGAAGGCTTCGTAGTAGTGCCGGTGCGTTTCCGCCACGGCCGGACGTTCGGCGGCGGGTTCCACTGCTGCAGTCTCGACGTCCGCCGCTCCGGAGGCCAGGAGTCCTATGTTTAGGGAAGCAACGGCGCCTGCCGTGGCCGCCCAGGCCAGCGTTCCGGTCGTACGCGCTGGGGCCACCAACCTGTACAGCGTACTTTTCCGGCCGGCCACACCTGATGACGTGGAAGCCATATACCAGATGTCGCGCCCGTTCATGGTTGATGGATTTCTGATCGAGCGGGACCTGCGGTTCTTCTGCGATAACGTCGGCGAGTTCGAGGTCGCCGACATCGATGGCGAGATCGCCGGATGCGTTGCCATACGAAATTTTGGAACGCTCGCCGAACTGTACAACGTCTGCGTGCGCAGCAGCTGGCAGGGTTCCGGCATCGGCCGGTTGCTCGTAGCCAGGGCGCTTATCTCGCTGCACGGCCAAGGTGTGGGCCAGGTTGGCCTCTTCTCGAAGACCACAGGCTCCTGGTTCGCCTCGCTTGGCTTCACGCCCGCCGATCCGACTAAGCTGCCCGCCGCCAGGCTCACGCTGCTGGATCCGGCAAGGGGAGCACAGTTCATGCTGCGCTCTACAGTGCCGGGAGTTGACCCCCTTGACGGATTAAACAAGATCGCTCGGCCGCGCATCCGCTTCTCTCGCTCGGACCGCGAACTCCAGTGGGATGGCATGGCCAGTTCAGTACTTGAGCTAGCCGAGCGCAACGGTCTGGCGATCGAGCACCTTTGCCGGGCAGGCATCTGCGGGGCATGCGGCTCCCGGCTCAGGGACGGAGCAGCCGGCTATATCGATTACCCAGAAGTCAGCCCCGGCGACAATGAGGTTCTCCTGTGCATCCTTCAGCCCATTACGGATCTCGTTATAGAGCGGTAAACGTCGCGGTGCGGCCGGGTCCCGGCTAGGTCCGCTCCCTCGCCAGCTGGCGCCGCAGTCGGGAGAGATCAGGGTGAGTGGTCAGCCATTGCGAGTAGCAGGCTTGTTTCGCTATCCGGTGAAATCGCTGGATGGGGAGGAGGTTCACACACTCAACGTCGGACCGTCCGGCGCCCACGGGGACAGGGTATTCGCCCTATTCGATGTGCTCACCGGCCGGGTGCTTACTGCCAAGCGCTTCCCCCAATTGCTCACCGCACGGGCCTGCTGGCAGGACGGCGATGCCAAGATCACCTTGCCGCAGGAAGCGGGCAGTTTCTATGCCAGCGAGTCCCGCGCTAGTCGGGTGCTCAGCAACTGGTTAGGCCGACAGGTGCGCATAGAGCGGAGGCAAGACAGCCGCGCTACGGTCGACTACCAGATCAACCCGGACGTATCGACCGAACTAACCAGCTTTGACTTGCCGAAGGGCACCTTCTTCGATACAGCGCCCTTGCACCTGATCACCGACTCCAGCCTGCACGACGCCGCGCGCGGCTGGCCGGACGGCGACTGGGACCTGCATCGGTTCCGGTCTAATGCGTTTTTGACCGGGAATCTCCCCTCCGATGAGCAATGCGTTCCCCAAGCCGTCCGGACTGAGGATGGATGGCTAGGCTGCCGCCTAGCCATCGGGGATGCAGTGCTTTTAGTGGTAGAAAAGTGCATGCGGTGCGTCATGGTAAATTATTCTGCGGATGGGACGCCAGGTGACCCTGCTCTCTTCCGATGGCTGGTCCGTCACCGCTCCGGAAATCTGGGCATCTACGCAGAGACCATCAGTTCCGGCACTATTTGCCACGGTGATCGGGCGACGGTGCTGCCGCCAATAATCGCTCAGCTGAGCTGAAGGCACCGATACGGCTCCGATGTGAGCAAATATGGTTTTTTGGAGCAGGTAATATCATGGTTTCGTAAGGGGGTGACAGCTACCTGGAAGGAACGAAATGGAAATAACCTCACAGGTCACTGCCATCC
>DATNEK010000245.1:0-4395 GCA_035553055.1 Streptosporangiaceae bacterium | reverse complement strand
AGGTTCCTCGAGGTCACCTACGCCAACGGCGACAAGGAAGTGCTGTACTTCAAGGACTTCAACTCGGGCGCGATGATCCAGAACATCGTGGACCGAGCCAAGAAGATGGCGATCAAGGAGTTCCTCGAGACCGGTGTGAAGGGGCTACGCGTCTCCCATCTGCTGTCGGCCTGCGTCGATGAGTTCAGCGAGAACGAAGACCTGCCGAACACCACCAACCCAGACGACTGGGCGCGGATCTCCGGCAAGAAGGGCGAGCGCATCGTCTACATCAGGACGCTGGTCTCAGGCAAGAGCGGCAACGAGGCCGGCCGGTCGATCGATACCGTGGCGAACACCGGCCAGTACCTGTGACCTCGACACGTACACGGGTCGTTGCGCTCCGCTACGGTCGCCGTCGGGCCCTGGCACTAGGGTGTGAGCCATGAGCGTTCGCCGCGTGATGGGCATCGAGACCGAGTACGGCGTATCCGTGCCTGGCCAGCCTGGCGCCAACGCGATGGTCACGTCCTCGCAGGTGGTGAACGCGTACCACTCAGCCACGGCGGCGCGGGCGCGCAGGACTCGGTGGGACTTCGAAGAGGAGAACCCGCTGCGGGACGCGCGCGGATTCGATCTGTCCAGGGACACCGCCGACGCCAGTCAGCTCACCGATGAGGATCTCGGCCTTGCCAACGTCATCTTGACGAACGGGGCGAGACTGTACGTCGACCACGCGCATCCCGAGTACTCAGGACCCGAGTGCACCGACCCGATGGCCGCGGTCCTGTGGGACAAAGCCGGAGAGCGGGTCATGGAAGAGGCGGCCACGCAGGCCGCCGCGCTGCCCGGCAGCGCACCCATTCAGCTCTACAAGAACAACACGGACAACAAGGGCGCCTCATACGGCTGCCACGAGAACTACCTGATGAACCGGTCGACTCCGTTCGCCGAGATCGTCAGGCATCTGACCCCGTTCTTCGTTACCAGGCAGGTGGTGTGCGGGGCCGGCCGCGTCGGCATAGGCGCGGACGGCAGGGAGGACGGATTCCAGATCAGCCAGCGTGCCGACTTCTTCGAAGTCGAGGTCGGCCTTGAGACGACGCTCAAGCGCCCGATCATCAACACCAGGGACGAGCCGCACGCCGACCCGGAAAAGTACCGCAGGCTGCACGTCATCATCGGCGACGCCAATATGAGCGAGGTCTCCACCTTCCTCAAGCTCGGCTCGACCGCGCTCGTGCTGTCGATGATCGAGGACAGGTTCCTCGGATCCGACCTCGCGATCGAGGGCCCGGTCGCTGAGCTGCGAGCGGTCTCGCACGATCCGACTTGCCGCCACCTCATCTCGCTGCGCGACGGCAGGAAGCTCACCGCGGTCCAGGTGCAGATGGAGTACGCCGAGCTGGCACGCAAGTACACGCAGAACAAGTTCGGCGCCGACGTCGACGAGTTGACCGCCGATGTACTCGACCGCTGGGAGTCGGTGCTCGCCCGGCTGGCAGATGACCCGATGCAGCTCGCAGGCGAGCTTGACTGGGTCACCAAGCTGCAAGTTATCGATGGTTACCGGTCCAGGGACGGCTTGCCGTGGAACCACCCGAGGCTGGAGCTCGTCGACCTGCAGTACGCCGACGTCAGGTCGAGCCGCGGTCTGTACAACAAGCTGGTCTCGGCCGGCCGGGTACAGCGCCTGCTTAACGAGGACGACGTTACCTGGGCGATCACTAACCCGCCGCAGGATACAAGAGCCTACTTCCGCGGCCGGTGCCTGCAGAAATATCCGGATTCCGTGGCCGCCGCCTCATGGGACTCCGTCATATTCGACATACCGGGGCGAGAGTCGCTGCAAAGAGTACCCACGCTCGAGCCGCTGCGCGGCACCAAATCCCATGTCGGCGAGCTTATTGACCGCTGCGACACTGCTGCTGAGCTCGTCACCGCTCTCACCGGCAAGTAGGTGCCCAGCGAAAGCGCCTGGATGCGAGCGGGGGGAAGACATTGTGATTAGCCGGAGCACTCGGATTAGCCAGAGCACTCGCTGGCGAGGATAGCTTTAGGGTTCAGGCAAGAGCATGGAGGTTTGGTATGGCGACTAAGGACACCGGCGGACAGCGGCATACCTCTCGGCGCGGCCAGGACGAAGAGGCGACCGCTGAGCAGAGCACCGAAGAGGTCAAGGAACGGCACGAGAAGCTGACCGACGACGTCGACGCGATCCTCGATGAGATCGACGAGGTGCTCGAAGAGAATGCCGAGGAGTTCGTCAGGTCCTACGTCCAGAAGGGCGGGGAATAACCGCCGGCCGTAAGGTGCGGATCTGCCGCGCGCGGCGCCGTGGCAGTAGGGTCAGGTGAGCACCTGATCCCGTGCGGGATCGTGGCGCAGGGTTGCTGCGCAGCGGCGTGTGGTGCCTAAAAGGAAAGGATCGCGTTGGCTGACTCCGATGCCAGGTTGATGGCCGTGACTTACCTGACGGCGGGAACGTCGTCGTTCAGCGACCTGCTCACCGCGGCCGCGCCTGAGCTTCTGCCGGGCGCGCGCGGCTTGAACCTGCCGGGCTCTCTGGCTAAAGAGGTGCCGCACGGTACGACGATCGTCGCCGCCGCCTTCAGCGGCGGGGTGGTGATGGCGGGCGACAGGCGCGCCACGGCCGGGAACATGATCGCGCAGCGGGACATCGAGAAAGTGTTCCGCAGCGACGAGTACTCCTGCATCGGGATCGCCGGTGCGGCCGGCGTCGCGATCGACCTCGTCCGCCTGTTCCAGGTGGAACTCGAGCACTACGAAAAGCTCGAGGGACGGCTGCTATCGCTGGAAGGCAAGGCAAACAGGCTGGCCGGGATCGTCAGGGCCAACCTGGGCGCGGCCATGCAGGGACTTGCCGTCGTGCCGATATTCGCCGGATACGACACTGACGAGGGCGTCGGCCGGATCTTCAGCTACACCGTCGACGGCGGACGTTATGAGGAGCATCGCTTCCACTCGATCGGCTCAGGGTCGGTGTTCGCCCGCGGCTCCCTCAAGAAGCTCTACGTCGACGGCATGGAGCACCGGGACGCGATCACCGCGTGCATGCAGGCGCTCTATGACGCCGCCGACGACGACGCGGCCACCGGTGGACCGGACATGAGCAGGCGCATCTACCCGATCGTCGCTACCGTGACCGCGGACGGCTACCAGCGGCTATCTGACAGCGAAGCGGGCCGCTACGCGGAATTCGTGGTCGCCGGCCGGATGACCGAGCCCGACGGGCCTGCTGCCTCGCTGCGGGAGGCTTCAGGTCCCGCGCAGTAGCATCCGCTCACAGCCGAGAACTCAAGTAAAAAGGAAAATCAGCGGTGTCGATGCCGTTCTATGTGTCGCCAGAACAGGCGATGAAGGACAAGGCGGACTATGCGCGCAAGAACATCGCGCGTGGCCGCGATGGGGTCGTCATTCAGTACGCGGACGGCATCCTGTTTGTGGCGCCTAACCCGTCTCGTGCGCTGCACAAGATTAGCGAGATCTACGACAGGATCGCGTTCGCTGCCGTCGGCAGGTACAACGAGTACGAGATCTTGCGCAAGGCCGGCGTCCGGTACGCGGACATGACCGGCTATCAATACGACCGGCAGGATGTGACCGCCAGGGGACTGGCCAACTGGTACGCACAGACGCTTGGCACAATTTTCACCGATAGCCCTAAGCCGTTCGAGGTTGAGATCGTCGTGGCCGAGGTGGCCGACGCACCTGCCGACGATCAGATTTACCGGATCACCTTCGATGGCTCGGTAAACGATGAGCATGGCTACGTCGCCGTAGGCGGGCGGGCCGAGCGGATCGGCGCGGTGCTCAAGGAGGGCTATTCAGACGGGCTCTCCCTTCCTGACGCGCTGACGACAGCTATCGCCGGCCTGTCGGCCCCGACCAACGGCGACCGAGCGGAAATCGTCGCTAGTCAGCTTGAGGTCGCTGTACTCGACCGGACCAGGGAGCATCGGACATTCCGCCGGCTTACCGGCGTCCGTCTTGAGAGCCTGCTCGCCGAGGCGGCCAAGGCCACAGCGCCCGCTCCGGCGAGCCCGGACGAGCCTACGGCCGGGCAAGCGGGCTCCGGCGAGCCTGACGCGAAGGCGAAGCCCAAGCGCGCTAGCAACGGCCAGAAGCCGGCCGAACCCGAGACTGGCGCAGGCGAGTCGAATGGCGGCAGCAAGGGCTAGCCTACCTGTCGCTGAACCCGTCGTCGGCGCCGCATGAGGCCAGGCCGCTGCTCCGGGGTCGGCTGCAAGGCGGGCTGAGCCAGGAGAACTGAGCCTGACCCCCTTTGGGCATGATGTCAGGCCCGCCAATCCCCGCCCAAAAAACGCGGCGCGCCACACTTTGACGGCCCGTCGGCGCAGGCGTCAGGATATGCAATACACGTCTTGATTACGT
>DATNEK010000244.1:0-9045 GCA_035553055.1 Streptosporangiaceae bacterium | reverse complement strand
TGCTCGCTCCTGGAAAGGGTGCCGCACCACCGTCATGACTGAGCCTGGCCACCAGGAAACTGATGGACGAGGGAGCTGCGGCTCGCCAGAGGCGCAAGCTCGAATCAGCCATGGCGGCACCGGAACGCGGACCTCATCCGGGCGGAATCACGGGCACAGCCATCACGGGCACGCGCACGGCTCGCGACTGACGCTCACCGGCCAGCACCGCAAGTCGCTGCTCACCGTGATGCTGATCACGCTCAGCATCGCCGCGGCCGAGGCGATCGGTGCCTGGGTCAGCGGCGCGCTTGTCCTGCTCGCGGACGCCGCGCACATGGCCGCCGACGCCGCTGGTGTTGGGCTCTCCCTGCTGGCCGTCGTGTTCGCGAGCAGGCCGGCCACGCTCAAGCGCACCTTCGGTTACGCAAGAGCCGAGATCCTGGCTGCGGTGGTCAATGCCGTGGTGCTATTTGCGATTTCAATTTTTGTCATCTCCCGGGCGATCAGCCTGCTCATCACGCCGACATCGGTCGAGTCACCCCTGCTGATCGCCTTCGGCCTCGTCGCGCTCGCGGCCAACGGCATCAGCCTGTTCGTGCTGCGCCGTGGGCAGTCGGAAAGCCTCAACATCAGGGGCGCGTTCCTCGAGGTCGCCTCGGACGCGTTCGGCGCCGCGGCGGTGATCGTCACCGGCCTTGTCATCGAGCTGAGCGGATTCGCCCGCGCCGATCCGATCGCTTCGTTGCTTGTCGGCGCGCTGATCCTGCCGCGAACCTGGCGGCTGCTCGCGGACGCCATCGACGTGCTGCTTGAAGCGAGCCCGCGCGGCATCGACCTGAGCGAGGTTCGCCGTCACCTGATCGGGCTGCCCGGCGTCACCAGCGTGCACGACCTGCACGCATGGACGATCACATCGGGTCTGCCCGTGCTGTCCGTGCACGTCGTGGTCGAGCCGCAGGTACTGGCCGATGGCACGAGCGCGCGCATGCTCGACGTGCTGCAGGAGTGCCTCAGCGGCCACTTCGACGTCGAGCACTCGACGTTCCAGCTCGAGCTAGCCGGCCATGCCGACCACGAACAGCCGATGCACCAGTAGCCGCCCTAGAACTCTTCGCTACTCGCTAGTAGCATTTGCGATATCGCGTCCTAAGGGGGCAGCCGTGAGCACCTATGACCATTACGTCACCAAAGTGGAATCCGGCACCTGGGACGTCCCGGCCACCGGCTTCACCAGGTTCAACTGGGACTACGACAACGGCCGCACCAGGCTGCTGGACCTCTACCAGCGCGGCAAGGATAAGCAGTGGGACGCCACGAAGCGCATTGATTGGGACATACCTGTCAATCCGTGCAACATCATGGAGCAGTCCGACGAGCTGAATCCGATCTATGGCTCGCGGCAGTGGGAACTGCTGAGCACCGAGCAGCGTGATGAGCTTGGCATGCACCTGTCCTCCTGGCTGTTCAGCCAGTTCCTGCACGGCGAGCAGGGCGCGCTGACCGTCGCGGCGCGGATCGTCGAGACAGTGCCTGACATCGATTCCAAGTTCTACGCGGCGACCCAGGTGATGGACGAGGCACGGCACGTAGAGCTCTACGCCAAGTTCATCAAGGACAAGATCGGCGTCTACTACCCAATCAACGACGACCTGGCCAAGCTGCTTGCCGAGGCGCTGGCCGACGGCCGCTGGGACTATCCTTACCTGGGCATGCAGGTGCTGATCGAAGGGCTGGCGCTGGCGGCGTTCGGCGTGCACCGCGACATGTCAAACAACGCGCTGGTCACCCAGCTGCTCGCGTACGTGATGCAGGACGAAGCCAGGCATGTCGCGTTCGGCAGGCTCGCGCTGCGTGACTACTACGCCGAGCTGACCGACGCCGAGCGCGCCGAGCGCGAGGAGTTCCTGATCGAAGGCTGCTACCTGATGAACGATAGGTTCCGCGGCAAGGAGGTCTGGCAGCGGCTCGGTTTCGACGTCGATGAGTGCATGGAGTTCACCGACAAGTCGCCGGTTCAGCAGGCGTTCAGGTCGCTGCTGTTCACCAGGATCGTGCCGTGCGTAAGGGACATCGGCCTGTGGGGCCCGAAGGTGAAGCACGCGTTCGCCGACCTCGGAGTGCTGGGCGCGGCCGACGCGGACCTTGAGTCCTTGATGCGGGCCGATGAGGACCTGGCCGAGAAGATCGACGAGCAGAAGTACGCCGCAGAACTGGCTGCCAGGCAAGCCGAAGTGGATCAGGCAATCACCGAAGGCGCCAACGTCTGATCTGACTGATCGTTCCCCGGAGCTGCACAGACCACGGGCTGCCGCTCGGTACTCTGAGCCTGCCATGACGACATCGGGCAGCAGGAGGGCCAGGTGAACGAGCTTAGAGTCACAGTCGCTGGCCAGACCTATGGTTTCGGACCAGGCCAGACGGTCAGGATCGGCCGCGGCCCTGACAACGCGGTCGTCGTGTCCGACCCGGTCGTCTCACGCCAGCATGCCCAGGTCCGCTGGGAAGCCGACGGCTGGGTGCTCGACGATCTTGGCAAAGGCCGCACCTTTGTCGGCGGCCTGCCGGTCAGCTCGGTGGCTGTGCAGCAGCCGCTTAACGTGCACCTGGCCAACCCGCTTGGGCCGGAGCTGCGAATCGAGCTGAGGCATGTCGGTCAACCGGGCGACGGCCGAGTGAGCTGGGAAGATGTCCCCGCGTCCGGACGCACCGGCACCCTTACTCACATCGGCGGCGACGAGGCCGGACACGACGGGCACGACCCACGGCACCCGAGCGCGGTTCACCGAACTGGCTTGTGGCGCGGTGACATCTCCGCCAGCCGCACCAGCCCCGTGTACGGACCCGCGCGCCACCACCACGCCAGGGGTGACTCCCCCGGCGGCGACTTCGCGACCGCGGTGCACATCCTGCTGCCGATCAGGAGCTGGCTGAAGGACCCGGGCTGGAAGCAGGGCTCGCGACTGCTGGTCATCGCGTATGGCCTGCTGCCGTCGCTCTTTGTCGTGCTGTTCTCAGCGACCACGAACGTGAACGTGCCTGGCTGGGCCTACAGCCTCGCCATCGCACCGCTGTGGGCTGTCGCGTTCTGGCTGCTGATCAGGCCCGGCCGGATCACCAGGCTGATCGCCTGGATGGCGGTCGGAATCATCGCCGCTGTGCTCGTATTGCTCCCCACGCTGACTTTGCCGTGGGAGAACGCGCTCGACAACACGCAAACACTGCGCAACGTGCTGCCGTGGATCTATGGGGTCGGGATCGCCGAGGAGGTCACCAAGGCGCTGCCGATTCTCGTCGCCGCGCTCGCCCTCCGCTGGGTGTGGAAGCTCACGCTGGACGTCAGGGTATGGATGTTTCTCGGCACGATCTCCGGGCTGGCGTTCGGAGTGCGCGAGTCGGTGCTCTACACCTCGAGCTATCTGATGCAGGGCACTCACAAGATCGGCGCCGGATTCGAGATACCGCTCATACTCAGCTTCGCGCAGCGGGTTTTCGTCGACGGATTCCAGCATGCCGTCTGGGCCGGGATTGCCGCCTTCTTCATCGGCATGGGCGTCAACTACCGCAGGCGCCGGATTCCGCTGATCTTGTTCGGTGTCACGCTGCCGGCCGTGCTCCACGGGCTGAACGACTGGAGCACGCAACTCGCGGCGCACTGGCTGTGGATCGTGATGGAGGCGGTGTCACTGCTGCTGTTCATCGGCTACACGATGTCGGCGGCGACCATAGAGCGCCAGGTGCGAGACACTCCGCTGTTCCGCGGCGAATCCATGATCATGGACCGGATAGTCGTCGGCGGCGGCGACCAGCCAGCGAAACCGTAGCTGCCTGGCGACGCGCGTGGCCGCTACGATCGGCGGATGACGGACTCGCATATGCCGCAGTTCCCACCCAAATTCCACTGGGGAGTCGCCACTTCCGCCTACCAGATCGAAGGCGCGGTCGCCGAGGACGGCCGCGGCGACTCGATCTGGGACACGTTCTGCAAGCGGCCAGGCGTGATCAGAGACGGTCATACTGGCGACGTGGCCACCGACCATTACCACAGGTGGCGCGAGGACGTCCGGCTCATGACCGACCTTGGCCTGACCGCCTACCGGTTCTCCATCGCCTGGCCGCGGATACAGCCGACGGGCAGCGGACAGGTCAACACCGCGGGCCTGGACTTCTACGACCGGCTCACCGACGCCCTGCTCGCCGAGGGGATCACGCCGTTCCCCACCCTGTATCACTGGGATCTGCCGCAGTCACTCGAAGACTCGGGCGGCTGGCTTGACCGGGCGACCGCGCAGCGGTTCGGCGACTACGCCGGGATCGTCGCCGAGCGACTCGCCGATCGCATCGCGACGTGGATCACGCTCAACGAGCCGTACGTCGTCACCGCGTTCGGCTACGCGCTTGGCATCCACGCGCCGGGCAAGACGCTGATGCTCGATGCGCTGCCTACCGCTCATTTCCAGCTTCTCGGCCATGGCCTTGCGACGGCGGCGCTGCGCGCCGCTGGGGCCAGCGAAGTCATGATCACCAACAACTACTCGCCCGCCTGGCCGGCCAGTTCGAGCGCTGCCGACATACGCGCGGCCAGCGCCTATGACGTCCTGCAGAACCGGTTGTTCACCGACCCCGTGCTGCTTGGCCGCTACCCAGATCTCTCTGCTTTCGGAATACCTGAAAGTGGACTTTCCTGCATCGCGGAAGGTGACCTGGCTGCGATCTCGGCCCCCATCGACGGGCTCGGCGTCAACTACTACATGCCGACCAGGCTCTCCGCGCTACCTGACTCGCCGTTGCCGTTCCAGATGCAGCCCATACCCGGCTACCCGGTGACCGCGTTTGGCTGGCCGGTCGTCCCGGCCGGCCTGGCCGAAATGCTCAGCCTGCTCGCCGAACGGTACGGCGATTCGCTTCCGCCGATGTACATCACAGAGAACGGCTGCTCGCAGCCTGACGATCTGACGGACGCTGGGACCATCCCCGATCAGGGCAGGATCGACTACCTGGACGGGCACATCAAGGCGGTGCACAAGGCGATGGCCACAGGCATCGATGTGCGCGGCTACTTCCAGTGGACGCTGACCGACAACTTCGAGTGGAGTGAAGGCTTCCACCAGCGGTTCGGCTTGGTTCACATGGATCAAGCCACCCAGCGGCGCACGCCGAAGGCGTCCTTCGCCTGGTACCGGGACATGATCGCCGCGCAGCGCGAGTGAGCCGCCAGCCGTTCTCGCTCCCTTGCTAGAGCAGGGCGTCAGGCGATTTATCCTTGACTCGTCCGCCATACTCGCGTCCATGCCCGTGGAGTTCAGCTCAGCCATGCCCGATCCTGACGAATTTGATCAACAGCTTCGCGACCTCACATCCGGACAGGCCGAACCGGCCAAGTTCACCGAGCTTTCCGCAACTGAGCGGCTCCGTCGCGTACCAAGTCCGCCACCGCCGCCGCGGCGGACAAACTGGCGCAATGCACGGAAGGCACGGCAGCTGCGCAGGCCGATATCAGAGCCAGGCCGTAAGCAGCCAGGCCGTAAGCAGCCAGGCCGCAAGCAGCCAGCCGGAGCCAAGCAGCCAATCCGGCCGCAGCGCAAGGCGAACGGCCGCCGGCAACGACTCATCGGGATCGCTAAGGTGGTCGGCGTCTTGGTCGCTTTCGCCGCCTTGCTCTACGGCCTGCACCTGCTCGGATTCGGCCCGCAGTAGCGTGATGTCGCGCCTTCACCAGCAGATGGCTTTCGTCACCGAACTCGGAAAGCTCAAGTCGGTGCTCAGGCAGACCGTACTGGCCGGGATCGGGCGGCGGGAAAACTCGGCCGAGCATTCCTGGCACCTGGCGATGATGGCGTTGGCTCTGGCGGACCACGCGCCGCCCGGCACGGATCTAGCTCGCGTCATCGGCATGGTGCTCGTGCACGACATCGTCGAGATCGACGCCGGCGATCTGTTCCTCTACGCCGATCGCAGCGCTCACGAGCGCCAGGAGATCGCCGAGCGCGCCGCCGCCGACCGGATATTCGCGATCCTGCCTGCCGAGCAGGGCGCGGCGATGCGACAGCTGTGGGACGAGTTCACCGAGCGCAGGACAAAGGAAGCGAAGTTCGCCAGGGCGCTTGACCGATTGCAGCCTATGTTCGAGAACTTCGCCGTGGGCGGCGGCACCTGGCAGCGCCATGGCGTCACCGCTGACCAGGTACTCGCCAAGGTCGAATTGATAGAAGAAGGCTCGGCCACGCTCGGCAGCTACGCCAGGGACCTGGTCAACCGGGCTGTGGCCGCTGGGATGCTCGCTGCCGGCAACGCCGAAGGCTCACGGGAAGAAGATCAGCTTGACGGCTGAGATGACGCCGATAATCACGATGATGATACGCAGGGCCAGCGGCGGCAGTTCGCGGCCTATTCTGGCGCCGATCAGCCCGCCGGCCGCTGACCCGGCGGCGATCAGCGCCACGGCGAGCCAGGCGATGTGAGCGAAGATCACGAAGATCACGGCCGCCGTGCCGTTCACGATCGCGACGAGTACGTTCTTGCCCGCGTTGAGGCGCTGGAGGCTGTCGGTCAGGAAGACGCCAAGCAATCCGACAAGCAGCACGCCCTGAGCGGCGCCGAAGTAACCGCCGTACACGCCGGTCAAGAACACGCCTGCGATGAGCACGGGGCCGATCCGGTAGGGACGGTCCGTGCCGCGGGCGGCGACCCAGGCCGAGAGCTTCGGCTGGGTGAGGACGAGCAGGCAACCGGCGATGATCAGCGCGGGCACCACGAGCTTGAACACACCCGCGGGCAACGCGAGCAGCGCCGCCGCCCCAGCGGCCGCACCAGCAAGCGAGGCGATGCCAAGCCGGCCAAGCAGGTCGCGCTGACCGGCTAGCTCGGCCCGATAGCCGAATGACGCGCTGATGTTGCCGGGAATGATGCCGACGTTGTTCGACACATTGGCGACGACCGGCGCGAACCCGAATGCGAGCAGCGTGGGGAACGTGATCAGTGAACCCGATCCGACGACGGCGTTGATGGCACCCGCGGCGACCGCGGCGGCGAAGATCGCCAGGGCGGCGAGGCTGCTCACGCGAGCACGGCGCGAGCCATCCATCGGGCGCCACGCCGCTCGACGATCAGCGGGACGCCGAAGCACTTCGAAAGATTGACGTCGGTGAAGACAGCCGCGATCGGCCCGGCCGCGAGCACCGCGCCGCGTCGCATCAGCATGGCGTGGGTGAAGCCCGCTGGCACCTCCTCCACGTGATGGGTGACCATCACAAGGACGGGGGACCTCGGGTTACGAACCAGCGCCGCGATCCTGACCAGCAGGTCCTCGCGACCACCGAGGTCGAGCCCGGCTGCGGGCTCGTCGAGCAGCAGTATCTCCGGATCAGCCATCAGCGACCTGGCTATCTGGACCCGCTTGCGTTCACCTTCCGACAGCGTTCCGAATCGGCGCCTGATCAGGTGCGCGCTGCCGACCGCGTCGAGTAGCTCGACCGCCCTGGCGACGTCGTAGGAGTCGAACGCCTCTGAACTGCGACCGATCGTCCCGTAGCCGGCCGTCATCACCAAGTCGATGACCTTCTCCCTGCGCGGCACCTGATCGGCAACGGCCGCGCTGGCGAAGCCGACCCTGCTGCGGAGTTCGGCGAGATCAGCGTGGGCGGCAAGCGGCTCGCCGAGAACCTCGGCCTGACCCTCGGTCGGCATCACCAGCCCGGCGGCGACCTGGAGCAGTGTGGTCTTGCCGGCACCGTTCGGGCCGACGATGACCCAGCTCTGGTCGTCTTTGACAGTCCAGCTGACGTCCCTGAGCAGCATTGACTGCTCGCGGCAAACCCCTATCCCGCGCAGCCGCAGCACTTCGGCCGGCATCAGCTTCCTCCCTGGCGCGATCTGATGAGAAGCTACTGGTCGGCCAGCTACGGCTGCGCCTTCGGGGTCCAGGATGCGATCAGTTCACCATCACCGCCGGCCAGGTCGGGCCAGGGCGCGGTCACGCCGATGACGGCGATAGCCGCGGTGGGGAACGCGATGGGCTCGGCGATCAGGATCTCGGTCACCTCGGCCGCCGTCGGATTGTGGCCCACGTACATCACGCTGGTCACCTGCGGCCCGGTCGCGGCGAAGATGCCAAGCAACTCGCCAGCGCCGACATCGTACAGCCGAGCGTCGATGATTACCTCCGGCTGAGCGCGCAGCCGCTCGTTCACGTGCTGCCAGGTTTGCCTGGCTCGCCTCGCTTTCGAGCAGAGCACAAGATCGGGAGTAACCTCGCGTTCCGCAAGCCACTCACCGGCCGACTCGGCGTTCCTCCGGCCCCTCGGCCTAAGCGCACGCTCGATGTCCGGACCGCCAGGAAGCTCACCAGCCTTAGCGTGCCGCATAATGATGAGCCGCCGTTCCGCTGCCATGGGACCATCGTCACGCACGCCGCCACGCTACGCCAAGGCCGACGCGCGCGCCTCTGCGGGGGATCCGGAGGTCGCCCCCAGGCCAGCACCGCGAGGGGATCCGGGGTCGCCCCTGGGCGAGCACCGCGAGATCCGGGGATCCGCGGCCTGCGGGTGCGATGGGTTGCCGGTTTCATCGCGCCGACCGGTTGGGTGCCGCGATGGATTGCCACATTCACACCCGTTTTCCCTGATGAAATCCCAGATCCATCGCGCCGGTCGGGCCACAAGGGATGCGATGAAACCCCGGATCCATCGCACCGGACCGCACCCGGCGGGGCGTCCGAGTGCGATGGGTTCCCGGATTCATCGCGCCGGATGGTCGCTCATGAAGACATGAGAACCAACCGTCACCTAGGCGGTCGGGGTCTTCGACGGTTCCTCTTCGGCGGACGGAGTCTCAGCGTTAGACGGAGCCTCGGTGCCTGGTCCGCCTGCCGCTTCGGCTTCTGACGGCGCAATGCCGGTCGCGCGCCGCTTGGCGATCACGACTGACGCGACCACGATCGCCAGCGCGCCGACGGCGACGCCAGCCCGCAGGCCGGTGTTGCCCGCGTACTTGACCACGCTGGTCGCGATCAGCAGTGAGACCAGGTTCATCACCTTGATCAGCGGGTTGATCGCCGGGCCAGCGGTG
>DATNEK010000243.1:0-8756 GCA_035553055.1 Streptosporangiaceae bacterium | reverse complement strand
AACCAGTCAGCGGCGCGCCCATCCGGCGCAGCACCTGGCTGCTCGGCGCCTGCCTGGTCGACCGGCCGAGCGCGGCCATGTACTCAGGCAGCCGGAAGTCGGGGGCGCTGACGGAAAATCGGCGGAAGGTACGCGAGCGCTCGTCGTCGGAGTCGACCTGCGGCAGCTTCGGGCGCAACCTGATGCCGAAAGGCGCGTGCCACAACGCCCACATCTTGAGCATCGGAACGCCGCCTCGATAAAAGAGACCCTGATGCCACCGCACGCCGGGAATAGAGCCGATGCCAGCGCCTGAGCTCATCGGCACGCAGGCAGCGAGCGCCCGATGGCCGATCGCGCCGAGCTTGAGCTGGTTCTCTGCCGTCGACGAGCAGCCATGAAGGCCGACCCGCCCGTTCGACCAGTCCTGGGCTTCGATCCAGTCAAGCGTGTCGATCGCGTCAGCGGTCGTGAGAGTCAGGAAGCCGAACTCGCCCTCTGACCACTCGCTGCCGCGCTCGTTCTGCACGATCACGACGTAGTTCGCTTCGAAAAATTGCTTGAACAGACCGTCGATGCGCTCGAATGACGTCATCGCGTAGGGAGTCCTGATCATCACCGTCGGATACCGGCCGGCCGACTTCGGCCGGATCAGCACGGTGGCAAGCCGAACCTCGTCGCGCATCGGCAGCATGATGTAGTCGACGAGGTACCGATTCGTGTCCGCTCCGATGGAGCGGGCGGATGACTCCAGCGATGTGGGCGGGGAGAACTCGGTCGGCAAGCGCATTACCTCCAGCGGTCAGCTGATCGTAACGCCGTGACCTTCCCGGTGAAGAAGTCCGGTGGCGGCAGCGGGGATGGCTCGGGACGGGAGTCGGTGATCGGCATGGCCCCGGCGGTGAACTTGTCAAGCTCAGGGCCGTACATGAGCCTGGCAGGGAACGGGTCGGCGGCCGTTCGCCGGTCAAGCCCGGCTATTGGGAGCGCCTGGCCGGAGGCGGCGAGAACCAGGTTGCCGAACCTTCGGCCCTTCAGCACCGCGGAATCGGCGATCAGGCACGTGTGGCGGAACGAGCAGCGGGCCGCGCTGACCCGGGAGCGGGCGTGAGCAAGCGGCGGTCCATCGCCAATATTGACCGCGTAGACGCCACCCGGTGTCAGCACCCTGGCAACCGCCGTCGTGAACTCGGCCGAGGTCAGGTGCGCCGCGGTGCTCCCGCCCACGAACAGGTCGGCGATGACAAGGTCGAAGCAAGCCTGACCGAGGTGTTCGAGCACGGTCCTGGCATCACCGACCCTGACTCGCACCCGCCCGGCGTCAGCGCGGCCCGCCTTCCGCGCTGGCTGGGCTATCGGCAGCGCACGCCTGACCAGTTCGACGAGCGGGGCGTCGCTGTCCACCGCGAGCTGGGCCGATCCTGGCCTGGTCGCCGCGATATACCTAGCCAGCGTCAAGCCTCCGCCGCCAAGGTGCAGCGCCCGCACCGGCGCTCCAGCTGGGGCGATCAGATCGGCGATGGAGCCGAACCTTCGCATGTAGTCGAACTCCAGGTACAGCGGATCATCGAGGTCAACATGCGACTGCGCGGTGCCGCCGACCAGCAGCGTCCACGCCCTCGGCCGGTCCACGTCGCGCACCAGCTCGGCGATGCCGCCATCGACCCGTTCACGCAGGACTTCCTGCGGGCGATGCGACATACCGGCCATTGTGCCGCATCGCGTTGGTGACAGCCGGGCGCGCTGGAGCACAATCAGATGGCATGCAGACCGCTGAGCTGGCCAGCCTGGTGCGGCCAGGCATGACGATCGCGCTCGGGGACGGGTTCGGCGCGATTGGCATCGTGTCGAGCGAGTTGAGCCAAGCCGCCGCGAGACATCGTGACGTGCGGCTGCTGCTCGGCTGGATGCCGTTGCCCGACCCTGATCTTGATCTCGCCGCCTTCGCCGACGCCAGGACGTTCATGCCGGGCTGGGGGCTTCGCGGCAGCTCAGACGCTGGCCTAGTGAACTTCGTGCCCGTCAGGCTGTCCGCCATTCCGGCGCTGCTGCATGGGCCGTGGCGGCCCGATCTGCTGGTGACGACCGTCGTCCCTGCCGACGGCGGGTTCGCGTTCGGCAGCGAAGTTTCCTGGCAGCGGGCCGCGATCGACGCTGGCGCGGTCGTGGCCGCCGTGGTGTCGCATGCGGCCCCCCGCGCCGACGCCGGGGCACCCTTGCCGGGCAGCCAGGTCATCGTGATCGGGCAGACTCATCAACCACCAGGCGCGCTGGCCGAAGGCACGGTCACGGATTCGCACCTCGCGATCGCGGCCATGATCGAGCCGCTGATCACGCCCTATGCTCGGCTACAGATCGGGCCTTCGCAGGTCGCGACCGCGCTGCTGCGCACGCTCAGGGTCCCGGTCAGGGTCGATTCTGGGATGCTGCCCGAGGCGGTGGTCGACCTGGACGAGCGCGGTCTCCTGGTCGGCGAGCCGATTTCCACCTACCTGGCCGGAGGTCCGCGCCTGTACGGGTGGGCCGATGGCAGGCCGGTGCTTCACCCCGTCGAGTACACCCATGATCTGGGCCGGCTGTCCGCCGACCCGCTGTTCGCGGTCAACACGGCGGTCGAGATCGACCTCGACGGCCAGGTCAACGTGGAAGGCACGGCCGCCTCGGCGCTCGGCGGCATTGGCGGTCATCCTGACTACGCCGCGGCGGCCGCCAGATCGGTTGGAGGGCTTAGCATCATCGCGGTGCCGAGCGCACATAATGGCCGATCAACGCTGGTAACCGAGCTGTCGAGACCGGTGTCCACACCCGCGCATGACGTCGATCTGGTAGTGACGGAACGGGGCGCGGCCGACCTGCGCGGCCGGTCGAGACCCGAGAGGCGCCAGGCGCTGCGACGCCTCTGGGCTGATGCGCGGTTATGGCTTGCGGCCGACACCGCCCCACATAGCGGAGGGCGACTTGGCCTGCGCATCGGATTCCGGTCGCCACTGCTGCACGGCGACGACGCCAGGTTCGATCAGTTCAAGTCCGGAGAAGAACCGCACCACCTCGGGATGCGTGCGGTGGTTCTGCTTGTCGTGCGCCATCCGGTTGTACCGCCTCGCGGCCTCGGCCTGCTGCTCTGGCGCGATGTCCTTGGCGACGTGCGACAGCGCGAGGTAGCTGCCTGACGGGACGGCTTCCATCAGCTTCGCCACGATCGCGTGCGGCTGATCCTCTTCGCCGATCATGTGCAGCACCGCGATCAGCATGACGGCGACCGGACGGGAGAAGTCCAGAGTCTGCTTCGCCTGAGTCAAGATGGCGTCCAGATCACGAAGGTCGGCATCGATGTAGGCAGTCGCGCCCTGGCTGCTGCCCGTCAGCAGCGCTCGCGCGTGCGCGAGCACGACGGGGTCGTTGTCGACGTAGACCACGCGGCTGTCGGGCGCCTGCGCTTGCGCGACCTCGTGCGTGTTGTTCGCGCTCGGTATTCCGGTGCCGATGTCGAGGAACTGCCGGACGCCGGCCTGTTCGACCAGGTACTTGACCGAGCGGGCGAGGAATGCCCGGTTGGCGCGCACCGAGGCGACCAGATCGGGGTACGCCTCGATCGCCGCGTCGCCGGCCGCGCGGTCGGCCGCGTAGTTGTCCTTGCCGCCAAGCCAGTAGTTGTAGACCCGGGCGACGTGGGCGACGCCGGTGTCGAAGGTTGGGTGCTCGCGCTCATCTGCGCGCTCATCACGCACTTCGCTTGTCACTGCGGTAAGCCTTCCTGCGCAGGCCTTGGCTGCTGGCTGCTGGCTGTTACGTCTGGCTGATAATGTCCCCGATGAATTTGGCTGTGCGCGCCGGAGTCAGGGCGTCGGCGCTGAGCCGGTTCATGACCTCCATGTAGTGGTCGACATCGGGCTGGCTTTCGAGGTATAGGGCGCTGGTCAGGTGCTCGATGTAGACGACGTCGGGCAGGTCGGGCTCGTCGAAGCGCAGGATCGTGAACGACCCGCCTTCGCCCGCGTGGCCGCCGAGCCCGAACGGCACCACCTGGAGCGTGACCTGCGGCATGACCGCGACCTCGGCCAGCCGGTGCAGCTGCGCCCGCATCACCTCGCGACCGCCAACCGGCCGCCTGAGCACCGCCTCGTCCATGACCGACCAGACCCTGGGCGGCTCAGCCACGGTCAGCAGGTCCTGCCGCTTCATGCGCAAGGCAACCCGGCGCTCGATCTCGTCTGGCGCCGCGGACTTGTGGCCGATCGAGGTGACGGCACGGGCGTAGTCCTCGGTCTGGAACAGCCCATGCACAAACTGAAGCTCGAAGGAACGAATGATCGACGCGGACGCTTCCAGCCCGAGGTACATCTCGAACCAGTCGGGAAGCACATCGCCGTATTTCGCCCACCAGCCAGGCTGGTTCGCGCGTCTGGCCAGCTTGAGCGTGGCCTGCTTGGCTTCCTCGCTCGTAACGCCGTACAGGGCAAGCAGGTCAACGATGTCCCGGTCCTTAAAGCTCACCCGCCCGTTTTCCAGGCGGCTGATCTTGGACCTGGAAGCGCGGATCTCGTACCCAGCCGCATCTGGCGTGACGCCAGCCGCTTCGCGCAGCCGCCGCAGCTGGCTGCCGAGCAGCATGCGCAAGACGGTGGCGTCAGCGCGCGGCGGCCGGAGCAGGCTGCTCGGCAGCTCGCCATCAGGCTCAACCGCGCTCATGCTCACTCCAGACCGTTACCGACAAGCACACCCTATCGATAACGGTGCCATATCAGTTAGCACAGGTCGTCGAACTCACCATTCTTCGCGCCAGCGACGAAGGCCGCCATTTCGGCCCTTCGGTAGATAAGCGCAGGCCCGGCCGGGTACCGGGAGTTGCGGACGGCGATCTCACCGTCCGCGAGCTCCGCCACCTCGACGCAGCTACCGCTCGAATTGCTCGCGCTGCTCTTGCGCCAGACTGCTCCGAGCTGATCGGCTGGCGTGCCGTTCAGAGTGTGCATCTACCCTTCCTTCTCATGGCTGCGGCTGCTTGTCCGCAGATACCCGTACTCTTGCACAGTGCATATGGCTCGTGCAAAGGCACGGTGCAAAGGGCCCGTGCGTGTTGCCCATGGAAGGTCAGGATCGCCAGTGCCTGCGCGCCCGGCGTATGAAAGTCGCCGCGGTGATCGCCGCGATCATCATGGCCGCGAACATCAGCGCGACAATTGACAGCACCACCTTAAGGACCACAACTGCCGCTCCGGCGCCGGAGACAGCTGCGATCGTGAGCAGGGCAAGCGCGATGAGCGGGAACAGCGAAGGGCGGCGCGCAAGCACCGGATAGGGCCTGCGAGCCGTCATCGGCCGGAGGTTGCCCGGCGCTACCGGCCTTGGCTCTGGCAGATCGGCGAGCACTCGCCGGAGATCGCTGAATGTCCTGGCGTTCAGCGCCCCGGCGATTCGCTCGTCAAGCTCATCGCGGGTCAACCGTCCTTCAGCGAAGTGATCGCGCAGCCTCGCGGTTACCCGGTCGCGGTCGGCGTCTGAGGCTCTTGTCCGTTCGTCCACTTCCGCCCCTCCTTAGCTCATATCGTCGAGTTCGTCGGCCAGGATCTGGTAAAGCTCCCGGCGGGTTCGCTCGAGCAGTCGCTCGACCGCGTGGATCTGCTCTGGCGTGCCCGAGTGCGCGACCTGGACGATGCCGCCGCCGAGCCGGGCGGCCTCAGCGAACAAGCCAGGAAGCTCCCACGCTTGCTGCTGCTGCGCCGACTCCCAAGCCGCGCGGGCCACGTCAGGGTTCTGCTCGATGTAGGCGATGCCCGCCTGCGTGAGGCTGAAGGTCCGGCGGCCACCGGATTCCTCGCCTTCGATAAGGCCCTCGTCGGCGAGCTGCGAAAGCGCGGGATAGACGGCACCGGGGCTAGGCCGCCAGGCGCCGCCGCTGCGCTCCTTAATATCGGACATGATCTGATAGCCGGTCCGCGGACCCTCCTTGAGCAGGGCAAGGATCGCGGCCCGCACATCGCCACGGCCAGCCTTCGAGTTCCGTTGAGTCGGCTGAGGCCCAGGCCACCATCCCGTCCAGGCACCGGCCCCACCGCCCCAGTGGCCGTGCCCAGCGTGCCCGAAGCCTCGCTGCCACTGACCAGCCTTAGGGCCGTGACCGCCAGCGGACATGTGCCCGGCGGCGGCCCGCTTGACCTGGAAGATCACGTCCGCCAGGCAGTTGAACACGTCCGACAGGCCGGCGTCGAAGTCCCTGGCTCCCCAGCTAGCTGCATTCATCAAAAACCCCCGCTGCGCTGTCGATGCGGATCGGCTTCTCGATACGATCACGATATATCGACAGCGTACGTCCTCGTCACCTCGATGACAAGATATGACGCGAGATTCAGCTCCCGCGCCGGCCGGGGTGATGGCGGATTTGGCTTCTCGCCGGGGGCTGGGTGTGGTCACATGACAGTGAGCTGATGGCCGAGTCAAGCGAGGTGTTCAGGATGAGCCGTGTCGTCACCTCGATAGTCGGAGGTGTCCCTGCGGATGGTGCGCCAGGCGGCGAGGTCGCCTCGACGAATCCGGCCCGCACGAGCGAGGTCGTCGCCACCGTCAGGCTCGGCGACGGCGGGGTCTTCGTCGCGGCGGCTCGCGCGGCCAGGGCAGCCCAGCCTGCTTGGGCAGACGTGCCCGCTCCGGTGCGCGGCCGGGCCATCGCCCACATCGGAAGGCTGGTGGAGGCCAACGCCGAGCCGCTCGCCAGGCTGGTGACACGCGAGGTCGGCAAGCCCTACGCCGAAGCGCTTGGCGAAGTTCGTGAGATCGTCGATACCTGCGATTTCTTCCTCGGTGAAGGCCGGAGGCTGTACGGCCAGACGGTGCCGAGCGAGATGCCTGACAAGCAGTTGCTTACGTTCCGCAATCCGGTGGGCGTGGTGAGCGTGATCACGGCGGGGAACTTCCCTGTCGCCGTGCCGTCTTGGTACCTGATCCCCGCTCTGCTGTGCGGCAACGCCGTGCTGTGGAAGCCCGCCGAATACTCGGCCGCATCTAGTGCCGCGTTGTTCGAGTTGATCGTCCGCGGCGGCGGCCTGCCCGATGGCGTGCTCAACCTGGTGCTGGCCGACGGTCAGGCCACGTACGCCGGCCTTGACCAGGCGCTGGCCGACGGCTACGTCGACAAAGTCGGCTTCACCGGTTCGAGCGCGGTAGGTGCGCGCATCGGGGAGCTAACCGGCCGCCACCTGCAGTCGCCGTGCCTTGAGCTGGGCGGGAAGAACCCGATGGTTGTCACGCCGAGCGCCGAGCTTGACCTCGCGGTTGAGGCGGCACTGTTCGCCGGGTTCGGCACGGCTGGCCAGCGCTGCACGTCGCTTGGCACGGTGCTTGTGCACGACAGCGTCCACGACGACTTTGTCGCCCGGTTTGACAAGGTGACCAGGGACATGCCGGTCGGCGATCCGTTTGGCGATGTGGTGTACGGCCCGATGCTCGACGAGCGGTTCGCGGCGAGCTTCGAGAACTACCTCGGCTGGATTGAGCCGCATCATCGCGTGCTCGGGTCGACGGGCACCGGAAGGATCACGGCCGGCAACCCGAGGGCCGGCTTTCGCGGCGATCCTGGCAGCGGGCTGTTCTACCACCCGACGATCGTCGACGGACTGCGGCAAGCCGATGCGATTTTCCGCAACGAGACGTTCGGCCCGCTGGTCGGCGTCGCGACCTACGGCGACATGGCCGAGGCGATTAGGCTGGCTAACGAGCCCGGTTACGGATTGTCATCGGCTATATACACTCAGAGGCCAGATGAAGTATTCGCGTTCCGCCGCGGTGTATCCGCCGGGATGGTCAGCGTTAACAACTCGACTTCCGGCGCTGAGGCGCACCTGCCGTTCGGCGGAAACGGCAAGTCGGGCAATGGCTCTCGCCAGTCAGGTATCTGGGTGCTTGATCAGTTCACCCGCTGGCAGTCGGTGAACTGGGATTATTCGGGTCGGCTGCAGAAGGCGCAGATGGACGTGGTCGAGTTGGTGCCGGACGCTTCCTATCGGCTGTCTGAATGATCATTGAGGACTTGCTATGGTCCTCAATGGCACACCCGCGCGTAGTCGCGGGATCCCTCATAGCCGAGAGACGCAGGTGGGAGGCTAGTTATGAAAGCTGCCCGAACGTGGGCCCTTGTTGGGTCCGTAGGGCTAGCGGTTTCCTTCACGGCGGTAGCGGCCGGCCAGGCCGTCGCCAAGCCGACACCGAACCGGATCACTCTGCGCGGGTCGCTGACGCCCGCGGCCGAGCGCGCCCATCCGGCCGGAAAAGTGGCAGCGACCAGCAAGTTCGACTTCGACTTGCTGTTGAAGCTGCGCAACGCCGCCGGCGCCAGGAGCTTCGTCCGCGAGGTCTCGACTCCCGGGTCGCGGCTCTTCCACAAGTTCCTTACCCGCTCGCAGTGGATCGCCAGATACGGGCCGACGAGCGCCTCGATCGCGAGCGCCAAGTCATGGCTGCGCAGCCAGGGCTTCTCCGTCGGCTCGGTGCCGAGTACGCATCTGTACGTATCCGCGTCAGGCACGGCGGCCCAGGTCGAGCGGGCGTTCGGCGTGACGCTTGGCTACTACATGGTCAACGGCCACAAGGTCAGGCTCGCCAACGGCATGCTGTCGATCCCAGCGGGGATCTCAGGCAGCGTCGCTGGCGCGGTTGGCGTCAACGAGTTCGTCGCGACGAACGACCTCACGCAGCAGGGTCGCAGTTCCCAGCCCGCCCAGCCCGCCCGTCCCGCCCGTCCCGCCCAGCCCGCCCGTCCCGCCCAGCCCGCCCGTCCCGCCCAG
>DATNEK010000242.1:0-2852 GCA_035553055.1 Streptosporangiaceae bacterium | reverse complement strand
ACGGCGTAGCCGATCGTCTGAATCCGATAGCCGTTGCGGTAGCTCGTGATCCCGTATTGGCTGACCGCGTTACGCACGGCCGATAGGCCGGTCGGTGCGAGGTGCAGGGCGACAAGTGCGCCTATGCCTGCCGCCAGACCTGCCGCGATCAGGGCTGCTGCCGCGATCTGCATGAGCGCCCTCCCCTCTCTCGTCCGGCGAGGTTCCTAGTCCTAGGGTGCGGTGACGCTCGCCGGGTTCGAGAACGCGCCGCAGTCGACGCCCTTGCACGCCTGGACTTTGAAGGAGTACGTGTCACCGCTGGTCAGCAGGCCAGCGGTCCACGGGTCCTTAGCCGCCGGCAGCGGGAACGGCAGCCGCGTGAACGTGGTGTCCCCATGGGTCACGTCCTTGATGTAGATGAAGTAGCTCCCGGCGCCGGGTGCGAGCTTCCATGACAGCACGGCCTGCCGCGCCGTGTGGGACGGCCGCACGGTCAGCTTCGGATGGACCAGCGGTCCGGTGGGCAGGATCGGGTATGGCGTTGGGTAGGCGTGGCCGAGGTGGAACCGGCTGGCGAGCACGTCAGCGAATCCGGCGGCGATCCTGATCTCGCCATTAGCGTTGGGATGCGTGCCGTCCCACAGATCGGCGGCCACGTTGATCCCGGATCCGTCGGGCGCGACCGCGATCGGCGACGCCTTCGTGGATAGTCGCTTGGCGGTCGATGCGATCGTCTTGTTGAAGCCGGCGACGCTGGCCGCGAACGCCGGCTTTCGCTGGTGAATGTCCGGTGGTATCAGGCCGAAGACGATCCGGATGTGCGGCCGGGCGGCCCGGGCGGCAGCGATAAAACTCGCCAGGTTCGCGGCCATGACCGGCTGGCCGAAGCCAAACCAGAACAGGTCGTTGAGGCCGAGCAGTACTAGCAGGTAATCGGGCCGGTAAGTGGCCACCTTGCGGCCGATCACGTCTTTCTCGCGGAACAGCGCCATGCCCCAGGCGGCGTCGTTCGCGTGCTGGAAGTTCGGATCAGCGTAGCTATGGTCTTTCTGGACGTTAGCCACGTTGTTGTACAGCCAGCCGTACGGCCCGACCATGCGGGGCCTGACGCCGTCGGCAAGCAGGTGCTCGTACAGCCGGTATTGCCAGGTGTAATCGCCGGAGCTGCCCTGGGTGATCGAGTCGCCGACGATCATGATCCGCGGACGCGGGCCAGATGACCGCGCTGGCGCCTGGACGACAGTGCTAGGGCTTGACAACGGCCGATGCCGTGCCGTTCGCGACTGTGCTGGCCTTGCCGCTGCCACCTGGCATCCGGTCACAGCGACGGCGACCGCGACGGCGACCGCGGTTATCGCAGCCGCGTCACGCCGTCCGCACCGCGCGCTGCTCACGTGAAATAGCACAGAATCACCTCACCATGACCTCTCGCAGCATTATGGCTATCGCAAACGCACTAAAGGCCGCAAGACTTGCGCGCTGGCGGCGAGCTGTTGTCACTAGCCCGATCGAGTAATGTCGGGCATAACCGGGCGAGAGGAAGCGTCAGCCATGCTCGATGAGATCCGCCAGTTCGTACTCGACTCGCTGACCGACATGCACTACAGCATCGACGACATCGACGACGACACAGAACTCGGCCCGGCCGGCGCGAACGTGGAGTCGATCGCACTCGCCGAGCTAACGGTGCGGGTGGAAGACCATTTCGGGGTGAAGCTCGACGACGAGGACAGCGAGATGCTCACCCGCATGACTCTCGGCGAGTTCTGCCGCCACGTCCAGATGCGGATCCAGCCCGCGTCGGCGCACTGACCGTCGGCCGGCTAAGGGCCTCAACGGCGACTGGCGGGATCTAGGCGGGCCTGCGGGCCTGGGCTAGCATCGGACTGTCCTCATATCTCCAGCCGGGGGGCGTGGATGGACGAAGGGTCCGCGGCGCCGACGCGCGTTCGATCGGCCGGTACCCGGCTGCAGGCGGTCGTGGTCAATGACGAGGAGCAGTACTCGATCTGGCCAGCGGAACGAGAGCTGCCGGCGGGCTGGCGCACGGAGGGCTTCACGGGCACCGAGGACGAGTGCCTGGCCTATATCGACGAAACCTGGACCGACATGCGGCCGGCCTCGCTGCGCAGGTTCATGCGGGGGATCCAGGGGTCGTCCCCCGGGCCAGCACCGCATGACGACGAGCAGGCTGGCGCCGATTGACCGGGCTGGCGATGGGAGCAGATGGCATCCCCGCGCTCAGCACCGCGGTGGCACAGCCCGCCCCGTCCGAGGCAGCGCCCGTGTTACCGGCTCAGCGCGGCATGATTTTGAACTACATGCGGTTCTGCGACGACGGCGTCGACATCCAGCAGTGCACACTCGATTGGACTGACCCGCTGGAGCGAGAGCCGTTCGAGGCGGCCTGGCGCACGATTGTGCGGCGGCACTCGATCCTGCGCACAGCGTTCCGCCGAAGCGACGGGGACAGGCTGATCCAGGTCGTCGGCCAGGACGCCCACGCCTCGATCGACATCCGCTGGCTCGACCTGCCGCCGCTCCCAGATGGCGGCCATGACCTCCCGTTCGAGTCGTTCCTTCTGGACGACAGGCGGGAGCGATTCGACTTGGCCAGGCAACCGCCAGTACGCCTGACGATCCTGCGCAGGGTCAATCCAGGTGAGACGGACGCACCGGCGTACCGCGCGGTCCTCACCTATCACCACGCGCTGCTCGATGGGCGCTCATTGCCACTGCTGATCGACGAGGTGTCCGCCGCATATGCGGCGAGCCGCGACGGCCGCGACGAGCCCGATCCGCCGCGGCCCCCGTTCCTCGACTTCGTGCGGTGGTGGTACATGACCGATGACCCGTCCGCTTCTGAGCGG
>DATNEK010000241.1:0-2740 GCA_035553055.1 Streptosporangiaceae bacterium | reverse complement strand
CGCCCGGGCGAGCAGGCCGCGCAGCCAGTGCCCCAGCTGCGTGTTGGTTGCCGCCAGTCGCGGCATCACAGCGCGGGCGCCGTGGATCAGGTTCTTGCGCAGGTAGCGGCTGCCCCGTTTGGTGATCCCGAGCAGTTTCGGTGTGTAGCGACAGCACTGATGGCCGGTGAGCGACACGAGCGGATGGCCGGTCGGGTCGGGCCGAAGGGAGGGCGTAGCCCGACCGTAGTGCCTGACCCGACCGGCGGCGGGGGCTGAAGCCCCCGCCTGTTGGTCGCGGCGTGTGCGGGCATGGTGGGTTCCTCGACGACCAAGACGAGGACCCCTTCGTGCCCGGACGACACGTCACGGACCAACAGGTGAGAATTTACATGGAGTTCCGACGCCAACACACCCAGCTCATTGCCGCCGCCAAGGCGGGGATGAGCGAACGGACGGCTCGCCGGATCGAGCGCGATCCGCGACCACCCTCCCAGAAGCACACGGGCTTGAAGTCGCGCCGGCAGATCCCGGACCCCTTGGGCGGGGTATGGGAGAGCGACATCGTGCCGCTACTGGAGAGCCGGCCCGGTCTTCGGCCGATCGCCCTGCTCGAGGAGATGCAGCGCCGTCATCCCGACCGTAATTGGGAGCGGCTGCGCCGCACCTTGGAGCGGCGGGTCCGTGCCTGGCACGGGCTTCACGGGCCGGAGCGGGAGGTGATCTTCCGCCAGGATCACCCGCCGGGACAGCAGGGTCTGTCCGATTTCACCGACATGAGCGACCTCGCCGTCAGCATCGCCCGCCAGCCGCTGACGCACCGGCTGTACCACTTCACCTTGGCCTACTCCGGCTGGGAGTATGCCGAGGTCGTGCTCGGCGGCGAGAGCTACACCGCACTGGCCTGTGGTCTGCAGAATGCCCTGTGGGCCTTGGCCGGCGCGCCGGCGGAGCATCGCTCCGACAGCCTCTCGGCCGCGTTCCGCAACCTCGATGACGACGCCCGCGCCGACCAGACCCGGCGTTATGAGGCGCTGTGCGGCCACTACGCCATGACCGCGACCCGCAACAATCCTGGACTGGCGCACGAGAATGGCTCGATCGAGAGCCATCACGGCCACCTCAAGCGCGCCATCGAGCAGGCGCTGCTCCTGCGGGGCAGCCGCGACTTCGACAGCCTTGAGGCATACCGGCACTGGATCGCCGAGCTGGCCGGTCGGCGCAATGCACGGCGGCACAAGATGGTCGAACTGGAACGCGCCCACCTGCGTTCCCTGCCGCCCCGGCGGACCACCGACTACGACGAGGCGACCGTGGTCGTCACCTCGAGCAGCGGCTTCGTGCTGCGCAAGGTATTCTACACGGTGCCATCGCGGCTGATCGGCTATCGGCTGCGGATCCGCCTCTATGATGATCGCCTCGAATGCTTTCTCGGTCAGAGCCCCGTGGTCACCCTGCGGCGCGGCCGTAGCTGGGGCGAGGGACGGCACGGACACGTCATCGACTATCGTCACGTGATCCACAGTTTGCGCCGCAAGCCCATGGCGCTGATGAACCTCGTCTATCGCGAAGCGCTGTTCCCCCGGTCCGGCCTATCGCCTGGCCTGGGAACGCCTGCTCGCCGTCGGTGACGCGCGGGCCGCCTGCAGGACGATGGTCGGTCTCCTGGCGCTGGCGCACGAGCGCAACTGCGAGGCCGAGCTCGCAACCATCCTGGCCGCGGAGCTGGATCAAGGTGATCTGCCGAGCCTGGTCGATCTACGGGCGCGATTCGCACCGTCTGCTTCCGCGGCCCCGGTGATCTCCGTCATCCTGCCGTCGATCGCCAGCTACGACGTGCTGTTGCCGGCGACGGGAGCGGCGCCATGACCGCGGCGATCACAGTTGACGCGGCACGCCTGCCTCTACTCCTGGGCGAGCTGCGCCTGCCGACCATCGGCGCGCTCTGGCCGCAGTTCACCGAGCGGGCCGACAGCGAGGGCTGGCCGGCCGCGAAGCTGCTCGCCACGCTCGCCGAGCTCGAGCTGGCCGAGCGCTCGCAGCGACGCATCCAGCGACACTTGGCCGAGGCGCGCCTGCCACCCGGCAAGACGCTGGACAGCTTCGAGTTCAATGCCGTGCCGATGGTCAACAAGGCGCAGATCACCGCGCTCGCCGCGGGCGACGGCTGGCTCGAGAAAGGTGCCAATATCCTGCTGTTCGGGCCAAGCGGCTGCGGCAAGTCGCACTTGGGAGCGGCGCTCGGCTACGCGTTGATCGAGAGCGGCTATCGCGTGCTGTTCACCCGGACCACCGATCTCGTGCAGCGCTTGCAAGTCGCTCGACAGAACTTGTCGCTCGAGGCGACCATCGAGAAACTCGACAAATACCATCTGATCGTCCTCGACGACCTCTGCTACGTGCGCAAGGATCAGGCAGAGACCTCGGCCTTGTTCGAGTTGATTGCCGCGCGCTACGAACGCCGCAGCCTGCTGGTCACCTCAAATCAGCCATTCGGTGAATGGACGAGCGTGTTCCCGGATGCCGCAATGACGCTCGCCGCTGTCGACCGCCTTGTTCACCACGCCGTCATCCTGGAGATGAACGTCGAAAGCTACCGACGTCGCTCCGCGACAACGCGGCAGCGGCAGCGTTCCACTCAGGTGCGCGACACGACGCACGACAGCAACAGCGACAAGAAGGAGAACGCGGCGGCCTCGTGACGCTGCGCGACACGAAGCTCTTGTCGCACAGCGTTACCCAAGGCAATCTTCCACCGCGC
>DATNEK010000240.1:0-21908 GCA_035553055.1 Streptosporangiaceae bacterium | reverse complement strand
ACCTCGACGGAAAAGGCTACATCATCACCACGGAACGTTGACGTGCGCCCGCCGGAGAGCTGCCGGGTTCCGGATAGTTTTCGTGCGATAACACCTAAAACCATCCGTAACGCGGCAGTCATCCGTGGCCCCGACGGCACTGCTCCGCACCCGGCACGGGAAGTCTCCGGCACACGGCAATCTTCCGCCAGGCACCCGCCGATCCACCGCGACCACCGGCCGGCTGCTGCCAGCCCACGCCGATCCCCCGCACATCACACGGCAACCATCCGCAGTAATCACCGAACCCCCCCGCTACCAGCCCCCACGCAGGACTTCGAGTGCCATCCGCCTAGTCCGGCGGGTGTCCCGCGCCGCCGGCTCCCGCGCCGCCGGCTCCCGCCGAGGTCGCACCACGAGTCCCACCTGCACCACGAGGCCCCGTTGAGCGCGATGAATACCCGGATCCATCGCACGCCAGCCCACCGACCTCCGCGATGGATACCCGAATCCACACCCGTTTTCCCTGATGGATTCCCGGATCCATCGCGCCGGGCGGGGACGTTCGCCGCGATGGAAACCCGGATTCATCGCGCTGGGGTGGGGCCGGGGACTGGGCGGGGGCGTTGGGGTTGCGATGGATTCCCGGATTCATCGCGTCGGTTTACTGCGCTGCCTCGCGGGAGGTGAAGGCGGGGCACCTTCAACGCCGGCGGCTAGGCTCGAGCCCACCTCTAGCTACCCTTGGCTGGATGACAGCCCTGCGCCGAACTCGCCTGCCAACGCGCCTGAGCTGGGTGATCGCCGGCGTATTCGCCGGATACGCACTCGCGCGGGTGACAGGGGCCGACCGGCTGCGGACCATCGGCATCCCGGCGGCCTCGTTGTTTCCCTTCACGCCGCAGGCGGCCGCTTCGGCGTGGCTGTGCGCGCTCTTGCTGGGCGACGAGCGCGCGTCCGCCGTGACGGCCGCCGCGGCCGCTGGCCTCACCGCGGTGCTCGTGCCAAGGGCCGCCGCTCGCAGCCAGCCAGCCGCTAGCGGCCCAGAGCTGCGCGTGCTGACGGCGAACCTGCTGGCCGGCCGGGCCGCCACCAACGAGGTCGTTGAATTGGTTCAAAGCACCGATGCTGACGTGCTTTTCGTGCAGGAACTCAGCGATCACGCCGCGCCCTGGCTCAGCGCATCGGGCCTTGACCGGCTACTGCCCTACGCGATCACCGATCTGGGCACGCACCAGCATCGCGGCAACGGAATCTATGCCCGCTATCCGATCGGCGCGCGTCCGCATGTCATGCCGACCTCGTCGATCCAGCCGGTCGTCACGATGAAGCTGGCCGGGTCGCGGGTACGCCTGGCGTGCGTGCATCTGTACACGCCGAAGCGGCCGTGGTCTAACTCGGGCGTGGCCAGATGGCGGGCCGACCTGGCGGCTCTGTCGCTGCTGCCCTTTCCGACCACGGAGGACGACCTGCCGCTGATCGCTGCTGGTGACTTCAACAGCACCGTTGATCACGTCGATTTCCGGCGACTACTGCTCAGGCACGGCCTGAACGACGCCGCCTGCCAGACTGGCAACGGACTGACACCGACCTGGGGGGTAATCCCCGGCGGGAGGTTCGCCCTGCTGACAATCGACCACGTGCTTGTCGATGACCGCTGCGCGGTGCTAGGCACCTCCGTGCACGCGCTAAGCGGTACCGACCACCGAGCCGTCTTCGCCAGGATCAGGCTGCCTGGCATGAAGGAGTCCAGGGGAGCGCAGATCCACGTCGCCGGCGAGCCGAACCCGGGCTCGCGGGCGACGTGACTACCGTCTGCCTCGTGATCCGCTTCTAGGACGGTCGACCGGCGTTCTGGTTTCTTTCTGCCCGCAAAAGATTTATGGGTTTGGGCTCGGCGCAACCTTCCACTTGGTGCCGTTCCAGCGCATGATCAAGGTGGTCTGGTCCTCGAACATGGCGTGCCCGACCGCCCATGCGGCCTTGGCATTGAGCACGGTCACGCCGCTGAGGAAGGCGTCAAGTTCCCCGCTTATGTGCGGGACTGGCACCGTCTTCCACGCCGTGCCATTCCAGTGCTGTATGAGCGGCTCAGTGGCCGGCGAGTTCGAGAAGTCGCCCACCGCCCACGCGTTGGAGCTTGAGGTTGCCGAGACGGAGTTGAGTGTCTCGATCGCCTGGGGCTGGTTGGGAGTGAACACCCGCCGCCACCTGACGCCATTCCAGCGCATGGCCAGAGGATGATCGGTGACGGAGCTATTCCTGACGTTCCTGACGTCCCCCACTGCCATGGCTGCCTTTGCCGACGTCGCGACCACGCCGTTGAGCGTGTTCATTTCTTGCGGGCCGCCAGGGTTCGGGCTTGACACCTGCTTCCATGAGGTGCCGTTCCAGTGTTCGACCAGGGTCCGCGGCGCGAAGCCGTGCAGGCCGGTCTTGTTGAAGTAACCCACTGCCCAGACGTTCGAACGCGAGATGGCCGAGATGCCGAGCAGCACGCTTGAGTGCCTGACACCGGTGCCGCCAGGGTTCGGGCTCGGCACGCGCTTCCAGTTGCGGCCGTTCCAGTGCTCGATCAACGTGGTGCTGGCGCACGCCGGGTCGCCGCAGCCAGCTGCCCACATGTCGGACGGCGAGATGGCGGAGATGGAGTTCAGGGTTCCTGGCGAGGCGCCTGTCGGGGCCACCAGCCAGCGACTGCCGGTCCAGTGCTCGATCAGCACCTTGTCTGAACTGCCAGATCCCACGGCCCAGGCATTGTGGCGCGAGAAGGCGACTACGCCGGACAGGACGGCGCCTTCTCCTGGGCTTGGGCTGGCTACTCGCGTCCATCTCGTGCCGTTCCAGTGCTCGATCAGGGTGAAGCTCGGATTACGGCCAATTGACTTGTAGCCGACCGCCCAGGCGTCCGTAGCCGAGCTTGCGGCTACGGCGTTGAGCACGTCGAAGCGCACCTGGCCGTGGGGTTGCCGGGCGGCGGCATGGTCGCTTGGGTGTGTTCCGGCCGTCCACCCCGCTAGTGGGAACACGGCGATCGCGGCCGCGACCACGGCAGCCGTTCTCGTCGAAGCCTGGCTTTTGATTCGCATCAACTGCACCATCCATTGTCGGGTGGCCCGACCGTCCCCAGGCACGGCGGCCGGACTCTGCCTATCGGTTCCGAATGTAAGACGTCGCTCGCCATTCGCGGGTTTACCCCGATCTGTGATTATTCAGTCCGATGTGCGGCGTCATAACGCTCGATCAGCGCCCGCTCTTGCTCGGGCGTGAAGCCTCGCTCAAGCGGTGGCTCGCCCCGCTCACGGTCCCAGGCGAGAACGTCAGCGGCCGTGACCTCAAGCGGGGTGGCAGGCAGGCCGGCCGCGCGAGCGCGGGACGGGTCGCGCTGCTGCGACGCCCAGTTCGGCCGGACCAGCGGGAACAATGGCGTCGCGGTCTCCGGCGGCACCGGCACGATCTCGATCCGGGTGCCAGCTACCCGGGCGCACGCCTCGATGAGGCCGCCGAGCGTGACCGGTTCGGCGGGGCCAACCGCGTCAACTCGGGGAACAGCCCGGCGCCGGTCTTTCCCCTGCTGAACAGCGTGACGTCGGCTCCGGCGTTGAGTGCGTCATCGACGATCGCACGGCCGACGAACGAAGTGCCCCCAAGAACGAGAATTCGCACGGTCGCCGACACTACCGCCGGCCGCCGATCTGCCCAACCCGGCGACCGGCGACAGCAGCGCGGGCTAGCGGTTATCCGGACGACGCGGAACAAGCTTCGTGCATCGTTATTATGCTCGCATGAGTTCAAGTGAGGCCGGCCTTGTGCCTTATGGCCTTGATTACGAGGTTGTGGCTCCATTCATCTATCTCACGCTGAGCACGTTGTACCTGCTGGGCACCGATTCCACTGTGAAGCAATACCTCAGTGTGGAACCCGAAGCCCATCGCGCGATCCGGGACCTGAGTACGGCTGTGGCCGCCGGCGGCGTCCGGGTGCGTGACTCGGGCCGGGTAAAAGATGAATTTGACGTACGTATGGGGCTTTACACGGCCGAAGAATTCTGGCTATTCGATCTCGCCATCGACGTGATCGCTATGTTCCTCGCCCTTGGCGGCCTTAGCCCGGGCACACACGCACTTGTCGTCAGCGATCTAAGGTCACTCGACAAGGACGCGCACAACCATCACTGGAGGAAAGAGGTCAAGAAGGCTGGAGACGGCCCAGCCCAGTTCCGCGACCTTCGCTCGCACGTCCCGCGCCGCAAGTAGCTTGCTGTCGTCCCGCTCAGCGTTTGGGGTTTGTCGCTTTCTCTGGGGCGGCGCTCCAGCCGCGGTGGGCCGGTGCGTAGATGTCTTCTGAGCCGCGTTTCTTGGTGACGAGCACGCCGCGCTGGGTCAGCGCTCGCAACGCTTCGCGCACAGTGTCATCGTCCAGGTCGGAAGCGGTCACGATGTCCTTGGCCTTGACCTGGTATCCGATGAACTCAAGCGTCGCGATCGCCTCGTAGACCTGCGCGTCGACGTCACTGAGCGTGACTCTGTCGGTGATCGGCTGTTCCTCATCGGCCGCCACTGCCTGAGCACCTCCTGCCGAGTCGACCTGGCTGGACGGACCGTGATCAGTTACCCGCGATCACGCGTGTTACGCATCTGTGATCATGGCGCCTGGGCGGCCACTGCGACTTCGCCGGCTGACATGGAACTCACAAAGAGTTCATGCGTATTCCTAAGCACCAATGTGAAAGGTGGGGTGCGCACCCCAGCAGGCGAAGCATCGGAGGCTCTGGTGACGCAACTGGGTTCCCCGGCCACGCAGAGCGGTGACGACGAGAGCGGTCCCGGCGACAGCGGCAGAAGGCAGGAGGCGCCAGGATCGCGGCTCCGTCGTCGGCGCCGCGTGCTTCTCGCGGTCGGGCTGGCCGGCGCCTTGCTCGCCGCCGGCGGGCTGATCGGCGCTTCTTTCGTGAAGTCGCCACAGCAGTTGGCGGCCGACACAGCGCCGCCGCCGCTCACGGTGACCACAGCCAAGGTCGTGTCCCAGGTTCTCACCTCCTCGGTTCAGATGCGCGGCGTGGTCTACCCGTCGACGCAATATGACGTGTACCCGAGCGCCTCATCGTCAAGTTCGGCGTCATCTCCGGTGGCAGCGGGCCAGCCGGCCGTCTATGTCTCGAAGCTCAACGTCGCGGTCGGCGCCGCGATCGGCAACGGTCAGCAGGTCGCGGAGATCGACGGCGAACCGCTGTTCGCGTTGCGAGGAACTGTGCCCGCTTGGCGGGACCTAACGCCAGGAGAAAATGGGCCCGACGTGATCGAGCTGCAGAAGGCGCTCTCGTCGCTCGGGTACTACGACAACGGCGACGCGCCGGGATTCTTCGGTTCAGCGACCGAGTATGCCGTATCGCAGTATTACGAGCACCTCGGATACGTTCCGCCGTCCTCGGGTGGCGTGCCAGCCGCCGATGTGGTGTTCCTCGCATCGCTGCCCGCGACCGTCGTGGCGCTGAACGGCACGACCGGCAGTCAGCCCGGCCAGCCGTTCCTCGAGATCGCACCAAGGAAGTCGCTGGCATTGACCGGCGAACTGCCTCCTGCCTACGCCGCCCAGGTGAGGCCCGGCCTAAAGGTGACGATGTATGACGAAGTAACCGGCATCCACGCGACCGGGATCGTCGCAGACCTGGGAACGGCTACCACAACTGCGCCGATCGGAACGGTGGTAGCCGTCGGGAACGGTGCGGGTTCGGCTGGCACAGCCACCGGGTCATCGGGGTCAGCCGGATCGAGCGGTTCGACCGGCCAGAGCGGGTCAGGTGCGGCTGGCGGGCAGGGCGCGACGCCGTTTATCCCGCTGACCGTGCGACCTTCCAAGCCACTGGCGGCAGCGCTTGACGGCGAGAACGTGCTGGTCACCGTCGAGACCGGGCAGACCGAAGGCCCCGTGCTCACGGTGCCGATCGCGGCGATCGTGAGCACCGCGTCTGGTAGGAGCTACGTCACCGTGGTCGGCGCCGGCGGGAAGCGGACCGAATTCTCGGTGACGCCGGGCATTTCCGAGAACGGCTACGTCCAGGTGACCCCGGCAACCGCCGAGGCGCTCGCGGCGGGTGACCGCGTCGTGGTGAGCGGCTGATGCCGACTCCGGTCATCGAGCTGCGCGGTCTGGCTCGTACCTATCCAGGTCCGCCGCCGGTGCCGGCACTCCGCCCGGCCGACCTGGTGATCGAGGCCGGTGACTACGTCGCGGTGACCGGGCCTTCCGGCTCAGGCAAGTCGACTCTCCTGCATCTGCTCGGCTTGCTTGACTCGCCGACCAGCGGCAGCTACCTCCTGGACGGCCTTGACACATCAGCGCTTGACGACAAGGAGCGATCGGCACTGCGCGGCCGGCGGATCGGATTCGTGTTCCAGGCGTTCCACCTGCTGCCATACCGGACGGCGCTGGAGAACGTGCAGCTCGCCGAGCTTTACAACGCCACGCCTCGACAGGGCAGGCTCGGGGCCGCGATCGACGCGCTCAACGCGGTCGGCCTCGGGCACAGACTGGACGCGCTGCCGACGACGCTGTCGGGCGGGGAATGCGAGCGGGTCGCGATAGCGCGCGCGCTAGTGAACCGGCCGAGCCTGATGCTGTGCGACGAGCCGACCGGAAACCTCGATTCACGGACCTCGGCGGCGCTCATGGAACTGCTCGACCAGCTGAACGCTGACGGATTCACGATCGTGGTCATCACGCACGACGCGGGTGTCGCGGCCCACGCCAGCCGCACTGTCGCTATCGGTGACGGGGTGCTGTCGAGGGGGATCGAGGCCAGCAATGCCTAGCTCGGTCACTGGCTTGCCCGCGCCCCGGCTGACCGCCAGGGACGTGGCCGCCGAGGCGATCGCCGGGATCGTGCAACGACCGAGCCGGACGGTACTGACCATGCTCGGCACGATTCTTGGCGTGGGTGCTTTCGTGGCCGTGCTCGGCCTGACGGCTACCGGAGCGGGCCAGATCTCGCGCCAGTTCACCATCCTCGAGGACACGACGGTCGTGGTGGAGGACAACGGTCCTGCCAACAACGTCGCCGCGCCTGGCACCAATCCGGCCATTGGATTTCCTGGCGACGCCGACGCGATCGCCGGCCACATCAAAGGCGTGGTCTCGGCCGGCGTCTGGTGGCCGGTCGCGCTGCCCGCCGGCGCGAACTTCACCGGATCTCAGGCCCTGTCCGCCAGCTCTTCGGCAACGGTGAACCTGCTCGCCGCCTCACCTGGCGCCGTTCGCGCGATGGACCTTTCCGTGCTCGCCGGATCGCTGCTGAGCAGGTATGAGAACGACACCAGGCAGCACGTGGCGATGATCGACACCTCCACGGCGGCGGCGCTCGGCATCTCCCCGGCACGGCTGCCCAGCCACCCGGCTGTGTTCGTCGGCGGCATCGCCTACACCGTGATCGGTGTCTACAGCTCGGCCCAGCGCGTCGTGAGCGATGAGAGCGCGATGCTCATCCCCGAATACACCACCCTGGCGGATTACGGCAATCCGGCACCGGGCACCGGGGGCGAAGAAGAGGCCCAGATGGTCATCGCCACCAGGACAGGCGCAGCGCAGGCGGTCGCACATCAGATCGCCGCCGCCGAACTACCGACGGACCCGAGCCGCCTGGTGGTGACCGCGCCGCCGAACCCGCAGAACCTGCAAAGCGAGGTGAGCGGCGACCTAACGGCCCTGTTCTTGATCCTGGCGCTGATCAGCTTGTTGATCGGCGCCGTCGGCATCGCGAACACGACGCTGGTCGCGGTGCTTGAACGCACGGAGGAGATCGGCCTGCGCCGCGCGGTCGGCGCCAGGCCGCGGCATATAGCGGCGCAGTTCCTGGCCGAGTCGGTGACGCTTGGCACCCTAGGCGGGCTCATCGGCACCTGCCTTGGGGTCGGGATCGTAGTTATCTTCGCCGCCGCCAAAGACTGGACCGCCGTGCTCAACCCGGCCTACACCCTGCCCGCTCCGCTGATCGGCAGCGCCGTCGGCCTGCTCGCTGGCGCCTATCCGGCGCTGCGGGCGGCAAGGACAAGCCCGCTCGCGGCATTGCGGCACGGGTGACGCCGACGCGAAAGGAATCAGCCACATGCGCATCCGCACCAACCTGGGGCTCCTGGCCTGCTGCGGCGCGGTCCTCACCGCCTGCACCGCCGCCCCGCCAAAGGGGCCGGACGCGAGCGTGACGACACCGGCGGTCGGCAAGCCGGTCGCCCCGGTCTCGGCGCAGGCAGCCCTGTCCAGCGAGGCCTTCACGCCCTATGCCGACCTTGGCGCCTCCGCCAGCGACGGCCTGGCACTCGGAGACACGTACGAAGCGCTGCACACCGCATGCATGAACGAAGCCGGCTACGGCCAGTACGCGGCTAGCGCGCCGTATGCGATACGCGCCAACCGTGGCCTGGGGTTCGCGCAGCCGTTCGGGCCATGGGGGTACCTACCAGTCTCACTGGCCGAGCAGTACGGCTTCAGGGCACCCGGCGTAGGGCCTGAGGCCAACGGCCCGCCGCCTGCGACCAGCCTGTCCGCCGGGGCGCAGTCCGCCGCCGGCAAGTGCCTGAACATCGTGATGGACTTCAATAACGCGATGTTCGCCGGGGCGCTGGCTGGCATCGAGACGATGAACAATGACATAAGCACCGACGTGATCACCGATCCTGACTTCAAGAACGCGACCACCGCCTGGTCGGCGTGCATGGCAAGGAACGGCTATACGACCACCGGCGCGGACACCTTCGCGCTGAACGAACTGAACGTGCTCGGCCTGCGGGCGATTGGTCCTGGGGGTCCAGTGCAGCCGACCCCGGCCCAGAACACGGCGCAGGTCGCGATGGCCACAACTGATGCCCAGTGCACGGCGAGCACGGATCTGGCTGGTATCTACTTCGCCGTCCAGGCCAGCTACGAGAAGCAGATCGTCACCGCCAACCAGCTGGCGCTTGACGCCGCGGTACGGCGGTACAAGGCGGCATTCGCCAGGGAGCTGAGTAAGCTGCCAGCGCTCCTGCGGACGGTATCGGGCACGCTGAACCTGCCCCGGATACCTGGACCTGGACCTGGCAAGTCTCGTCACCCGGGTAAGCCAAGCGCGCCCCATTCCACGTCGGCGGGCTAGGGCACCGGCTCCGCTGCCGGGAGCACGGCGTCGTATCCGATCAGCAGGTGGCGCGGGCCACGCAGCACCGGGTTGGGCCGATACGGTGGCGGATCGGCCACAAGCCGGGGATTCACCAGCCGGCGGGCTAGCTCGGGCAAAGCCACCTGCGTCTCAATCCGCGCTAGCGGGGCGCCAAAGCAGTAGTGGACGCCGCCGCCGTAGCCCAGGTGCTTGTTGTTGGTGCGGTCGGGGTCGAAGCGGTCGGGGTCAGGGAAGTGGCCGGGGTCGCGGCTGCCGGCGGCGAGCACCAGGATCACGGGCGAGCCTTCCGGAATGACGGTGCCGTCGACATTGATGTCAGCCAGCGCGGTGCGAGTTGTGAGCATCTGCACCGGCGGTTCGTAGCGCAAGAGTTCCTCGACCAGCCCGATGATCATGCCGGGTTCGCGCTTGAGCCGGTCGAGCACGTCCGGGTGCCGCAGCAGGGTCAGCATGCCGTTGGTGATGAGGTTGACCGTGGTCTCGTGGCCGGCGACTATCAGCAGGTCGGCGGTAGAGAGCAGGTCTTCGCGTGACATCGGCGCGCCGTCGCCGGTGTCGGTGAGCCAACCGGAAATCAGGTCATCACCCGGCTGACGGGCGTGAGCGTCGGCGAGGTCGCTGAAGTACTGGCCGAGCTCGGCGTTCACCTGGCCCCGCCTGCGCATCCTCTCGGCGAACGGTCCCGTCGTCGGATCGATGGAATCGACGATCGCGTCAGCCCACCCGCGGAAGCGCGGCTGGTCCTCCAAGGGGACGCCGAGCACCTTGCAGATCGCGGTCACCGGCAGCGGGTACGCGAACTCATCAACGATGTCGACCTGGTTCTTGCCAGCGAAGTTGTCGATCAGGCCGGTCGCGATCTCGGTTAGCCAGGAGCGCAGGCCCTCGACGCGCCCTGGCGTGTGCGGCGGCCCGAATTGCCGCATCGCCAGCGCCCTGAGCCGGTCATGGCCGGGCGGATCCCGGAGAATGAAGGGCAGTGGCACTCCAGGTAGCCCCTCCTCAAGTGCGGGCTCGGCGCCGTCTCCTCCTGGCCGGTTGCGCGGATCTGAGCTGATCCGCGGGTCGTGCAGCAGCGCGACGATCTCGTCATAGGTGCTGATGACGTAGGTGCCGTCGTCCTCACGGGTCACCGGGTTCTCACGCATCTCCGCATACAGGGGAAAGGGATCCGCCCGGCTGGCGGGATCGAGTACGCGGTCATAAACGCTTGCCTGTGCCATGGCGACGTCTCCTGGTTATCGCTGCCTCGATCAGTGGTCGTGATACACCAGTTCCGCGCGGCGCTCACTCGGGTCGTGGCCGGTCACCACGACAGTGGCCTGGTAGTCCCTGACCTGCTTGGTCGGCATGCCCAACGGCACCGGCTGCCGGATGGCCGGCTGGTCGACGGCGCGAGCATAGGAGAGCGGGAACGGTGCGGCGGCCTCGATCATGTTCTGGTAGAACTCCAACCACATGCCCTGATCGAACGCGACAGCGGCGGTGAGGCGCCCCCGGTAGCCGTAGGCGGCCACGAACCGGCGGTCATGCACAGAGCCCTGGGCGATCATGACCTCGTCGGCGAAGGTCGGCACGCCAACTGATTTGATGTTCCTGCCGAACTGCGCCGACCAGAACACCGGGGTAGCCAGGTGCGGCCACCGGTCACCTGGGTGGCTGACCATGTTGTGCCCGGCGATCTCGGCCTGGGTGACCGCGTTCCCCCAGTGCTCAAGCGCCAGGAACTGGTAGTCATACAGCGGATGCGGAAAGCGTGCCGCGTCCCCGGCCACGAAGATGTGCTCGGTGGTCACGCCGTTGACGTCGATCGCACGGCAGCCGGCGTCGCAGGCCACCCCCCAGACGCCCACAGCCAGACCCGAACCTCGCAGCCACTCGGTGTTGCGGATCGCGCCAAGCGCTACGACGGCTACGTCGGAATCGATCACGTTGCCGTCGGACAGATGCGCCCGGCGCAGTCGGCCGCTACCGTCACCCTCGAGAGCGCTGACAGTGACGCCGCAGCGCAGGTCGACGCCGGCCTCGCGGTGCAAGCCCGAGGCTATGTCGCCGATCACTCCGCCCAGGGCACCGGCCAGCGGCGCCGATCCTCGCTCGGCGACCGTGACCTCCAGATCCTGGTCCCGGCAGGCGGAAGCGACCTCGGAACCGTTAAAGCCCGCACCGATGACCAGCACCCGCTTTGGCCGGTTCTCGAGCCGCCGGCGCAGTCCGGCCGAATCGTCGCGGGAGCGCAGCACGAACACGCCGTCGAGTTCCGCCTCGGCGTCGTTGAACCACGGCCGGGCGCGGGTGCCTGTAGCGATCAGCAGCCGGTCGTATTCGACGGTGCTGCCGTCGGCAAGCTCGACCTGCTTGTTGGGCAGGTCGAGTCCGGTGGCTGGGACGCCGAGTAGCCAGCGCGCGTTCACCTCATCGACGCCAGGCAGGCCGGTGTGGTCAGGAGGCATCCAGCCGTGCAGAACTTGCTTGGACAGTGGCGGCCGGTCGTAGGGTGGGTACTTCTCATCCCCGATGACGGTGAGTGATCCGGTGAAGCCGTCCCGCCGGATGACCGCCGCAGCGACCAAGCCCGCCAGTGATGCTCCGACGATCACGATGCGGCCGGTCCGCTGGAACGCCTGGAGCCCGGCTTCAAGTAGGCCGGGCGCGGTCCGCGGAGCCGGCACGGCCGCCGCCAATGCCGGCTCAGGCTCCTCGTCCGCCTGGGCGCTGCTGTGCATGCGATCCACCCGGATGGCCTGCACTGGGCAGGCCGCCGCCGCCCGCAGGACATGCTCGCGCTGGCCGTCGTCCGGCTCCGGGTCGTCCATCAGCGCCTCGCTGCCGCGCATATGGAAGACGTCGGGCGCGAGAAAGGCGCATTGTCCGTACCCCTGGCACCGCGTGAGATCCACGGCAAGTCTCATGGCCAGTCCCCGTTCTGGCGTCCTGTCGACTCACGCTTCCCCCGTGGGTTCGCGCCACATCCTTGCCCGGGACCGGCTGACAGCAAACTTGGCCGGGCGGCGCGAGCGGCATCGCCGTGACTGCTTGAGTTGAGGATGTGCGCGGTCACCCTCAGCAGCCAGCCTGATGAGCAGCAAGCTTGAACCGACCTGAGGGGACGTCCATGACCAACACAATCCGCGGCGTTCAAGTCAGCCAGGCTGACGCCCCGCTCCGCGTCGTTGACCTCCCGCAACCCCGTCCTGGCAGCGGGCATGTCCGGCTCGCCGTCGAGGCGTGCGGCATCTGTCATTCCGACGCCGACATGGTGCATGGCGTGTTCGGCGACGGGCCGTTCCCGCTGACGCCCGGTCACGAGATCGCCGGCCACATTGACGAACTTGGCGATGACGTCGAGGGGTGGCAGCTTGGCGACCGGGTCGCCGTCGGCTGGTTCGGCGGTAACGACGGGCTCTGCCAGGCTTGCCGCGAGGGCGACGCGATCGACTGCGTGAACTTGCAGGTGCCAGGGCTGGCTTATCCAGGCGGGTACGCCGAGTCGACCGTGGTGCCGACCAGCGCGCTGGCTCGCATCCCAAGCGGGCTAACCTCGGTTGAGGCGGCGCCGATGGGCTGCGCCGGCGTGACCGTGTTCAACGCGCTGCGCCGCTCGCCAGCCTGGCCTGGCGACCTAGTCGCGATCGTAGGGCTCGGCGGGCTCGGACATCTGGCTGTTCAGTTCGCCAGCAAGATGGGCTTCGACACCGCTGTCATCGACCGCGGCGGCGCCAAGGAAACGACCGCACGGCATCTCGGTGCACGGCACTACATCGACAGCACCGTCACGGACGTAGCCAGGGAGTTGCAAGCGCTCGGCGGAGCTAAGGTCGTCCTGGCGACTGTGCCTGCTTCGGCGGCGATGACGGCGGCCATCGATGGCCTGCGCGCCCTCGGTGAGCTGGTCGTCATAGGCCTGTCATCGAACAACATCGAAGTGAGCCCGATACAGCTGATCGCCGGGCAGAAGACCCTGCGCGGCCACGCCAGCGGCACGTCACGCGAAGTAGAAGAGACCATGGATTTCGCCGCGCAGTCCGGAGTGCGGCCTGTCACCGACAAGGCCCCGCTCGAGGACGCGCCCCAAGCTTTCGGCAAGATGCTCGCCGGGGCAACGCGGTTCCGCGGCGTCCTCACCCCGGTCGGCAGCTAGATAGGTTCGTGGCGGCCCTTCGGCGGGTGGCGGGGCCGTGGTGCGTCGGGAAGTCTCCGTGATCATGGTGGGCGGCGTGATCGTGGAAGGAAACTGGGATATTCGCGGTTAAGTCTCCAGGATCATGAGGCGGGACATGATCGTGGAAAGTTGCTGCGGCGCGGGGGCGGGATTGCGGCCGGCCGGGGGGCGGGATCGGCGTTGTTGGCTGGTTCCGGTGCCCGGTTGCCGGGCGAGGTGTTCCTTAAGCAGGGTGCCTAGCCGTTGCGTTATCGCTCGGACCGGTTACCTGGTGCCGCTTGGTTGACATGGCTGTCGGCGCGGTGTTGGGCTCGGAGCGTGGATGCCTTCGGCGGCGCGGGCCAGGCGGGCCAGGGGACGCCGGCGCGGGATCAAGCTGGCCGGCTGCCAGCGTCGCCGGGTGTTTACCGTTTCCGTGACGGTTCCGGCCAGGTGCTTTATATCGGCCGGGCCATGAGCCTGCGCCGCCGAGTCCTGTCTTACTGGGGTGAGCTGCGCGACCGGAGGCGCCTGGCCGGCATGGTGCCGCGTATCGCCTGGGTTGAGGCTGTCGTCAGCGACTCGGTGCATGAGGCGGCCTGGCTTGAACGGAACCTTCTTCGCCGTAGCCTGCCGCCGTGGAACCGTGCCCCTTTGGGTGGCTACGAGGTCGAAGTCTGGATACGGCTCAGCGAATCACCTCACGCGCCAGGTCTCGATGTCGTCCACGATCGGCTTCCCGGAGATCAGGCTAGGTATTTCGGCCCCTACCTGGGCGGCCAGAAGGTACGGGAGGCGGTGTGCGGCCTGTCCCGTGTGCTGCCGCTGGCCTACACCCGTGACGTGCGGGCCGGTACGGCGCATGACCTGGCGCGGCTTCGCGGTGTCGCTCCGGCCGACCGGCTCGCGCTCGCGCGATCGACCGAAGCGGTGCTCAGCCGGGACCCGGCCGCGGTGGCGGCGGTGCGCGCCGACTTGGTGCGCCGCCGCGTCGCCGCCGCGGCCAGGCTATCGTTCGAGTTCGCCGCTAAGCTCCAGGCCGAGGTCGAGGCCCTGGACTGGATCGCCGCCGAGCAGAAGGTCGCCTGCCAGGAGCCGGCCGACTTCGATGTGTGCGGCTGGGCGGATGGCGTGCTGGTCACGTTCGAGATCCGCTGCGGGCGCCTGTCCGGCTGGAGCCAGGTTCATTGCGCCAAGGAAATCGGCCGCCGCCAATGCGCCGCTACGCCGCGGGAGTGGACTTCTTTCGCCGTCCGCAATGCGTCGCTGGCGGCCAGGCTGTCCGTGACTGGTCATGAGCCGGCGGGCGAGGGATAGTTGGGTACTCGTTCGCCCGGCGGAATCGTCTCGTAGATGGTCACCGCGCCCTTGCTGGTGAACACGTCGGGAGCGACATGAGGCCATTGGCCCGGTAGGTAACGCTTGCCGCCCTGGACATACTCATACAGACCCTTGCCCAGGTGGTTGAGCTCATCGGGCCCAGATGCCTTCGGGTTCCACCAGATCTCGGTGGCGTCGTCGATTCCCAGGTAGTCGGCCTGCGGCCAGATCCCGTGATTGCCGTAGGTGATCATGGGCTGGGTGAATGCTTCTGGCGGTTTCGGCGCGGCGAAAAGGGCGGCGAGGAAGTTAGCGGGCGTGAGGTCGGGCCCGGTGCCCTGGACCCCGACGTACAGCAACGTCAGCAGCGGTGTCGTCGTGGCGGCGCCGGTAGCGGCTGGCGGGTTCTTGCCGAAGAACCAGTGGTACAGGTAGATCGACCCGCTGACCTTGGGATCGGTGCGCGCGCCGAGGAAGCTGATGCCGAACGCGTGCGCCCACTGCTTCTGGTCGTAAGTCCTTGCGAAGATGGCCGTGTCGGTCAGCGCCGATCCCGAGATTATCCACTCAGGAAAGTAATTCTGGCTCGTCGCGGCCCTGGTGAGCGAGCCAGGGGCGACCGGATCGCCGCTGAAGATGACCGAGGTCACCCCCGCTGCCTTGAGCTTCGCGATGATGGCGACCGAATCGATGGTCGTCGGCGAGGTGTAGGCGATCCTCGCAGCGAGCTTCACCCCGAACTTGGCCAGGCTGGTCACGAAGTGATCGGTCTGGATCTCGGAATCCTGGCCGGTCGAGATGTAGACAAGCCCGAACTTCCGCGTCTGGCTGTGCATCGCCGCCTCGCCGGCAAAGGCCGCGGGCCGGCGCGCGAGTTGCGCCCCGATGTAGTCGGCGAGCTGGATCTGGGCTTCGTCGGCGTTCATAGCCAGGCCGATGGTGTAAGGCGAGTGCTGGGCGTAGTAACTGTCCGGCTGGCTAGGTATGCAATCGATGCAGAAGATCTTGTTGGCCACGATCTCCTGGCCGAAAGCCGCCGTCAGGATCGGGCCGCCAATCACCGCGAACGGCTTGATGGTTTGGGCGATTGTCGTCGCATCGGCCCTGGCTGATATGTCGTCCGTAGCCGGGCCGGTCGCCACGAAGGGGATCAGTTGGATCGTGCGGCCGTAGGTCTCGTAGTAGGTCTGCAGGAACTTCGCATAGCCCTTGGCCGTGGCGATGGTCTGGGCGTTGGTGTCGGTGTCAGCGATCGCGCCCTCGATGTAGGAAAGGACCGGGTCGTCAGGCTCTGGCAGGTACAGCACTACCTTGATCGAGTGGGCTGTCACGCCCTGATAGGTAGCGTTGCCGTTGTTGCCGTTGAACGGCGCGTAGCACTGCCCGGCGAAGTAGTAGGGGATCTTGAGTTTGCCGGTGCTCGTGTCGCAGCGGCTTCCCCAGGTGATCGACTTGGTCTTGCCTTCCGCCGCGGCCTGGGTCCAGGACAGTGCTCCAACGTGGGAGCTCGCATTCGTGGCGGCATTCGAGCCGCCCTTGTGGCCGCCTCTGGTGGCAAGTACCACAGCGGCCACGACAACGAGCGCCACCACGATCGCGATCAACGGGCCGTAGCGTCGCAGGAGCATGCTGCGCTGCGGCGGGGCTGAGGGTTGCATCGGCGATTCCTCCTGGGGTGGTCTGAGTGGGTCAGGTTCGGAGCGCTCCCGAGCGGCCGATGGCGGCCGTGTTGTCGCCGAGGTAGGAGCTGATCACCGCCGGGTCGCGCAGGACCGCCGCTGATGGCCCGGCAGCGATCACGAGCCCGCGGTCCAGTGCCACGAGCCGGTCGGCCACGGCCGTGATCAGCGGCATGTCGTGCTCGATGAGCAGCAGGGTCGCACCGAGCTCGTCCCGTAGCCGCAGCAGCAGCGGAGCCAGGGCCTCCGACTCGCGCTGAGCGATTCCGCTCGAAGGTTCGTCAAGCAGCACAACGCTCGGGCTGTGCGCTACCACGCAGGCGAGGTCGACAACTCGGCGCACGCCGGTAGACAGTTCCCTGATGAACTTGGCGGCCGTGGATTGCAGGCTCAGCATCTCGATCAGTTCGCTCACCCGCTTGCGCACGGCCTGTTCGGAATCGAACGCGGCGGGCAGGTGCAGGGCCGGGTTGACCGGGTCCTTCACCGCGATCCAGCGCTCGAGTGCGACCGCGATGGCCTCTTCGACAGTGAGGGCAGGGAACAGCAGCGCGTCCTGAAACGACCGGCCAAGTCCGAGCCGAGCCCGCTGATCGGGCCCGAGCCCGGTGAGATCGCGGCCGCCGAGCATCACCCGGCCGGCGTCGGCCGGTATGAAACCGGAGATCACATCGAGCAAGGTGGTCTTGCCCGCGCCGTTCGGTCCGATGATCCCCACGATCTCGCCGCGGCCCGCGTTCAGCGACACGCCTGCCACCGCTTCGATCCCGCCGAACCTGACCCGCACATCGACGACCTCAATCGCGTTCGCCGCGACCTCGGTGGCAGTGCCATCCGCGTTGCCAGCCTTATCGGCGGTGCTGTCCAGGGGGACGATCTCCGCGGCGCCCGCGGCCCCGGCAGCCGCCGCGGCGGGGCCGTCATCGGCGCCAGGCTCGCGTACCTCGAGCCGGCTCGCGGCCTTGGCGCCGGCACCGACGCCCTCAAGGAAGACAGAGCGCAGGATGTCGGGCCGAGCCAGCAATTCAGCGGTGGGTCCGTGAAAGCGAATTTCTCCTTTTTCCATGAAATATGCGGTCTCGGCAATGGTCAGGGCCAGGTTGACGGATTGCTCGACGATTATGACCGTCGTGCCGTGGTCGCGAATCGTCGCGATCATCGGCAGCAGCTGCGCGACGACCGCCGGCGCCAGGCCGAGCGAGAGTTCGTCGATGAGCAGCAGCCGCGGTCGGCTGAGGAAGGCCATGCCGAGCGCGAGCATCTGCTGTTCGCCGCCCGACAAGTTGCCGGCGGGCTCATGCAGGCGGGTACGCAAGATCGGGAACTGGTCGAGCACCCGCGCCGTGCGCGCGCCAAGCTCATCGGTGCTCTTGCGCTCGAGCCAGCCGGCCACCCGCAGGTTCTCGGCCACGGTGAGCGAAGGGAACACCCGGTCGCCGCCGGGCACCAGGCCGACGCCAAGGGCGGCGATCTCATTGGGCGGGGCGTGGGTGATGTCGCGCCCGTCGAAGATCACGGCGCCCCGGTCGGCCTCGACTACCCCGCAGATGGCTTTGAGCAGGGTCGACTTGCCCGCGCCGTTGGTGCCGAGCAAGGCGACGATCTCACCCTCGTCGACCTCGAAGTTGACATCGAAAAGCACCTGCACGGTGCCGTAGAACACCCGCAGGCCGCGGCACAGTATGAGCTTGACCTGGCCGAGACGGCGCTGGTGATAGACCTCGGAGCGAGCGGCGGCCATCGTCCACACCTGGAGGATGTCGGCGTTGAGCACCCGGCCGGAACCGGCCAGTATCAAGCCGCCGATTACGAAGACGGGCGTCATGATGAGCATGCCGGGCCGGATGCCGATGCGATCGGACACCGCGCCCACGATCGGAAGTACGAGCAGCCCGGGGATCACCCAGATGGCGCCGAGTGAGAAGCCCATCGAGCGCGTTCTCGGCGGTATGCCGAGCGACAAGGCGGCGAACACGCCAGGGCCGACGATGGCCAGGCTGGCCGCGATGGCCATGTTCGCGACGATCGTGAGCCACAGCCATGGTGCGAGCGCGAACAAGGCGGCGAGCCCGCCGCAGGCGATCGCTGAAATAGCCAGGAACCGCATGATCAGCGCTGGGTTGCGGGTAATCAGCCTGGACCCGAACCGCGCTCCGATGATAAGCCCGACCAGCTGGACCGGTTCTGTCGCGGCGGCGATGTACGCGCGGTGGACGGTTCCCAGGCCGAACGCATGCTGATAGAGCAGCGCGGCCAGGGAGGCGAACCCGATTATGGAGGCGGCGAGGAAGGGCAGGGAATAGAAGACGCGGCGCAAGCTGGCTATCTTCCACACCATGCGCCACGCCTCGGCGAAGGACGGGGACGGCTCCTCGGTGCGGAGCGCATCGCCTTCCATGCCCATCGCTTCCCGCTCCCGCACCCCCCGCACCGGCTCGACCAGCCGCACGCCAAGTATGACCAGGACGACGGTCGGGATAGCCAGCACGATGAAGGGCGCTCGCCAGCCAAGCCAGGCGGCGATCAGGCCGGCCGTCAGCGGTCCGACCAGTGCGCCGAGCGCATTGGCCAGGCGATATGCGGAAAAGACGCGCGGGCGGGCCGCGATCGGGAACCAGTCCGAGATCAGCGAGTTGTGCGTAGGCAAGGCGGTCGCCTGACCAAGCCCTGAGCCTGCCCGCACGATCACGAGCAGCCAGACGAGGATGGCTACCCCAGTGCCGAACGAGAACAGCGCGAACACTGACGCGCCGATGAGCATCAGTCGCACGCGGTTGCCCGTATCAGACCATTGCGCGATCGGCACGGTCAGGGACAGGCCAACCAGCGCGGCTACGGCGACGATGGACAGGACCGCGGCGTTGCTTATGTGGAATGACTGCTGGATGTTTGGTATCAGCAAGCCGAAGGAGTCACGATCCATTTCCTCGACCATGTTGAACCCGAACAAGATGGCGAGGGCATAGGCCGGGCCGCCGCCCGACAGGTCGGTGAGCCATCGGCCTGGATGCCGCAGCGCGAACCTGACGCGCTCGGCTCGCGTGGCCGCGTCCGGTGCCGCCAGCGGGGCGATGGGGATCATGACGAGCCTCCGGCGGAGGGCGCGAGCTCGGGATCCGGACGAGCCGCATCGGCCGCATCGGCCGCATCGGGCTGGCGAGTGTCGGCTACCAAGCTTGGCACGATCAGACCACGGCGATCGGCCATCCACCGCAGCCCGGCGTCGCGCGCGCGGAACACGACGTCGCCTATGCCACCGGGAATGATCATCAGCACCAGCAGCACGCCGACCGCTGACGCGAGCGTCTGCCACTGGGGCCCGGGCAGCCACCACTGAGCGCCTTCGAGATAAAGCGATCCAAGCCCGGCGCCGAGCAGCGAGCCCAAGCCGCCGACCACGGCGGCGGTGAATATCACGAAGCTCTGATCGGGCGCATAGGTATCAGGGCTGAAGCCGCCGAGTAGCTCAACCAGAAGACATCCGCCGAGCGCCGCGAGAAACCCGGAGACCGCGAACGCGGTCAGCTTGGCCCGCAGGATATTGACGCCGAAGGCCTGAGCCGCTCGCTCGTTCTCGCGCAGGGCCAGCAGCACGCGGCCGGTGCGGCTCCGGCGGATGCCGCGCACCGCGAGTACCGCTAGCGCGAGCACCGCCAGGCACACGTAGTAGTAGGTCCGCTCCGATGCCAGGCTGATGCCGCCGAACAGACGCGGCCTGATCACCACGGAGTTGGGATCGGGAGCCCAGGAGAAGTACTGGACGTTGAGCAGATAGGCCGATGCCGCCATCGCGAACGCCAAGGTGGTCACGGCCAGGAAGAAGCCGCGCAACCGCAGCGCGGGCAGGCCGACGATCACCGCGACCATGGCTCCGGCCAGCCCGGCCAGCAACAGCGTGAGAGCCAGATCCAGATTCCAGTGCTGGGTGGCGTAGGCCGCTACGGCGCCGCCGAATCCCGCGAACGACATCTGGCCGAGCGACACCTGTCCGGCCCAGCCGGTGAGCACCACCACGGACATGGTGATGATCATGAAAACCATCGCGGCCGACGCCTTGAGCTGGTCGCCGACAGCGAGCCACCACGGCAGCGCCAGAACCAGGCCAGCTAGCACTGTGCCGCCGCCCCATCGCAGCGCCCGCACCTCTGGCAGCGACCGCAGTTCGCTTGGCACCGGGCGTACTTCGTCGGACATGGTCCAGCTCGACGACCGGTCATTGTCGGCTCGGGTGCTGCCCACCTTGCGCACCAGCAGCGAGACCACGATGACAACGGCGAGTATCGGCTCGACCAGTTCGGGATTACTCGGGTTGTGCCAGCTCACGCCCTCTTGCAGCAAGCCAACAGCCACCGCTGAGACGGCGACGGCAGGCAGGTCGACCAGGTTGCCGAGCATGAGGGCGGCGAGCGCGGCAAGCAGCACGGTCAGGTTCAGCGAGGAGATAACCGGCAGGCCAGCGATCCCGGCTTGAAGGAAGACCCCGGTGAATGACAGCAAGGCGGCCACCGCCCAGACCACGGTCTGCAGCCGCTTGACCGGCACCCCGAGCATGCTGGCCCTATCCGCGCTCTCGGCGCTGGCCCTGATGGCCACCCCGATGCTGGTGAAGCGCAGCAACGCCGCTACCCCGAGCATGGCCAGCGGCGCGACGATCAGCGCGACCAGGTAGTCGGCCGAGAAGACGATCGGCGCGATGGTGAAATGGAGACTGAGCGGAAAGTGGATCTGGTTAGCGGTCGGCTGCTGCCCCCAGATCATCGGAATGAAAACGGCGCCAAGGGACAGCAACTGAGCTAGCCCGAGCGTGGCGACGGTCAATATGAGTCGCGGCGAACGGGAGAAACGCCGGATGACAGCCAGTTCGACGAGAGCGCCGACGATCAGCGAACCCACCAGCCCGATCGACAGCGCGAGCAGGTAGTTCCACCCCGCATAGACCACAAGGGACACCGCCAGCACGGTCGGTGCGGTGCCGAGCTCACCCTGGGCGAAGTTCAGTATGCGGTTGGCGCGGTAGACGAGCGCCATCCCGACGGCCAGCATGGCGCCGAGCAGGCCGAGGGTCAGTCCTTCCACGGCCACCCCCGCTGGCACAGGGAATAGGGCCAGGCTCACCGCCGCGACGATCAGCGCGGGCACGAACGGGGTAAGGGCCGGCGGCAGCCGTGGCGTAGCCCTGAGAGCCAACTGACCGGACCTCCACAGTTCCCGTAGGCCGCCCGCGTTGGCCGATGACTTTCCTTTTTGCACCGGCAGTGCGGATATCGGAACACTAAAGCCGACAGGTCGGCAATAGCTAGATTCCAGCGCACTTTCTGTGGTGCGAGCTACCCCCACTCGCGGGCTAGGCCGCGAAGGGCTAGAGCGGTTCGGTACCGGGCCAGGGTCTTTGCAAGGTCGCATCGGAGTCGCGACGACAGCGTTGGACCGTTGCTGTCGTCCCAACGCAATGCCAGGAACCTAAGGGGAGGCTGCGGGGCTGCTGCCGGTTTGTGTGTGCTGGTCAGTGGTGGTGTGAGTGGTGATGGCTGGCGGGGTGATGGTGGTGGTGCAGGGCCTGGCGTGATAAGGGGGCGCTGGTGGTTGTGCCTGGGTGCGCGGGAGCGCCGGACCGCTGCTGCCTGCCCTGGGCATTTCG
>DATNEK010000239.1:0-10527 GCA_035553055.1 Streptosporangiaceae bacterium | reverse complement strand
GGCCAGATAGCCCGGGGTGCCGGCGATCACTGGCGGGGTCGCCGCAGGCGCACTGTCGGCCTGGGTCAGCGGATCCGGCGAGACGACGACCGGACGGCCAAGCCTGACCTGCCAGTAGACCCCGGATGCCACGACTCCGGTCAGCGCATCGACGCGCTGCTCGACGTCAGCGGGGAAGGGGAACGGGGCGTCAAGCACCTTGGGGACGGGACCGGTGACCAGGATCGTCGTCGGCAGCCTTTGGGTAAACACCGAGTTGACCTGACCAGATGCCGTGCTGACCAGCCCTAGCACAGCGACGAACCAGGCGACGGCAAGCAGCGTGCCGAAGCCAGTCGCCGTGGCTGCCAGCGGCCTGGCCACGATTGAGGTGAACGCTTCGCCAAGGGCATCGGCCGGCCGCAGCGTGGTTCGCCTGACGAGTACACCGCTCACCGCAGCGAGCCGGCCTGGGTGTCGGTGATCGGCAGCCGCACGCCGAAGTCCAGCGGACTGGCTGGCTCGCCTAGCCGCACCGACCGGCCGCTGTACGCGGCGGCGAGCTGGTCGGCGGTTGCGACCACCACCGTCCTGCCCTCCCTGTGCACGTTGGCAAGCACGCCGATCACCTGGGCCGCGGCCGGCTGGTCGAGCCCGGCGGTCGGCTCGTCGCAGAGCACCAGGCTCGGCCTGGCGACGAGCGCACGGCCGATGGCGCACAGCGCGAGTTCGCCGGCTGATAGCTGCCACGCCATGAGGTGGGCCATCGTCGCCAGGCCAACCCGGTCCAGAGTCTGCGCCGCCGCGTCGATGCGCCGCCACCTGGGCAGCCCGAGGTATCGCAGCGGAAGCATCACGTTGTCGAGCACCGACCTGGTCGGCAGCACCATCTTCCGCTGGAACACCAAGCCGATCTGCCGGCCGCGCAGCGCCGCTCGCTCGCGGTCACGCAGCTTGGCCACGTCGACGCCGTTGAGCAGGTAGCTACCCGCCGCCGGCCGGTCGAGCAGGCCGAGCACATTGAGCAGGCCGGACCGGCCTGACCTGCACTGCCCGGTGAGCATGACCATCTCGCCGCGCGCCACGACCAGGTCAATGGGCTTCGGCGGCGCGTCGGCTCCGTCCCGTCGGCCGGCCCGGATGAGCAGGCCGGAAAGCTCGATGAGCGGCGGGTGAGGCGTCACCGGCCGACACCGATGAGTACGTGGTCGCCCGGCCGCAGGGCACCTGAGATTGCCGGCTGAACGGCGACAAATCCGCCTGCTGCCGCTCCGGTCGCCACTGGCACCTGCCTGCGCCGCCCTTTGGCGGCGACCAGCACAACGAAGGTCGACGGGTCGCGCGGCGGGCCCGTTCGGGCGGCGTGAGAGAAAATCGCGGTCAGCGGAACCGCGAGCACCGGGCCGTTGGTCACCGGCGCCGTCAGCGTCAGCCGGACCGCGCTGCCGATCAGGCCCTGTGAAAGGGGTCTCTTGCTGGTGACCACGACCGGGTACTCGGGCTGTCCTTCGCCTCTGGTGGCTTGCGCCGGGATCGCGGAGATCCTGGCGATCACGCCATCGATGACCGTGTTCGACAACGCGATCCGCGCCGGAATGCCAGTGCTTACGCGATTCGCCTGATGGGCACTCAGCATGGTGGTCACGTAGGGTTTGCCGACCGCCAGCCGCAGCACGACCTGGTTGGGGGTGACCTCGCTGCCAACCCTGGCTGGCAGCGATACCACCAGGGCCGACGCCGCCGGGATGAAGCTGACCTCGCTCATCGGCAGGTAAGCGGTCGGCGGCGGCGGGTGCTTGACATGCTTCTTCGCCGGTGGCCGGTACGTTGGCGCCGAATATCCCAGGTGGCCATAGAGCAGGCCGACAGCGTCGGCGGTGCCAGGCCCGAAGGAGCCCGGCTGGTCGAAGTCGGCGTAGCCGAGCCGGACCAGCGCGGCCTGAAGCTGGGCCACATCAGGACCCGAATCACCCTCACGCAGGTCGCGGTAGGCGGGAAGAGTGCCGCGCAGCAGGACTATCGGCCTGCCATCGATCTCGGCGATCACCTGACCGACCCTGACTCGCCCACCTGATCTGGCAGGCATCTTCGTGACGACGACGCTGGCGTAGGGAGCCGACGCGGTCACGTTCACGGTCCTGCCCGCGCGGACGACGCCAGCCACCACGATGTCATCGCTTAGTATCCGCATTCGTGCCACCCCGGTGATGACCGACGTGGCCGGCGCCGCCGAGCGTGCGGCGAGCTGGGCCGGTGACTCGATCAGCCTGGCCGCCGCCAGGCCGGTCGCTGACATCGCGACGACCCCGATGGCAACGCCGGCCAGGAAGAAACGCTTGGTCCTGAGCGGATCCAATGCCGGTGAACCCGGCCCCCCGTACAACCGCTGACCCCCCGTCTACCTGGCGCAGGCTACCACGATGGCGAGCGGCGGCGACGGATCTGCCGCTGCCCGGTCGAGCAATGCCTGGGCGACAGGGTGGAAATCACCCGAGGTGGGAATGCTATGCGTGTGCGACGGACGGGGGGCCGGCGCAGGCGGGGGCTGGCGCGGCCGCCGATCCGGCGGATCGCTGGGTGGGCGGGCGTCGACCGCAATCCGCTACGCCGCGGAATCGATCGGGTAGAGCGCGCGCTGTGGATAATCCTTGCGCTCGCGTTCTTCGCCGTGGGGCCGACGCTCCTGCCGATGGCGGGGCAGGCGGCCCGGGCCGGCGGCATGGCCGAGGTCAAGCAGGAGCAGTCGTGGCACCAGGCCAGGGCTGTGCTGGTGCGTCACGCGCCCTACCAGATGTACGGCTACAGCACGTCGGGGACTGTCTGGGTGAAAGGCCGCTGGCATGTGCCAGGCGGCGGCACCAAGTTCGGCTTGGTACCCGCCGTGGTTGGTGCACCAGCCGGCACGGTGGTTCAGGTCTGGGTCAATCAGGCCGGGCAGCTCACCGGCCACCGCCCGCTGACGGCCGGTGCTGTCGGCGCGAGAGTGATCGCCATCAAGGTGCTCGCCGGGGTCGGGCTGGCCGCGACGCTGCTGACGATAGCTGGCCTGGTCAGATTGCTCACGAACAGGCGTCGAATGGCGTACTGGAGCTGTGAATGGGCATCGATAGGGCCGCGATGGTCGACTCGCCGTAAATAAGCCAGCAACGTTCGAGCTGTCTTGCTTGACCGCTGCTGGCAACCGATGGTTGGGTTCAGGACATGAGCTCCAGCAGGTCGGGCGCGGTGCGCGAATGACCGCGGCGGCAATCGGCTTCATCGTTATTGCCTTGATCTTGTGTGCTGGAGCCGTTTTCTGCTCGCTGGGAATCGGTCAGATCGCGTTGTCGGGAAGTGATGCGATCGAGCGCGACGGGCTTGCCAGGGGGCAGCGCGCTCCGCGCTGGTCGCTGACCGATTCCGCCGGGCGGGTAAGAACGTCGCCGTCGGCCGGAGGGCTGCAGCTGATCGTGTTCGCCGATCACTCGCTCAAGTCGTTCCCCTCCGTAATTGCCGGGCTGCGCGAGCTGAACGACGTCGGCGACGTCGAGATCGTGATCCTTACCCGGGGCAGCGGCGATGGCGCCGAGGCGCTGATCGGAGAGCTTGGACTTGGTCGTATCTCAGTGGTCGCGGGCTCGGCCGCGATCTACGGCCGCTACAACGTCAGGGTCATGCCGTTCGCGATCTTCGTGGACTCGGCCGGCCTGGTGCGCGCGTCTAGCCTGGTCAATCACGACTGGCAGATCGCCAAGCTGCGTCAGGTCGCGGAGATTGATCTCGAGCCTGACGAACTGCCAGGCAGGCCCCGTGCGTTGTTCACCTCGGCGGTGTAGACGTGCACGTCCAAGGTATATTTCTCCAGCTTGTCGTGTTGGGCTGCAAGTCGTCGCTTGCCGTCCTGCTGCTTGCCGCGGGCGGAGCCAAGGTCGCTGATCTAGCGGGCTTCGCGGCTACCGCGGCGCTGTTCGTGCCTGGCCGCCTGCCGCGTGCTCCGGCGATCTCGGCGGCGGTGATCGCCGCCGGGGAAGTCGTGACCGGAGCGGCGAGCCTGTCGTTCCCGGCCGCCCGCTGGCTTAACCTTGTGGTGCTTGCGGTCTGCTGCTGCTTCCTTGTGGTGTGGACGGTTGGTTACGTTCGGCACGCCGATCGCCCGTGCCGGTGTTTTGGAGCGCTGTCGCGGCGTGGATTCACGCGGGCGGGCATCGGTCGCGCGGCTGGCCTGACCCTGGCGGCGATCGCGGCGACCGCCGGTGTTCCCCGGGTCGCGGTCCAGCTCAGCGTGGTCACCAGGTTCGGCCTGCTGGCCGGGGGAGTACTGGTCGCGGTGGCGGCGTTCAGCGCGGCCGCAGCGGCCGGCGGGCACCGCGCGAAGCGCGAACCAGGGTGGGTGTAATGGTGGCGATTCCGCTCTATCTGGCGGTTGCGCAGTGGGCGCTGCTCGGGGCGCTTGGCGTGCTGGTGATCGTGATGTTCAGGCAGCTAGGGCAGCTGATCAAAGGAGACGCGAAGGCGGAAGAGTTCGGCCCGCGCGTGGGCAGCCTGGCCGTGCCGCTGACCTACAAGCGGCCGGGGGAGCGCGAGGTCCGCACGCTGACGCCGGGCCATGGCCAGCCAGCGCTGATCGCGTTTGTCGACCCGACCTGCCCGTCGTGCGAGGAACTCGTCCTGACGCTCGACGCGATGCGCGCCGCCGGTGAGCTTGCCGGCGTGCGGGTGCTGCTGCTCATCTCTGACCCGGCGAGCTACCTGCGGATCTCCGAGGCATTCCAGGCCAGCGAGCTTGAGATCGGGCGGCCGGCCGATCCCTCAGGCTTGGCGGCCTACCTGGTTACCGGCACGCCGTTGCTCGTCGCCGTCGACCAGGGCGGGGCCGTGGTGGCGGCAGGTTCGACGATCCGCCGGGCAGAAGTACGCCGCTATCGCGACCTATGCCTTGGCCATTCACCGACACCGCAGCATGAAGGACCGCCCGCCAGGTCGGCGGCGCAGTCAGGGGGGACAAATGATACGCAGGTCAGCCACTATCGCTGAGCGGGTGGCGCGCAAGGTCAACCGCAGGGACGCGCTGCGCCGTGTCATCGTCGGCGGCGTGACCGGGCTGGCGGCGGTTGCCGCGGGCGGGAGTACGGCCGACGCGTCGACCTGCACGTGCGGGCCGACGAGGCGATGCTCGGGCTGTCCGGATGTTGGCTGTCCGCATGGCTATCACCTGTGCAAGGGCTCGTTCAGCAGTAACTGCTTCAACGCGCAGGGGTACCGGTGCGAGTGGCCAGCCGGCAACTGGATCGCGTGCATGGGCCTGGGCCAGGGCCTTGGCTACAAGGTCTGCTACGACTGCATCGGCCGTTCCGGCTGCGAAGGCTGGTGCACCTGCCTGAGCGCGTGCATCTGCTGTCACTGCGCGAGCCCGGCCGATGTCAGGGCTGAGCAGCAACGGCTGCAGCACGTCCAGGTCGCGCAGATGCCGTGAGCCGGACTCTGCTTGGCTCGGTTGGGCTGGCTGGCCTGGTCGGCGTGGCTGGCCTGGCTGGCCTGGCCGCTATGCTCGCCGCCGTCAACGGCTACTCCAAGGCCTACTCGCCTTGAGGCATCAATTCGGCCGCCTCGCTGGCGGCTGGCCTTCCGGTCGGGAGGCTGTCGGCTCGCTGCCTCGTATTCGCCGCGTACGCGCTGCCCGCTGTGGCGAGCTGGCTCGCGCTCGGACTGTGCCTCGCGGCGCTGCCGCTGACGGGCGTCGCGCTGGTGGCGGCTATTGCCTACGGCTGCTACTACGGCGGCTCCGAACTCGCTGGCCGCCGCGGACTCGCCGTGCCTGGCCGGCGGTGGCAGGTGCCGCAATCCATGATGATCAACGCCTCGCCGCGACGGCGGATCCTGGTGTGGGGGGCCATACTCGGGCCTGGGTTCCTTACCCAGAACCCGTACGCCGGTTTCGGGATGCTGCCGGTCGCTGTAGCGGCCATGCGAACCGTCGGCCAGGGGGCCTGCCTGGCGCTCGCCGCCGCGATCGGGCTCGCGCACGGAGTCGCGCGGGGGGCGGCGCTGCTGCGCGACGTCAGGCGCGGCGGGCCGGCCAGCGCCTCGGATCAGCTTGATGTGCTGCTCAAGACCGTCTACTGGCGCCGGGTCGACGGCGCGGCGCTGCTCGCTGTCGCGGCGGCTGCCACCGTCGTGTCCCTGCGTTACTTCTAGCGCCCCGTGGAGGACAGATGCGACGCACGACGATAACCGGCCTGACGGCGATCGCGATGAGCGCGGTGACCATGCTCGCTGGTGGTTTCGCCAGCGGTGCTGGCCTGGGGGGACGACCCCCCGGAGCCCCCCGCCTGCAGGCGCTCGCTGGTCGCGAGGTCATCAAGATTGTCGGGACGATACCTGGGCCCTTGCATGCCAAGGTCACCGCCAAGGGCGCGTTCGACGCGGACGGGTATTTCTTCAGGAAGAAGGCGAGCCTGATCTTCCCCAAGGGGCGGCTCGCGGTGCGTCGTCGCCTGCTCAGCACCAGCTACCGGCCGCCGAACCTGGCAACCTGCTGGTTCAAGATCCGGCAGCATGGCACGTTCAGCGTGTTCTACGCGACCGGCAAGTACCGGGGACTGCGCTACGGCGGGCAATTCTGGACTCGTATCGCTGGTCGCCTGAAGCGCACAGGGCCGGACCAGTGCGGCTCGAAGATCGCCTACTACCGCAGCGTCACCTATGAGATCGGAAAGATACCCTGATGTGGCCAACAATTGCATGGCCGCGCTCGGGCCGCCGGTGATATTTTCGCAATAACGGAACGGTCAGGATCGCAATACGGCACAAGGCATTCGCAGATCTCCTGGGCGAGGGAGATCGATCCGCAGAATTAGTTTGCCAGGCAGCCTTATTCGGCCGTCGGCCCTGCTTGACACCCCTGTATCCGAGAGGGATGCTATCCCATACTCACGCTGGAATGTTCCTGGCGATAGGGATAGAAAGCAGGCTTCCTTGATTCGGCTCGTGGGTCTTTGATGGCCGCATCCGCGCAACAGGTCATTGACCTGCTTGCCGCTCTAATCCAGATAGAGTCGGTTACGCCGACTCTTATCCCGGAAGGTTCTGGCGAGCAATCGATCGCCAGCTTTATTGCCGACTGGCTGACCGATATTCCGGCCGATGTCGAGATCGTCGATGTCGAGCCTGGCAGGCCGAACGTGCTGGCCAGGCTCCGTGGCGCGGGCGGCGGGCCGACGCTGTGCCTGAACGCGCACACCGACACGGTCGGACACGAAGGTTGGCCGGCGACGGCGCTTGTGCCCAGGGTCAAGGGCAACCACCTGTTCGGCCTCGGCGCGTCGGATGACAAGAGCGGCTGCGCGGCGGCGATGCTCGCGATGAGGTCCACCGCGCAGGCTGGTGTGACGCTGCGCGGTGACCTGCTCGTGGCCCTCGTCGCCGACGGCGAGGGTGACTCAATCGGCTCGGCGCACCTGGCTCGTTCTGGCGGCATCGACGCGGCCATCGTGATCGGGCCGCAGCCGATCGATCACTTGGTCGTCGAGCACCAGGGCACCGGCTGGATCGACGTGATCACCCATGGCGTGGCCGCGCACGGCTCAGAGCCGCAGGCTGGCGTCGACGCGATCGTGCACATGGCCGAGGTCATCACCAGGCTGCACAAGCTCGACCGGACCCAGTTTCAGTCGAACCCGTCACTGCTCAACGGCAGGATCGTCTTCCATGCCGCCACGATCAGCGGCGGCACTCACTATGTCACCTACCCCGACATCGCCAGGCTTGGCGTCGAGATCGGCATTCAGCCTGGCGAGCACCTGCGCGACAGGATCGCCGAGATCGAGGCGATCTTCTCCGAGGTGTCCAAGACCGAGCCGGGATTCCGCGCCGAGATCGAAGTGAAGCTTGACCGCGAGCCGTTCGTCGCGTGCGGCCACGAGGGACTGCAGGAGGTCGTCACCCGGGCCATGCGCGACGTGCTCGGCTCATGCCCGCGGATCACCGGCATGAACGCGTGGCGAGATGCCGCGGTCATGCAGGCCGCGGGGATCCCGACTCTGCTGATGGGCTCGCCGGGCGGCAACGCTCACACCGCGAACGAGTGGACCTCGATCAGCGACGTCGTCAAGCTCAGCGACATCCTGTCCAGGGTCGCCGTGGCCTACCTCGCCTGACCGTCGGCGGGTACCGGGTCTGCCGGTACCTGGCTTACGCTCGTCTCGGGATGACCGGCTGTCGCGGTTTCCGCGGCGACGCGCTCCTTGATCACCTCAGAGCCGCCGTGCCGCAGCGCGAGGAAGGCCGCGATCACGAGCACGCAGGCCGCCATCGTGAACACGATGACCAGGCCGTGGTGGAACGGCCCCGAGATGAGTCGCGGGAAGAACTGCTTGCCGGTGAGCACGGCCACGTTATGGCTCGGCAGGCGGCTAAGGACGCCGGTGGGCGCAAGCAGCGTGTGCACCGGGTTGTAGCCGAGGAACGCGGCGAACAGGCTGCCGACCGGCGGCAGTTTGCCGATCTGGAGCGCGAGTCCGTGCGGCACGCCCTGGCGGGCCAGGCCGCCGGTCAACGTGGTCGGCAGCGTCGAGGCCAGGCCGGCGATCATCAGCGAGAAGAAGATGCCGATCGACAGCACGAAGCCGGAGTTCTGGAACGTGGCAAACATGCCCGACGCCGCGCCGCGCTGCTTGGGCGGCACGCTGTTCATCACGGCCGCCGCGTTCGGTGCTGAGAACAGTCCCATGCCAGCGCCCGAGATGAAGATCAGGATCGCGAACAGCGGGAAGCTGAAGTTGGTGGGCACCAGCAGCAGGCCGATGAACGACAGCGCCGTGACCAGCAGCCCGCCCGAGGCGAAGTACTTGGCGCCGTACCGGTCGGACAAGAAGCCGGACAGCGGCCCGGCGATCAGGAAGCCGCCGGTCAGCGGCAGCAGGTAGATGCCCGACCACAGCGGCGTGTCGGTGAACGAGTAGCCGTGCAGCACCAGCCAGATGCCCTGCAGCCAGATGATCAGCATGAATTGCATGCCGCCTCGTGAGATGGAGGCAAGCAGTGCCGCGCAGACGCCGGTGGAGAACGACCTGATCTTGAGCAGCCTCAGGTCGAACATCGGCGTCCTGACCCGCAGTTCGATGATGCAGAACGCGGTCAGCAGCACGACGCCGCCGATCAGCCCGGACAGCACAGTCGGGCTGGTCCAGCCCATCGAGTGCCCGCCGTAGGGCTGGATGCCGTAGGTGATGCCGGTGAGCAGTGCGATCAGGCCGACCGCGAAGGTGACGTTGCCCAGCCAGTCGATCTTGGCCGGGGTGCGCGCGCCGATCTCGCGCAGGCTGAGGTAGGACCAGATCGCCCCGCCGACGCCGATCGGTACCGAGACCAGGAAGACAAGGCGCCAGTTGACCGCGGCAAGCACGCCGCCGAGTATCAGCCCGATGAACTGGCCGGATATGCCTGCGACCTGGTTGATGCCCATCGCCATGCCGCGCTGGTTGGATGGGAAAGCGTCGGTCAGGATCGCGGGGGAGTTGGCCATCAGCATCGCGCCGCCGACCGCCTGGATGATGCGGAAGCCGATCAGCCACAGCGCCCCGCCAGGACCCTTCAGCGGATCGAACGGCAGCGCAAGCGCGCCGAGCCCGAACAGCGTAAAGCCAAGGTTGTACATCCGCACCCGGCCGTAGATGTCACCAAGCCGGCCAAGCGTCACCACGAGCACGGCCGAGACCACCAGGTACCCCATCAGCATCCACAGCAGATAGCTGATGTTGCCCGGGGTCAGCGGGTTCAGGTGGATGCCGCGGAAGATCGCCGGCAGCGAGATGATCACGATCGATGCGTTCACCGTCGCGGCCAGAATCCCGAGCGTCGTGTTCGACAGCGCCGTCCACTTGTAGTGCCCTCCCGGCAGCCCGCGCCGACCGCCGCCTGGTGCGCTGCCGTTGCTTGAGGTGACGTCTGCTGGGCTGCCGTTGCTGGCGCTGCGATCTGTCGTAGCCAAGTCTGTTCGGCCCTCACTGATGCGGCTGATACCTAGGGATGACTCTAGTGAACCGGCTCGATCCCGATTTTATTTCATTGGCTAACTATCCTCTAGGCCACTTCGGCGGGCGGGCGCTGGCAACGTTGCCGGCCCCGGCGACGTCGTGAAGCCCGTGGTGCCGGCAGCATGGTCGGCCCGCCGACGTCGATAGACAGCAATGCCAGGAAATTAAGGGGAGGCTGCGGGGCTGCTTCCGGTTTGTGTGCGCTGGTCAATGGTGGTGTGAGTGGTGATGGCTGGCGGGGTGATGGTGGTGGTGCAGGGGCCGTGGTGTGGTGAGGGGGCGCTGGTGGTTGTGCCTGGGCGCGCGGGAGTGCCGGACCGCTGCTGCCTGCCCCGGGCATTTCGGGCGATTATGCCGATACCGGGTTCATGATCTGGGAGGCTTTTCGTGTGCGGGAGAGTTTTCCGCGCATAGCGTGGGAAACTCTCCCAGATCATGAAACTCCGGGCTCCGGATGCGGCTGACTCTCCCCGGTCTTGCCCGGCTTGCCCGCGACGGCGCTTCCTTAAGTTCCTGGCATTGGCGCCCAACGACA
>DATNEK010000238.1:0-21597 GCA_035553055.1 Streptosporangiaceae bacterium | reverse complement strand
GCGACCACGATCGCCAGCGCGCCGACGGCGACGCCAGCCCGCAGGCCGGTGTTGCCCGCGTACTTGACCACGCTGGTCGCGATCAGCAGTGAGACCAGGTTCATCACCTTGATCAGCGGGTTGATCGCCGGGCCAGCGGTGTCCTTGAACGGGTCGCCGACCGTGTCCCCGATCACCGTGGCGGCGTGCGCTTCCGAGCCCTTGCCGCCATGGACGCCGTCCTCGACAAGCTTCTTGGCGTTGTCCCAGGCACCGCCTGAGTTTGCCAGGAACACCGCCATCAGCACACCAGCCGCGATCGCCCCGGCGAGGAAGCTGCCGAGTGGCACGTAGCCGAACCCGAAGCCGATCGCGATGGGGGTGAGCACGGCCAGCAATCCGGGCGTGGCGAGTTCACGCAGCGAGTCCTTGGTGCAGATGTCGACAACGCGGCCGTACTCGGGCTTCTCGGTGAAGTCCATGATGCCTGGGTGGGTCCTGAACTGCTCGCGCACCTCGAACACCACCCGGCCAGCCGCACGGCCGACCGCCATGATCGCCAGACCGGAAAAGTAGAAGACCACGGACGCGCCGACGATCAGCCCGACGAGCGCGTTCGGCTTGTCGATCGACAGGCTGAATGTGCTGGCCGCGTGGCCGAGCGCGGCCTCCACCGTGGTGCGGAACGCGCCGAACAACGCGGTGGCCGCGAGCACGGCGGTGGCGATGGCGATGCCCTTGGTGATCGCCTTGGTGGTGTTCCCGACCGCGTCCAGCCTAGTCAGCACCTGCGCGGCTTCGCCTTCCACATCACCGCTCATCTCAGCGATGCCCTGCGCGTTGTCCGAGACGGGACCGAAGGTGTCCATCGACACGATGACGCCGACAGTGGTCAGCAGGCCAGTTCCCGCGAGCGCGACAGCGAACAGCGCGATCGTCGCGTTGCCGGTGCCGAGCAGGAACGCTCCGTATACCGCCGCCCCGATCAGCAGCGCTGAGTAGACCGCGGACTCAAGGCCGACAGAAATGCCGGACAAGATCACGGTCGCCGCGCCGGTACGGGATGAGTCGGCGATCTCCCTGACTGGCCTGCGGTTGGTCTCAGTGAAGTAGCCGGTGAGCAACTGGATCGCACTGGCCAGCACCAGGCCGATCACGACCGCGACGATCGCGAGCACCCGCGGGTTGCCGGAGTGGTGCAGGATCGCCGGGTCGGTCACGCCCTTGAGCTTGCTGAATGAGGAGGGCAGGTAGATCAGCGACGCGATCACGACAAGCACGAGCGAGAAGATCGCGGACAAGAAGAAGCCACGGTTGATCGCCGTCATGCCGCTGCGATCGCTCTTGCGCGGCGCGACGAAGAAGATCCCCGCCATCGCGGTGAGCACGCCGATGGCCGGCACGATCAGCGGGAAGACCAGGCCCTGTGAACCGAACGCCGCCTTGCCGAGAATCAGCGACGCGACGAGCGTGACCGCGTAGGACTCGAACAGGTCGGCGGCCATCCCGGCGCAGTCACCCACGTTGTCGCCGACGTTGTCGGCGATCGTCGCGGCGTTACGCGGGTCGTCTTCAGGTATGCCCTTCTCTACCTTGCCGACCAGGTCAGCGCCGACGTCGGCGGCCTTGGTGAAGATACCTCCGCCGACACGCATGAACATCGCGAGCAGCGCGGCGCCGAAGCCGAATCCCTCAAGCACGCTCGACGCGTTCTGCTTGTAGATCAGCACGACGACCGCTGCGCCGAGCAGTCCGAGGCCGACGGTGAACATGCCGGCCACGCCACCGGTGCGGAACGCGATCCGCATCGCGTTGCGCTCGCCGTTGTTCTCGAAATCTCTCGCCGCCGCTGCCACCCTGACGTTGCCGCGCACAGCCAGTGACATTCCCGTGAAGCCGGTCGTAGCCGAGAACAGCGCACCGACGAGGAAGAAAACCGATCGGCCCCACCGGACTCCGCTGCCGTCGGCCGGCAGCAGAAGCAGCACGAAGAAGATCACGATAACAAAGACGCCGAGCGTCCTGAATTGCCTGCGCAAATACGCGGCGGCGCCCTCTTGCACCGCCGTCGCGATCTCTTGCATCTTCGCCGTGCCCTGGCCAGCCGCCAGCACCTGCCTGACCAGCCAGCCGGCCATCGCAAGAGCAAGCACAGCGATGACAGCTACGACCGCGACCCATGTCACGTTGGAGCCGGTTACTGTGGCTGCCCCATCCGCGAGAACGGAACTAAGCCTTGTCATCTGTCCTCCGACTCACGCTTTCTTCGTAAAAACCATCATATCGGAATATTCCACCGCAGCTCGGCCGCCGCAGGGACCTCCCGACAGTGCCGGGAGTCTACGCATTGTTATCTAGCGACGCGTCAGCGGGTCGGGATCTGGGGGCGCCCGCAACCCGTTTGTGACGAAACGGTGACCGTATCAAGGCCTGCTGCCGCTTCCGAACGACAGCGCTGAACCGTTGCTGCTGTCCCCGCTACGGCGTTGGACAGTTGCTGTAGTTCGAGACGGAACCCCCCGCGGTACTGGCCCGGGGGGACGGCCCCCCGGAACCCCCCGCGGTGCTGGTTCCGGGGGGCGAGCCCCCGGAACCGCCGGCGGAAAGTGAGACTGGCCAGCTCATCTTTACGCTGGTGCCAGCGGGCGTCTCGCTGATCTGGACGTCATCGGCGAGCCCGGCGATGACCGCTAGCGAGAACCCGGTGGGGACCAGCCTGCTCTCACTTCCGCCCGGCGCTGTGCCCGCGTTGACGACTTCTATCTCGAAGCGGCCGTCCTGGCCGGTCAGCGCGATGCGAACAGGCTGCGACGGGCAGTGCAGCCGATGCGCCTCTACGGCGCGCGAGCACGCCTCGCCGACGGCCAGCCTGACCTCGTCGAGCAGCGACTCCGACACGCCGCTGCGCCTTGCTACCGCGGTCGCCACCAGCCTGGCTGTGCGCACGTGCGCTGGCAGTGGCGTGAAGGTGACTTCAACTGTTGCCATCTCGCTTGCCATGCAAGCCGGCCTCTGACGGCTACTTCTCAGATTTCCTGTTGGCGATCGCCTCGTCGACGCTGTCGTGTATTCCGAAGACCTTGGTCAGGCCGGTGATGCGGAAGATCTTCAATATCCGCTCCTGCGTGCAGACGAGGTCAAGCGATCCGTCATGTGCCCGCACCCGCTTGAGCCCGCCAACCAGGACGCCGAGTCCGGTGGAGTCGAGAAACTCCACCTTTTCCATGTTCACGACGATCTGGTGGTTTCCGTTGTTCACCAGGTCGATCAGGAGCTCACGCAGCCGTGGCGCGGTGTACACATCGATCTCGCCTTCGACGTCGACGATCTCGATTCCGTCCTTGTTGTAGTGATCCAGCTTCAGATCCACAGATTCCTCCAGCGCCATGCATCCATTATCCCTGCGGTCGGCCGAGCTGATCTCGTCCCGCACGCCGGGCGTGATGCTCCGTCGCGCATTCAACGATGCTCAGACTCATGTCTATACCAGATCACGGTTCGAGCTACCCGGCCTGCCGATGACAAACTTCTACCACCATGCTTGATGAGGAGCAGTTCGCAGCCGATCCGCCAGCGTATTGCGCTGGCGATGGTGCCGGCGTGCGCCGGATACTCGATCATGGCGCCGCCTCTGGTCGGCTTACCCATGTTGAGCGGCTGCCAGAACGCCCGGGCAGGCGGGTTCCCTGGCCCGGCTGGGTTCCCGCTGACGTGATGAAGGCGTTCGCGCAGGTCGGCATCTCCGGGCCGTGGGAGCATCAGGCACAGGCCGCCAATCTCGCCCATGCCGGGCATAACGTGATAATGGCCACCGGGACCGCCTCGGGTAAATCAGTCGGCTATCTCGTGCCGGCACTCGCCGCGATCGCGGGCGGGGGGACAGCGCTCTACCTGGCGCCGACCAGAGCGCTCGCCGCCGACCAGCTTGCCCTGGTGCGATCGCTCGGCGGGTACCTTCGGCCATCGCTGCGCGCCGCTGTGGTCGATTCCGATACTCCAGCTAGCGAGCGGCTTCGCGCCCGCAAGCACGCCACCTACCTGCTGACCACCCCGGACATGGTGCATTACGGGCTGTTGCCGCAGCATCGCCGGTGGGACGGGTTCTTCCGCAGGCTCAGGTACGTGATCGTGGACGAGTGCCACGGGTACCGCGGCGTATTCGGATCGCACGTCGCGCAGGTGCTGCGCAGGCTGCGCAGGGTCGCTGAGCACCACGGAGCCGCGGGCGATCTGCGGTTCATCCTCGCCTCGGCGACGATCAGCGAGCCCGAGCGCTGTGCTGAACTGCTCACTGGCCTCGCCACCTGCGCCATCACCGCCGATGCCGCGCCTCGCGGGCCGATGACGTTTGGCATGTGGGAGCCCCCGCTCACCGGGCTGCGCGGAGAAGCAGGTGCGCCGATGCGACGCAGCGCTATCGCGGAAGCCGCCGACCTGCTCGCCGATCTGGTGCTCGACGGAACGCCTTCGCTTGCCTTCATCAGGTCGAGGCGCGGCGTCGAAGCCGCGGCCGCCGTGGCGAAAGCCAAGCTGGTCGAAGCGGGCGCCAGCGACCTGGCGCAGCGGGTTGCCGCGTACCGATCCGGCTACCTGCCCCATGAACGCAGAGAACTCGAGCAGGCACTGCGGGACGGCACGATCACCGCGCTCGCCGCCACGCCCGCGCTCGAGCTTGGCGTCAATATCGCCGGGCTCGACGCGGTGCTGATCGCCGGCTGGCCAGGCACGAGGGCCGCGCTCTGGCAACAGGCAGGCCGCGCCGGGCGGGCCGGCCGTGACAGCGTCGCGATACTGATCGCGCGCGACGATCCACTCGACACCTACCTTGTGCACCACCCCGAGACGTTGCTGCACCGGCCGGTCGAGGCGACCGTGCTCGACCCAGCCAATCCATACATACTCGCTCCGCACCTGTGTGCCGCGGCAGCCGAGCTGCCGCTAAGCGGCTCGGACCTGATGCTCTTCGGACCGGCCGCTCGCGGAGTGGTCGCCGATTTGGTGCGGGCTGGCACGCTCAGGGAGCGGTCAGGCTTGTGGCATCTCACCGGCCTGCGCCGGGGCCCGATGACCGGGTTGCGCGGCGCGGGCGGGCTATCGGTGAGGATCGTGGAGGAGACGACCGGCCGGCTGATCGGCACGATGGACGAGCCATCGGCGCACGTGCTGGCGCACGCCGGGGCGGTCTATCCGCACCAAGGCGACCTGTACCTGGTACGGCGGCTCGATCTCGACGAAGGCGTCGCTCTCGTTGAGGCCGGCGATCCCGGCTATGTGACGTCAGCGAGGGACTTGACCGAGATCGAGATCGCGGCCGAGCACAGGAGGGTGGACTGGGGCGGTGCGGCGGTGCACTTCGGTGAGGTGCTCGTCCGACGGCAGGTCGTCTCCTTCACCCGCCGCAAGCCAGATACCGGACAGCCGATCGACGAAGAAGAACTCGACTTGCCTCCGCGTGCGCTGCGCACCAGGGCGGTCTGGTGCACGATCTCGCCGAGCCAGCGCCAGAGCCTGGCGGACAGCGGTGTTCAGCTAGCCGGGGCGGCGCACGCGGCCGAGCACGCCGCCATCGGGCTGCTGCCGCTCGTCGCGGCCTGCGACCGGTGGGATGTCGGCGGTGTGTCGATGGATATCCATCCACAGACCGACCGGCTCACCATTTTTGTCTATGACGGCCATGACGGAGGCGCGGGGTTCGCTGAACGCGGATTTCTGGCCGCGGCGCAGTGGCTAAGGTCAACTTCGCTGGCTATCGCCGACTGTGAGTGCACGGCCGGTTGCCCTTCGTGCATTCAATCTCCGAAATGTGGTAACGGTAACGAGCCGCTCTCCAAGCCTGGCTCGCTCGCTTTGCTCGGCTGCCTGCTGGCTGGCGCGCCGCGATAACGCGCTGACGTGCGGCAATAAAGGGGCGACCCCCGCCGGGGGGGAGAGCGGGGGTCGCCGTACGGCCCGGCTCCGGGGGGACAGAGCGGTTCCGTAACTCAGGAAATCCTACGTGCAGTGGATCAAAGTTACCAGTCGGTCATGCGATGCAAGATTGGATTTCAACATAGCGCCGTATGCTCGGCGGTCATGAGGACTTCCGCCGACGCGGCGACGGGGGCTACCGCTGCCTTCTTTGACCTGGATAAGACCCTGATCTCTAGGTCGAGCACGCTGGCCTTTGCGCCATCGTTCTACCGGCACGGCTTGATCAGCGGAGCGCAGGCAGTTCGTGGCGCACTTGCGCAGCTAGCGTTCAGGCTCGGCGGCGCTGACCACGGTCAGATGGAAAAGATCAAGGCAGAGGTGAGCAAGCTCTGCTGCGGCTGGCAGGTGGAGCGGGTCGCCGAGATCGTCTCAACCCATCTGGCTGACACCATCGGGCCGATCATCTATGCCGACGCACGGCGGCTGGTCGACGCGCACAAGCGAGCTGGCCGCGATGTGATCATCGTCTCAACCTCTGGGCTAGAGATGGTCGGCCCGATCGGGGCGATGCTCGGAGCTTCCGCGGTCATCGCCACGAAGATGCGGCACGCGGACGGCCTGTATACCGGCGAGCTTGAGTTCTACGCCTACGGCGAGGCCAAGGCGATCAGGATCCGCGAGTTGTCGGCCGAGCGCGGCTACCGGCTCGCCGATTGCTTCGCCTACAGCGACTCGGTCACCGATCTGCCGATGCTTGAGGCGGTCGGGCGCCCGCACGTGGTCAACCCGGACCGCCACCTTCGCAGGATCGCAGCGCAGCGCGGCTGGCCGGTGCTGGCGTTCGCGCACCAGGTCGCGACATGTGAACAGCAGGAACGATAAAGATCACGAATCGATCACGCGAAGCTCTTCCCAACCAGATCGATCCGTCGTAGAAAAGAAATACGCATCACGCCAGTGGTGCGGACACGGCAACCGGGTACCCACGCGCGACCAGCCGCGGGAGGCGGCCGAGACAGGAGCGTCCAGGAAGACCGAGCGTTGTAGTTGCTGCTACGACGGGGCGCCTTGTCCGGCAGTAAGGTGCACGCTTGGTAACCCGGATTGACGTGGCTCAGCGGCGGCGTCCCTGTGGGGCGCCGCCCGCTTTGTCTTTGCGCTGATGAAAACTCCGGGCTAGCCTGCTGCGCGCTGACCCAGGAGATCGCGGCCGCCGGTGAATTGGAGCCAGAGCGCGTATGGACGTCCGCATGCGGGAGACTGGTCGAAGCCTTAGAAGGGAGGAAGAAGATGGCCGGACCTACGGTACCGGGTGACACGGTGCCACCGAGCACGGGACCAGGTAGCACGGATGGAAGGCAGCAATCGCTCGGCGACCTCGTCGCGCTCGCCGTCAGCGACATCACGCAGCTTGTGAAGTTCGAAGTGGACCTGGCGAAGCTCGAGCTGAAGGAGGACGCGCGCCGGATGGGAATCGGCGGAGTGCTGCTTGGCATGGCGGCCTTCGTCGGCTGCCTCGTGCTCATGCTGCTCTGCTTCGCATACGCCTACGGGCTCATGGCCGCTGGCATCTGGGCTTGGGCTGCGTTCCTCATCGTCGCCGCGACCTGCGTTCTGCTCGCCGCGCTCGCCGTGGCGATCGGCCTGCTGAAGTTCCGCAAGCTCAACGGGCTGCGAAAGACGCGCAGCACCGTGTCGGACGACCTCGCGCTGATCCGCAGGGACGACGCGGTCTCACCAACCGGACGCTAGCCGATGGGCCAGCAAAGCGAGGCGTCGATCTACCTTGACGGCCCGTGGTCGCACCGGTCGGTGAGCGCGAACGGCACGAGGTTTCACATCGCCGAGAACGGCGACGGCCCCCTGGTGCTGCTGCTGCACGGCTTTCCTCAGTTCTGGTGGACGTGGCGTCGCCAGCTCGGCACGCTGGCCTCGGCCGGCTTTCGCGCGGTCGCTGTCGACCTGCGCGGATACGGCGGCAGCGACAAGCCGCCGCGCGGCTACGACCTGGTGACCGCGGCCTCCGACGCGGCGGGCCTGATCAGGTCGCTCGGCGAAGCCAACGCCGTCGTCGTCGGTCACGACTGGGGCGGGATCATCGCCTGGACCATGGCCGCGTACTTCCCCAAGGTGGTGCGCAGACTGGGCATCGTGTCGGCGGCCCACCCGCTCAGGCTGCGCGCCGCCGTGCTCGCTGATCCGCTCGGGCAGGGCCGGAGCAGCGGCTACGCGTTTGGCTTCCAACTCCCTGTGCTCCCTGAGCGACAATTGCTTCGCCATCACGCGCAGCGCGTAGGCGAGATACTCAACTACTGGTCGGGACCTGGCTGGCCCGACCCGGCGACCGAGGGCACCTACCGGGCAGCCATGTGCATCCCGGCGGTGGCACACTCCGCGCTTGAGTATCACCGCTGGCTGCTCAGATCGAGGCTGCGACCAGACGGCATGCGCTACGCCCGCGCCATGCGCCAACCGGTCCAGGCGCCGACGCTGCAGATACACGGATCGCTCGATAGCTGCATCAGGCCTAAGACGGCGCGGGGCGGCGGCAACTACGTCGACGCGCCTTACCGGTGGCGGCTGATCGACGGCGCCGGCCACTTCCCGCATGAGGAAACACCGGACCGGTTCGATCTAGAGCTGCGGTCATGGCTGGCAGATCCCGAGCCGGAACGGTGACGACGTCCGCTACGCCAAGGGATCGCGACGAGGCAGGCAAGCCGAAGAACGCCAGGCCGCGCGACGGGCTCGGCAGGCCGCTCGACCGGGCCGCTGCCGGGGAGCCAACGATGCCCGCTGACCTGCGGCTTGCGCCCGGCGATGCGCTGCCGCTCGCACAGCGGCTCATCGACGATGGACGGCCGTTCCACGCGCATGAGGTGCTCGAAATCGCGTGGAAGTCGGTGCCGTCGGACGAACGCCAGGTGTGGAAGGGGCTCGCGCAGATCGCCGTCGGGCTGACGCACGCGCGGCGAGGCAACGGCGTCGGCGCCACGACCCTGCTCAGACGGGGCGCGGCGGCCGTGGCCGGCTACGCGGGCAAGTTGCCAGCAGGCTTGGACATTACCGTCGTCCGCTCAGCCGACGAGCTTGCCGATCGAATCGAGAGGTCAGGCCTTGACCAGGTAACCGATGAGGATCTCCGCCCCCGGCTGTTCGTGGCCAGGGGTGCCGGGCCTACTGGCACTGCTCGGTCGAGGCGCGAGCGGTGCGGTCCAGACCAAGCCTGATGTCCGTGGCGATCTCGCCGCCGGTGAGCGCGTAGCCGGTATCTTTCACCGACACGGCGGCGGCGAACACCATGCCGTAAACCTGCCCGTCGGGCGCGATCAGCGGACCGCCCGAATTCCCCGGCTCGACGAGGGCGCGAATGGGATATATGTCGCGGGTGACGCGGGTCCTGTCATAGATATCAGGGCCGTTGGCTAGTTCCGACCTGCCGACCCGGGCGGGCACCGCGGTGAACGAGGCATCGAGCGGATACCCAGCGACGACTGCCCTGGCGCCGAAGGGAGCCGATCCTGTGACTGGGAGCGCGGGCATGCTGAGCCCGGGCACATAGAGCACGGCGACATCCCGCGACGGGTCGAATAGCACGACGCGGGCGGAGAATTGCGATCCGAACCTGGTGTAGACCTCGGGATCTCGCCTGACTCCGGCCACGACATGCGCGTTTGTGATCACCCGATCGCGGCCGATGACGAAGCCTGAGCCTTCGATCGTCCGGGAGCACGACGGCGCGACTCCTTCGATCTTGACGACGCTGTTCCTGTCCCGCAGCAGGCCGGCCGACCGGAGCACCGTGGGGTCGGGCTTAGGCACGTTCAGCGCGGTCTCGGCGCCAAGCGCACCGAAGACCTGCGCGTACGGCTCGGTGGTCAGCAGCCGCCGCAGCGCGGAGAACTCGGGCCTGGCGCTCTGCGGTATCAGCCGGTCGACGCCCTTGAGCAGCGCGGAGTTGTTGACCTGATAGGCAATGGAAGGAAAGGGTGGCGCGTAAGCGACGAGCGTGCCGATCAGCCAGGCAAGCAGCATAATCGCCACGACGTTGACAACCGCGCCGCCGACCGAGTCGAGCACGGTCGACGGTCGACGCCTGACTTTGGATCGCAGCGCCACGCCGAGCGTCGAGGCGATCAGCATGCCGACGACGGCCGCGGCGAAGACGACGATGATCGCAAGCACCGCCTGCGGCCCCTGGCTCGCGGTCACCGCCTTGGCCAGGCCTGGCGCGAAATAGATGCCGAGCACGGCGCCACCGGTAAAGCCGGCGAAGCTCATCACGCCGATGATGAAACCCTGGCGGTATCCCGCGACCGCGAAGGCAGCAGCCAGCGCGATCAGAATCAGGTCAAGGAAGTCACCGGGCACAGAAGTTAAGGTATCCGTCGGACAGCGGTCGGCAAACGGCTGGGCACGCAGCCATCCGCGCCTATGATTTCCGGTCAGCTCGCCTGGGCGCCAATGCCAGGCAAGCCGCCAGGCAGCTCGATCACGTGATCGGTATCCCAGGGCTGCTCCCAGCCGCCAAGCTCGAGCAGCTTGCCGATCACAAAAGCGGTAAAGCCCCAGACCAGCATCGCTCCAGCGCGGAAGGCCGGGCCCGCACCGCCGCCGGGGTACCTGACCATGAGCCGGTGGGCGGGATCGGCGAGCTGCGCTATCGGCACCCGCGCCACCGCGGCGACCTCGGCCGGGTCGCCTGGCGCAACCGGCGAAGGGTCGCGCCACCAGCCGAGCACCGGCGAGACCTGGTAGCCCGTGCGCGGTATGAACAACTCGGGCAGCACGGTGACGACCTGAACTCCGCCTGGCTCGACGCCGGCCTCCTCGGCGGCCTCGCGCAACGCCGCGCCGACGGCGCCGTCATCGCCGGGATCGATGACCCCGCCGGGAAAGGCCGCCTGGCCGGCGTGCCTGCGCAGTGACTGGCTGCGCTGAACGAGCAGCAGATCAGGCCCAGCGCCATCATCGGCTTGGGCAGCCATCCCGAACAAGATCAGGATCGCCGATCGCCTGCCGCCGCCACGGGGCGGCGAAAGCTCTGCGGGGACAGTCATCGTCTGCGCCGCTGTGGCCAGGTCGGTCAGCCAGCCTGGCACCTGGCCGTCATCACCGGCCGACGTCACGAGAATGGGCCTGGCTTGACCAAGCGGGCCGCCACGATCGGGTCGGTCGGACCCTCCCCGTAGGCCGGACAGAGCGCGGCAAGCCCGCACGCGCCGCAGGCAGGCTTGCGGGCATGGCAGACGCGCCGTCCATGCCAGATCATCCGGTGCGAGAGAATCGTCCACTCCGATCGTGGGATCAGCGCACCCACTTCCTGCTCGATCTTCTCCGCGTCGTCCGACGTCGTCCAGCCAAAGCGTCGCGCCAGCCTGCCGAAGTGGGTGTCCACGGTGATCCCTGGAACGCCGAAAGCGTTGCCAAGCACCACATTGGCGGTCTTCCTGCCGACACCGGGCAGCGTGACCAGATCGCGCAGCTTATTCGGCACCTGTCCGCCAAACTTGTCGCACAGTGCCTGGCCGAGCCCGAGCAGGCTGGTGGTCTTCGCGCGGAAGAACCCGGTGGATGCGATGATCTTCTCAATATCCTCGCGGCTGGCGGAGGCGTAGTCGGCCGCGGTGTGGTAGCGGCCGAACAACACGGGCGTCACCTGATTTACCCGCTTGTCGGTGCACTGCGCGGACAAGATCGTGGCCACCAGCAGCTCAAGTGGCGTAGTGAAGTCGAGCTCGCAGTGCGCGTCGGGGTAAAGGTCGGCGAGTATCCGGTTCATTTTCCTTGCCCGCCTGACCAGCGCGGTCCTGGACACGTCAGGCTTGAGCTGCTTGCGCGCAGGCGCACGGGTAACCACGAGGGCAAGCCTACGGTCAGCCGGAAGCGCCCACGCCATAATGCTCCGCGCAGATCTCCGTGCGGAACGGCATCGCGGCCAGATCGAGCGCGGGCTGGCCGATGTGGCGCCCGATCACCACGGTAGCGACCGAGCGCGCTCCGGCCCCGCGTAGCGCCATGGCAGCGGACTGCGCGCTCGCCCCGGTCGTCCACGTGTCGTCGACGAGCAGCACGCGGCCGCCGGGAACCGGCGCCGCGTCGAACCGGCCAGGGTCTAGGTCCCGCTCACGCTGGTCCGGCCTGGCCGCGAGCTCAGCCCACGACCACCCCAGGTAGGGCGCGATCAGGCCGCGCAGCGGGTGAACGCCCGGCCGGCCGCGCGCCGTCGGCACCACGGCCACGTGCGTGGGATTGACGAACCCTGCCGACCGCCACCCGCAGGCACCGTGGTCACGCAAGAACACAAGCAGCAGCGCGAGCAGCACCATCCCGGCGGCGGTTGCCTCCGGCCCGGGTGACTTGTATTGCCATAGATACCTGGCAATAGGACTGCCCTTAGGCGCGAACGCGACGGGCAGCACTACGTCGGCAAGGCTTCCTCCGCCGCATTGGCCATGAAGATCGCATTGAAAGCAACGCGCACGTGATCGCCCTGACGGGCCTCGACAGACCCGGCATAATCCGGCTGCGCCTGGTTGCGGTGCGCTCAGCGACGGCGCCACAGCCAGAACAAGGCGACGCAACTCTTTCCAAGTGCCGCGGGTGGCGGGTAGATGTCCTGTCGGCGACCAGCGTTCAGTGACCTCGTTAACCACGGCCCCCACGTTAGGTAAAGCCTCTGACATTTTGCCGGGATTTCGCCAGCCGGGCACGAGCAGCCGCTGGTGGGCGATAAGCTGCGACGGCATGGTTCCGAAGGTCCGATAGGCTCAGCGGGACGGCACCGGGTTCCTGCGACCGGGTTTGGGCGCTTGTACTCCGGGCACCGCCGCTATCGGTGATCTCGCTGGAGCACCGCATTGCCGTTCCAGCCGAAATATAGTCATAAGGGCCAGTGCCTCGCGCGAAGCACAGTGCCCCGCGGTGCACATGTCAGACAGGGCACAAGTCAGTCAGGGATCGGGACGACCGCACATGCGAATGCCTCAGCCAGCGAGCGGACCTGCCGCGTCCGGAGCGCCAGCCTCAGCCACCACGGATGTGGCTATGGGCGACGCTCACGCAGGGCCGCCGAGCGACAATGGCGCGGCCGCCAAAAACGGCGCGGCCGCCGCTACCGGCTCAACCGACGCGCCTGGAGTAGCTAGCTCGGTGGCAGCTAACTCAGCGGACCCAGGCTCAGGCCCTGCTGGCCCGGCGCTGAACGGACACGCTGGGCAGCGAACCGAGCAGGCAGATCGTCCGGCCCGCAAGTGGACGGCGACGGTGATGCTGACGCTCGCGGAAGAAACCGTGCGGCGGCATTGGCTAGCGTCGGCGCTGATCGCGGTCGGGTTGGTCCTGCGGGTACTCGCGCAGGCGGCCTATCAGCCAGCCATCGTCTACATCGACACGCTGAAGTACCTCTACGACGCGTGGCCTGGTTCAGATCCGGTGGGCTACAAGATCCCGCTGAAGATGATCCTTGCCCTCGGCGGCAATCTCAACACGGTCGAGCTCGTGCAGCACCTGCTCGGCATCGCGATCGCCATCACCATGTACGTGGTGCTGATCAGGCGGGGTACGCCGCGCTGGCTTGCCGCGCTGGCCATGGTGCCTGTCTTGTTCGACGCGTACCAGTTGCAGGCCGAAGCGATGATCATGCCGGACGTCTGGTTCGAGGCGCTGATCGTGGCGGGCCTGGCTGTTCTGCTCTGGCAGAAGCGGCCAACTCTGCAGACGCTGATCATCGGCGCCGCCCTGCTCGGCGGGTCGACCGGTGTCAGGCAGGTTGGCGAGATCATGATCGTGCCCGCGGTGGTAATCGCCATCGTGCTCGGCGGCGGGCTGCGCAAGGTGCTGGTCAACACGACGGCCGTCATCTGCGCGTTCGCGCTGGCGATCGTGCTCTACATGGGTGCGTCCTACGAACTGACCCATCACTTCCGTATCTCCTACTCACAGAGCAGCCTTACCTACGGGCGGATGGCCGGGGCGGCCGACTGCGCCACCTTGAACGTGTCACCGATCGTCAAGCTGCTGTGCCCCACCGCGTTCGAGAAGGCGCAAGGCCCTGACTGGCTCGAGCACTCAGGTCAAGGGCCACTGCGCACCTTCGGTAACAAGCTGCCGATTACGCTGCAGCCGGACAGGGCGGTGTTCATCTCCCAGTTCAACCGCGCGGTGGAAAAGCAGCAGTCGCTGCGCGTCATCGGCGCGGTACTGCGCGACTCGGTCAAGCTCTTCGCGCTGACCAGGGAAACCAGCCCCGGCGATACTCCGATCTGGCGCTGGCAGTTCCACGGTTACTTCCCCGTCTTCGGCCAGTACGTCTCGCTCAAGAACAACTTGCTGTACATCAAGTTGCCGCACAAGCTTCCGAGGCCGCTGGCTGCCGCCTACGGCGGTCGGCCTCAGGTCGACGTTCCGATCGCCAGGTTCCTGCGCTCCTACCAGATCCACGGCGGATACACGCCCGGGCCGCTGCTCGCGCTGTGCGTGCTCGCCGGGCTGATCGGATCGGCGCTGCTCGCGTTCCGGCGCCGGATGACGCCGCAGGCCCGCGAGCTCGGCGTGGCGTGCATCACGTTCTTCGCTGCCGCGGTCGCTGTGCTCGGCATATCGGATGCCTTCGAGTTCAGCTGGCGGTATCAGCTGCCGGGGCTCGTGACGCTTCCAGCGGCCGGTGCTCTCGGGATCGCCGCGATCATGGTCTTCTTCCGTCGGCGCAGTGAGCCAGCCGCCCCGCAGACCGTGTCGGAACGAGCACCGGAGCCCGCGTCGGCGCAGTGAGGCTTGTAGCACGGCACTGGCTCTTCGCAGCTCTGCTCTTCGTCGGGCTCGCGCTGCGGGTTCTCGCGGTCGTGAGCTACCGGCCCGCGCTGTTTTACATCGACACGGTCAGGTACCTCTACGACTCGGGGGGCAACGACCCGGTCGGCTACCGGCTGCCGCTCAAAGTCCTTCTCGCGGTGGGCAATTTCGATCTAGTCGCGATTGTCCAGCACCTGCTCGGTCTAGCCATGGCGGCGACGATCTACCTGGTGCTGGTGCGAGCCAGCACGCCGCGGTGGCTGGCGGCCGTCGCGGTCGCGCCGGTGCTGCTCGACGCCTACCAGATCCAGATGGAGCAGATGATCCTGCCAGACGTCTGGTTCGAGGCGCTGGTCGTGGCCGGGATCGCCGCCATGCTCGGCCTAAGCCGACGCGGCATGAGGCCGGGCATGCGCGCTGTCGCGGTCGCTGGGCTCGCGTTCGGGATCTCGGCCACGTTCCGCCAGGTCGGCGAGATCCTCATCATCCCCGCGCTGGCATACCTGGTCGTGGCAGGCGGCGGGCCGCGCGCCGTTGTTGCCCGCTGCGCCGTGCTCACCGCCGCGTTCGCCGTGCCGATACTCGGCTACATGACCGGCTCGTACGTGCTCGTCGGGCATTTCTACCTATCCCATTCTGGCGTCACGACCACCTACGGAAGGATGGCGTGGTCCGCTGACTGTGCCACGCTGCGGCTGCCCGCCGTCGAGCGCGCGCTCTGCCCGACAGCGGCCCAGCGAGCGCGCGGCCCTGACTGGCTTGAGCACGGCCAGGGATCACCCATCCGCGGCTACTACACCGGACCGCTAAGCAGCAGGGCGTCAGCGCTCGTGGCCAGCTTCAACAAGGCTGTGCTCAGCCAGCAGCCCGGCCGGGTGCTCGGCAGCTACGCCGACGACGTGGTCAAGTTGTTCGCGCTGAGCAAGGTGCCAGGCGATACGCCGATGGCCCGCTGGCAATTCCAGACCAGCTACCCCTACTTGTCACCGCACGCCACACCGGCCCAGGTCGACCCCGCGATCGCGGCCTACGGCGGAGGCCGACCGGCGGTATGGGAGCCCGGTGCGGCCTTCCTGCGCGGCTACCAGCTTGGCGGTGGCTACACACCCGGCCCACTGCTTGCCTTCTGCGCCATCGCCGGGCTGGCGGGCACGGTACTGGCGGGCACAGTACTGGCTGGCACAGTACTGGCTGGCACGGTCCTGGCTGGCACGCGTTTCGCTGACGGCTTCGCAGGACGGCGGCTCCTGCTCCTGCACTCCCTGCTGTTCTTCTGCTGCGGGGCGGCGCTGTTGCTGATGTCCGACGTCTTCGAATTCTCTTGGCGCTACCAGTTGACGGCGCTGGTGACCTTGCCACCGGCCGGGGCGGCAGCCATAGCCGGTATCGTGCGGCTCAGGGCGACCGGCCGGCCCGAGCGACCAAAAGAGCTAGCGCAAGCCGGCGAACAGGTCGGACTCAGGGACTGACGCGCGAGAATTATTCTCCTTGAGGATAAAAGTTTCTTTGCCGAACACCCGTTCGCCAATCTCTTGCGGAAGCTTGCTGAACCACGAATCCGCGATCTGGCTGGCATGGGTGAATAGCGCCGCCCGCTTGCGATCAAGCACGGACCTGATGTCGATCGTGGTGGTAATCCGTGCCTCGGATTCGCGCATGATCCGCTCTTCTTCCTCACTGATGTCCCAGTCGGGTACCTCCACGCCGGCTTCGCGCAGGGCATCCCACACTTGCTGCCAGTCGCTGCGCCGCATCGCGGTCAAGTAGAGCTTGCTCGGTATGCCGGTCGCCTCGAAGGCACCGATCGCCGCCCTGGCCGCCTGAACGTGATCGGGGTGCTGGTAAGGGCCATCCGGATCATAGGTGATCACGACCGCGGGCCTGTACTTCTCGATAAGCGCGCTGATCCTGGCAACGACATCGTCGAGCGGGACGTTGCAGAAAGCCTCTGGGTTGTGCCGGTACTCCCACTCAGGCATGCCTGAGTCGTGGTAGCCGAGCGTCTCAAGGTCGGTGACGCCCAGGTGCTTGCATGACTCGCGTAGCTCGGCCAGCCTGGTCTGCGCCACGTCGGCGGTGTCATGACCCTCGTCGCCTGGCTTCTGGCCAGCCGGGCCGTCGCCGAACTCGCCATTGGTACAGGTCACCACGACGGTCCTGATGCCCTCGTCTGAGTACCTCGCCAGCACGCCGCCCGTGCTCGAAGCCTCGTCGTCTGGATGTGCGTGCACCGCCATCAGGGTGAGCGGCTGGCCTGGCTGTTCGGTAAATACCTCGTCGGTCATGCTCGCAATCTACCGGCTGCCGCCGACAGTCTGGGCTGACGTCAGGCCGGCCGCAAATCGGGGGACACTTCTGTCTGGTAGCCGATAGGCGTGCCCTGACCGTCACTTGATGAGCGTGGCGTATACGACGACGTTGCTGAGGTAAGAGCCGGTCGCGAAGTCGAAGGTACCTCCGCAGGTAATCAGCCTGAGCTCGGCGTCCGGCACCGGTCCGTAGATTGCTTTCGATGGAAAACTTGACTTCGCATACGTGCGCTGCGAGGTCACTTCGAAGATCGCGACCGTGTGGTTCGCGCGGATGATGTAGACGTACTGACCGCGTCGCAACCGGTCCAGGTGATAGAAAACCCCTGGTCCAAGTCTGGAGTCGATGTGGCCCGCGATGATCGACGAGCCGACCTGGCCGGGTCGCGGGCTGCCGGTGTACCAGCCGGCTACAGCGGCGCTGGGCGGCACCTGCAACGTGTGCTGAGCTGTCAGCCCCAGCCTGACCAGGTTGCTGCTTACCCCGATCGCCGGGATAAGCAGCCAGTACGGCCTGGCGACGCGGTTGTGCTTCTGGCGCTTAGAAGGGCCGGAGATAAGGCCGACCGGGCCAGGCGCTCCCGAGGCGAAATTTCTTCCGCCGCGGGAGCCGTCCTGGGAGGCGCTGTGGCTTGCGACGCGCTGGAGCGCACCGTCGTGCAGGGCCCAGCCGCCCAGGCCAAGCGCGGTCGCGAGCAGGCCGCACACGATCAGCGCGATCCCGGCCGGCCGAGCAATCGGATGCCGCTGCGGCGGCCGTCGGTGTCGGGCCCTCGTGCGACCCTGCCCAGCACGGTTTTGCCCGGTGAGACCCTTTCCGGCCCTGACGGCTGTCACGTCACCGCTGGCGGCCTGCGATTCCCGAACGCGCCCCAAGGCCGGATTACCCACCTAGCGCCAGCGGCGCACAGCAGCAGGCCACCTGCCACAAGCAACAGCCAAGGAAGGTTGGACGGGGCCGGGCGGGGCGCTGTGCCGCCGAGGCCGGTAGCCGGAGCCCCGGCCGGGATGACACGGCTACCAGCAGCGTCGACCAGGTCGTCGAGCGTGAGGTGTCCAGGATCGTCAAGCACCACGATGGTGTGGATCGTGCCCGCGGCCAGGCTGATCGAGGCCGAGGTGTGCTCGGACACTCCGGCCGCCTTCACGTTCCACGTCCCTGCGGGCACTACGACGTAGGACGTCACTTTAGCGAACCGCAAATCACGTACCAGGACCTTGCGACCAGCGGTGACAGTGACTCGATGCTGGACCAGCGACGCCTGGATGATCCTGACCAGGGCCATACCGCGCGGAGTCGTCAGCCTGTCTTTGAAGATCTGGAGCTGCAGCCCGTTCGCCGGGCCCATTCCCGCGACCGTGTAGGCGTCGCCCGCGTGCACGTCAACGGTCGTGGAAAGCACCGGCGGCGAAGACTTCGGCGCTCCAGCACCGCGCATCGCGACCGTATACTCGCCGCTCGGCACCGTCTCGTAGCCGGAGATCGTGCCATAGGCGACGTGATGAAGCACGATCATGGCGTTCGGGTCGTGGAACGAGTAAAGGTAGACATCGACTGCCGGTGTATTCGGAGACAGGTGCGCGAGCCTGAGCCAGCCTGATCCCGTCGATGCGGACGCTGCCGGCGCGATGTAGGCCAGCACGCCGAGCGCCATGCTGGCGGGAGCGATGAGCAGCGCGAGCCGCCCGAATCTTCGTACAGTCTTGCTTGTATGCATAGAACCCCCACCTACTGACCGGTTAGCAATCCAATCGGGTTTGGTCTGGAGAACCGAACCCGGACTATTTCATGGCCGCCGACCACCGCTGTGGTGACGCTGGTCGGCCAGTACGGAGCTCGCTGGCCGCGCAAGAACAGAAGCAGCCAGCGAAGGTAGCTGCCCGCCGATAGGCCGGAAGCAGCGTCATATCCCGCCAGCTCAGCGCCGCTGAGCGGCACACCCTGAGCTGACCTGGGTGCGCGGTCGTAGAACCCCAGGATTTCGATCGGGTGCTGGCTCGCCAGCACCGGCAACATTATGAGCAGCCTCGGATCGACGAGCCCGGCGATCAGGTCGGGTCGCGCCGGATCTGAGACGCTGATCCTGCCGTTGTGCAGCAGTACGCCGCCATCGCGCTGCCTGGCGGCCAGGTCGCGGCTCAGGGCCAGCTCGTAAGCGGCCGCCCCGTCTGGCGCGACCACCCTTACGTCCACGCGTGCCTTACCGATGCCGAATGAGGCGATGACCGTGGGCGCGTACTCGCTGACCAGCCGCCGGCCGAACTGACTACGCAGCGCTGGCGTGCCGATCACGATGTCGGCACCGAGCGGTGAAGGCGCCGTCGGGCTGAGCACCAGCAGATTAGAGGCGGCCATCCCCTGGTTGAGAAGCTCGTTGCACATCGCGTAGTCGCAGGCGATGATGGCGCTCTTGCTGATCTCCCTGTCGACCCATCGCGCGGCCTGAGCGCGAACGATGCCGGCGGAAGGGAGGCCTCCGATCCCGTGAGCCCGCCCGTCACTTCCCGCCGCCGGCTGCCGATCCCCGGCGCCCTGGTGGTTGGCCTGGCCGGCGGAATTCGCCGTCGACCCGTGCCTTACCAGGGCGAACGCGGTTCCCGCCGCGGTCGAAGCAACGACGAGTACGGCGGCGATCCACGTGAGGCGGCGGCGCAGCCTGGTGGCAGGCCCGGCCGCGGCATCGCGTCGATGGCTGCCAGTTGCCCCAAGCTTGCGCTCGCTTGGCCGCTGTCGCGGCTTGTCGGCCGCTGGTGCCACCGCGTTACCAGCTGATGGGGCCGGCCGGCCGCGCTCTGAGTCCGCGGTCTCAGCTTCTGAGTCCGCAGGCTCAGCCGCTAGCCCGGTCTGCGGCAGCGCCGGGCTGAACAGATACCTGACGTTGTCTGGAAGTTCCTGCGGTGTCGCAGGTTGCTTGGCCGCCTGCAGCCTGGGCTGAACAGGACGTGCGTTCCGCCGGGTCGGTCGAACCGCTGACAGCTCAGCACCCGCCGATCCTGACACCCTGCGTACCGGCGTGATCAGCTCGTCGGCATTGGCGGCCCGTTGATGCCCGCTGGCCTTTGGCTGACGGTGCGGCAATGGAGGCCGCATCGGCGACGATTCGCCAGGGACAACAGGCGGAGGCACCACTGAGCCTGTGGCACTACCGGGCTCACGGTGAGTCCACTTGTCCTCGCCCATGGCTGCACTTCTCCGCCACATTTAGAGTCCGTCGCTAGCGTGGTACGTAGACCAGCACAACTGGACACTATTGTCTAGTCAGGATTGGTTATAAGGCTGGTGAACAAGGTGCGCGCAGAGACTATAGCGCGATGTGTCGTTCCGTAGCGGAGAAGTCACAAAACTGAACTGTGGGGTAGGGAGCCGGCCACGGCTCCCTACCTTGGGCGGGGAGTCGGCCATCTGCCCAACTTGGATGCCGAACTTGGATGCCGAGGGCGAGTTCAACGACGTCCTGCGCGCTTTCCTCCAAGAGCACAGACCAGGCTGAGCGCACGAGATCACAACGGTTCGGGCCGGTGCGGACCGCAGGGGTGTACGCGCCGGTCATCGCTCGCGTCGGCAGACTGTCAGTGGGTGCTGTTAGGTTGGGAGTTGTTTAAGAGAGATGGCATCGCCGGGACATTTGTAGCTCAGGTCCATGTGATTGTTGAAGCTCCCCTTGCGGGAGCCACGGTCCCGGATGAGCGGCCCTCCAGTTTCTGATGTGTGTTGTGGTGCCGCGCCGGCGTCCGCCCTGCTGTGCGGACGTGTCTGTGAGCAGCGGCCTATTCAGTCAGTCCACATTCGTCAGCGGTTCGTCGCGTGCGCGCAGGAAGGAGTGGTGCGTGATGTGCGGTCCTGACCGGCAGCCCGGCCCTCCGTCCGGCAAGCTAAGCGCGCCCGATGCGGCTGGCATGCCCGGTGCACATGCCGATCGGGGCGGATCTCCGGCCGCGGCGCCAGGGTCGGCGCTCGAGGCGATTGGCATGGTTGTGGCCGGGCTTACCTGGCTGGCCGATGCGGATATGGCTTCGGTGCCGGTCTCGGTTCAGGCGGATTGCCTGCGCGGCCTGGAGCGGGCCCGGTCGGTGCAGGTCGCTGCGCACGCTTGCGTGCTCGGGGCGTTCGATGCCGGGAGCGGGCCTGAGGTTGACGGGTCGCGGTCGTCGCGGACGTGGCTGATGTGGCAGACCCAAACAAGGTCCGCGACCTGATCCTGGCCAGCGCCACCGCCCTGCTCTCCGGACCACAGCCACAGCCCACCCACCGCCGCCGCCTAGCCGCAGGCGGTTGCCGGCGACCGACCGCGCCTGCGGGAGGAAATCATGCACGGCTTCCCGGCCGGCCAGGACTGGACCTCAGATAACGCTGCTCGGCCTTGACCCGCATGCGCTCCGAGCGGTCAGGATCGAACACACCCGCGTGCTGCCAGGACTCTAGCGGCATTAGCTGGAGCGGCGGGGTTCTCGCGCACGCGGGAACCCCCGCCTTTGGGGGTTCTATGGGCCGGTCCGCGCCAGGCGCTTCAAATATACGTCACCCGACCGATGTCTCCGTCTGCAAGTTTCAGCAGCATTTGTAGTGCAATCAGATTGGCAAGATCCTATGGGTCTGCCAGATACG
>DATNEK010000237.1:0-5446 GCA_035553055.1 Streptosporangiaceae bacterium | reverse complement strand
CTGCTGGTCACCGCGGTGCTGCTGAACCTGCTCGTGATGAACTACCGCCCGCTGTTCAACGGTGACGCCGGCGTCTCCCTGGTGCCGACGCCACTGCAAAGCGGCATGTTCGTCGGCGCTCAGGTGAGCTACCAGTACGGTTTCGCGATCGGCGGCCTGGTGCTCGCGGCGCTGGTGTACTTGTTCGTGCGCCGCCTGACGCAGTCGCCTTACGGCCGCACCTTGCGTGCCATGCGAGACAACGACAAGGTGGCTGACTCGCTCGGCAAGAACCTGCTCGCGCTGCGCACCGGCGCGCTCGTCACCGGCGGCGCGATCGCCGGATTGTCCGGCGCGATACTGGTCAGCTTCATCGGCGTCTGGTCGCCGGCCGCCTGGAGCTACGCCGAGACGATCGTCTTGTTCACGGCCGTCATAATCGGCGGCGCCGGCAACCACGTTGGCGCGGTGCTTGGCGCCGTGCTCGTGCCGGTCGGATTCGAAGAGATCACCAGATTTATTTCCAATAGCAACCCGAGTTTGCCGCCGAACCTGCTGCCGTCGCTGCAATGGGTAGCGATCGGCCTGCTGATCGCGATCTTCTTGTGGGCACGACCGCAGGGCGTGCTTCCCGAGCGAAGACGCGTGATCGCGCCACCACCGGCCGCTAGGCAACCTGGCGATGGCATGGCGCGGCTGGCCGTACGGCGGCCCGCTGGCCCAGGCGCGGAGATACTCGCGGCGATAGATTTGAGAAAGGACTTCGGCGGCCTGCACGCCGTCGACGGCGTCTCGCTGTCGGTTACCGCGGGCACGCTCACCGGGTTGATCGGGCCGAACGGCGCGGGCAAGTCCACGCTGCTGTCTTTGCTGGCCGGAACGGACAGGGCATCCGGCGGGCGGATCAGCTTTCGCGGCCAGGACATCACCGCGTTGCCCGCTTACCGCCGAGCCAGGATCGGCCTGGTCAGGACCTTCCAGCTCGCGAGTGAGTACAAGCGGCTGACGGTCATGGAGAACCTGCTGTCAGCGGTGCCGGTCAACAGGGGCGATTCGTTCATCGGGGCGATGGCCGGCCGCTGGTACTGGCGCGACGACGAGGAACACGCGATCGCCAGGGCCACCGCGCTGATCGACAGCTTCGGCCTGACCGACAAGGCGAACGAATACGCCGGCGACCTCAGCGGAGGCCAGCGCAGGCTGGTGGAGATCATGCGCGCGCTGATGACGGCGCCTGACATGCTGCTGCTCGACGAGCCGATGGCCGGGGTGCACCCGGAACTCGCCGGGCGGATCGGGGAAGCGCTGCGGGAGCTATGCCGTCAGGGCATGACGATCTTGATGGTCGAGCACGAACTCGCGATCATGGACAAGTTCTGCGATCCGGTCATCGTCATGGCCGACGGCCAGGTTCTGGCGCAAGGGACAATGGCCGAGTTGCGCGATCGCAGCGAGGTCGTGGAGGCCTATCTTGTCGGCTGACGATGCCGGGGTGGCAGCGGCTTTGCTCGCGACCGATGTGACAGCGGGCTACGGCGGCGACCCGGTGATCAGAGGCGTGTCGGTGCGAGCCGGTACCGGGCAGGTCATCTCGGTAGTCGGGCCGAATGGCTCGGGCAAGAGCACCCTGCTGAAGGCGCTTGCCGGCGTGCTCCCGGTTTCGGCGGGCCGGGTCAGCATACGCGGTCGTGACGTAACCAATGCCACGCCGGAAAATATGGCCAGGACGGGCGTCGGTTACGTGCCTCAGGTCGATGACGTCTTCGCGCCGCTCACGGTGCGGGAAAACCTTGAGATGGGCGGCTACTTGCTGCCCGGCGGCCAGGTGCCCGACCGGATCGAGCACGTGTTTGCCCTGTTCCCTCGGCTCCGCGTTATGGCGCGCCGCCCGGCAGGAAAACTCAGCGGCGGCGAGCGCAAAATGCTGGCCATGGGCCGGGTCCTCATGCTCAGGCCAGATGTATTCCTTCTAGACGAGCCAACAGCCAACCTCGCACCGCCAATTGCGAGAACATTGCTCGACGAACAGGTGACAGCACTGGCAAAATCAGGCGCAGCGGTGCTAATCGTAGAACAGCGTGCGAGAGCAGTGCTTGCTGTATCGGACTACACCTATGTCATGGGCGGAGGCGAGCTGCGGATGCGGGGCACACCAGCCGAGCTGACCGCCAATCCCGCCTTCGTATCGTCATTCTTTGGTGGTCATAATGATCCAGCAAGCTCAGCCGGATAGGCCGGGAGGCGCGCGCCGCGCCATGGACGGTGTTCGCGGCCGGGGCTTCACCCAGGCGACGATTCCAGCGGGCTACGCCAAGTACCTGCTCGGCCAGCTATTCGAGCCGTGGGCGAAGGACATGATCGAACGCGGGACACCGAGTCCAGGTGACACGGTGCTCGACCTCGCGACCGGACTCGGGCCGGTCGCCCGCCTGGCCGCGGCGGCCGTCGGCATCAGCGGCCGGGTCGTCGCCAGCGATATCAGCCCGGCCATGCTCGCGGTGGCCGCCGCGCGGCCGGTAGAGCCTGACTGGGCGCCGATCGAGTACCTTGAGTGCCCTGCCTCGGCCATCGACACCGCTGATGACAGCTTCGACGTGGTGTATTGCTCGCACGGCCTTGAGTTCTTCGCCGAGCGCGAGGCGGCACTGGCCGAGATGTACCGGGTCGTCAGGCCCGGTGGCATCGTGCTGATGTCGGCGTGGGCGGCGGAGCACCCGGTCGGCCTGTTCACCGAGATGGGTCAGACCATGCGCGAGGTTGGCCTGAGCCAGCCCTACTCCCGCGCCTACGACGGCGACAGCTACCGGATGAGCGGACCTGAGCTGAAGCGCATGGTCGAGGCGGCTGGCTTCGGCGATGTCAAGGTCGAGATGGTGGAACTCGAAGGTCGCTGGGACAACCTAGATGACGCCGCGAACACCGTGCGGGGAACGCCGTTCGGCCCGCTGGTCGCGGCCCTGTCAGCCGACGATCGGGAGCGGGTAAGCAAGATCCTGCTCAGCAAGCTAGGCGGATCAGCCGACGGCGTGACCGTCCGCAGCATGTCCAACGTCGCGACAGGCACCAAACTCTGACGCCGCCGACGAGCGTCAGCCCGCGCCGAGGGCGACGCCGATCGCGCCGATCTCATCTCGTAACGTGGGCGCCGCCGCGCCGTTGATCTGGCCCTGCGATCGAAACTGGTCGAACTGCTCAAGCAGCTGTGCGTACTGCTGCTCGATCTGCTGGGCGTTGGTTCGCGGCGTGTTGAACAGCAGTTGCTGTAGCTGGTTGAAGAGGTTCTGTCCGGCCTGCACTGACACTTGACCATCGGCCTGCGCCGATTCAAGTTCGCCAACGAACGCGGCGGCGGCGGACGCGACGGGCGAGAGCCCCCGAGCGGGTGGCGGCAGGGCAGCGGGCGGGCTGCCCTGCCCCGCAGCCGGCCTGCGATGCGACTGGTACGTGGCAGCGGTGTGGTTGGGTGGCGCCGACCGAACGGCCGGATTGGCTGGCTCGGTCAGCAGCACCACCGCGAGCGCGGCGAGCGCGGCAAGCAGGCACATGGCGAGCACAGCCTCTGACGGCCGCCACCGATAAGCGCCGCTCGCCGGGCTGACCTCGACGCGGCGAACAGGCGGCACCGCGAACACCGCGGTCTGATCCGGGGCCAGGGCCGCCTGCAGCCCTTCCCGAACAGCCAGCGCACCAGCGGGCCGGTCAGCCGGCTTCTTGGCTAGCAAGCGCGCGGTGATCCAGTCGAGTTTCGCTGGAATGGCTGAGCGCCGCGCGGAAGGGAGCCCTGGATCGTCGTGCACATGACGGTAGGCCACGCCGACTTCTGAGTCTGCAGCGAACGGCGGCGTGCCAGTGAGCATTTCGAACAGCACGCAGCCGAGCGAATACAAATCGGATTGCGGGCCGACCTGGTCGCCCGATGCCTGCTCGGGCGAGAGGTAGGCGGCGGTGCCGAGCACGCCGTTGGTCCTGGTGCCACCGGCAGGAAACGCAGATCTGGCGATACCGAAATCGAGTACCTTCACCTCGCGCCCTGACAGCACGATGTTGGCCGGCTTGATGTCGCGGTGCACGAGCCCGGCGGCGTGAGCGGCGTCAAGAGCCTCGCAGACGGCGGCCGCGATCGCGACCGCGTCCTGCGGTGGTATCGTCCCTGCCTCGTCGAGCACCTGCCGGAGGGTGCGGCCTGATACCAGCTCCATCACGATGTAAGGCGTCGCGGCGTCGACGCCGCAATCGAACACCGTGACAATATGTGAATTGCTCAGGGCGGCTACGTTTCGTGCTTCGCGATTGAAGCGAGAAACGAATCCAGCGTCGGCCGCGAATTGCGGGCTCAGCACTTTGACGGCCACGTCGCGGCCAAGCACGTCGTCGGTCGCGCGCCAGACGGTCGCCATGCCGCCCGATCCAAGCACCTCACGCAGCTGATACCTGCCGCCGAGCAGCTGCGCGCCTGTGACAGCCATAGCACTAGTCATACACGGTTTTGGTGATCACCGGGTGCAATCGAAACCGCACGGTGACCGGTCGGCATGGTGTGATTACCCAAGGCATTAGCTGGGAAAAAGCTGAGAAAAGGATCATGTTCATGGGTCTGACCTGCCCAAATACGCATGGCCGATTAGGAACGCCCAAGCTGGTACGTGTTAGATGCGTTCGTTCCGCAGCGCCCGTGGCACGCTTGAGGGCGTACCAGCCCCATCGAGGAAGGACAAGGGTACGTGCGCAAGTACCTTTATCTCGCGATGGCAGTCGCGTCTGCCACGGTCCTAGCGGCCCCGGTCGTCGCCCAGGCGGCCCCCTCTGCTCACGCCCACGTGCTGACCATCAAGAAGGTTGGCGGCACGGCGGTCAAGCCAGGTGCGGTGCTAAAGGCCAACCTGGCAAAGGGCGCCACCGCAAAGTTCGTGATCGGGTCGGGAGCATCAGCGATCACGATCACGTGCAAGTCGTCGAGCTTCACCGCCAAAGTGGTCAAGAACCCGCTCACTAAGGGCTCGGCCACCGAGTCAGTCACCGCTGAGAGCGTCGGCAAGTGCACGGCCAGTCTTTCCGGCCTGAAGGTCGGCAGCATCACGGCACTCAATCGGCCATACAACTCGACTGTCAGCGACAAGAAGGGACTGCCGGTTACCGTCAGCGGCACGAAGAAGACAAGGCCCATAGAGCTGAAGGCCTCGGCGACCTTCTCAGGTCAGAACCTTACCTGCATCTATAAGGCAGCCAGGGTTGCCGGCAAGGCTTCCAACAAGGGCAACACGATCACTTTTACGAAGCAGAAGTTCACCGTGGCAACCAAGGGCTCAAGTCCGCTGTGCGCCAGCATTGGTCCGGCTAGCTTCACGGCCAAGTACGGCCCGGTGAAGGACACCAGCGTCAAGGGCAGCCCCACGGTATTCGTCAACTAACCCGATCAGCGGCCCGGCGCTTCGATGGCTCACCCATCAAGCGCCGGGCTGTTTAATGC
>DATNEK010000236.1:0-17472 GCA_035553055.1 Streptosporangiaceae bacterium | reverse complement strand
CCCGCCGTGTACCTGGATGGCGTCGTCGATCACCTGTTGGGCCATCAGCGGCACAGCGATCTTGATGGCCTGGATCTCGGTGTGTGCGCCCTTGTTGCCCTTCTCGTCCATCAGCCACGCGGTCTTCAGCACCAGCAGCCTGGCCTGCTCGATCCGTACTCGCGACTCGGCGATCCAGTCCTGCACCACGCCCTGGTCCGCGATCGGCTTGCCGAATGCCACCCGGTTTGTCGCCCGCCGGCACAGCGCCTCAAGCGCGCGTTCCGCCATGCCGATGAGGCGCATGCAGTGGTGGATACGGCCAGGACCAAGCCTGGCCTGAGCGATCGCGAAGCCTTCGCCCTCGCCCGAGATCAGGTTCGCAGCCGGCACGCGCACGCCGGAGAACTCGATCTCTGCGTGGCCGCCATGCGTAGAGTCGGTAAAGCCGAACACGCGCATGCTGCGCTTGATGTTCACCCCTGGTGTGTCCTTGGGCACGCAGATCATCGACTGCTGCCGGTGCCGTTCGGCGTTGGGGTTGGTCTTGCCCATCACGATCAGCAGTTTGCAGCGAGGATCCATCGCGCCCGACGACCACCACTTGCGACCGTTGATCACGTACTCGTCGCCGTCGCGCACGATCTGGGTCGCGATGTTGGTGGCGTCCGACGAGGCGACGTCGGGTTCGGTCATGCAGAACGTAGACCTGATTTCGCCCTCAAGCAGCGGGAGCAGCCAGCGCTCGATCTGCTCCTCGCTGCCGAACTCGGCGAGCAGTTCCATGTTGCCCGTATCGGGCGCCGCGCAGTTCAGCGCCTCGGGGGCGATCGCCCCGCTGCGACCGGTGATCTCGGCCAGCGGCGCGTACTGGAGGTTGGTCAGGCCGGCGCCGTACTTGGCGGCGATCTGTCCGGCCTGGTCCTCGCCGCTGGCGCGGGACCGCACGGTGAGAAACAGGTTCCACAGGCCCTGGCCTCGCGCCGCCGCCTTCAGCTCGTCGATCACGGCCGGACGCTGCCAGATGTCGCCGCTGGCGGCCGCTTCGGCGACCTGAGCAGCGAAGACTGACTCGGCCGGGTAGACATGGGAGTCCATGAAGGCCAGCAGTTTGCCGCGAAGTTCTTCGGTTCGCGCGTCGAATCCGAAATCCATCTGCTGCCTCCCGTGCGTCCGCACAAAGCGTACCTACTGACCAGTACGCGGTGTTTGCTCCGGGGGTGACCCCCGTAGCCCGCGAGGCAAACGTTACGGTCTGCACATGGCACAGGTCGAGACGGTTCGTGGCCCAGTTGACGTGACGAACCTTGGCACGACGCTGATGCACGAGCACGTGTTCGTGCTGAGCGAGGAAATCAGGCAGAACTATACGGCCGACTGGGACGAGGACGAGCGGGTCGCTCACGCGGCCGCCCAACTCGACAAGGCGGTGGCTGCGGGCATCACCACGATCGCCGACCCTACGGTGATCGGGCTCGGCCGGGACATCGGCCGGATCAAGCGGGTCGCGGCGCTCACGAAGATGAACATCGTCGTCGCAACCGGCTTGTACACGTTCAATGACGTTCCGTTCTATTTCAGGTACCGGAGCCGACGGACGACGGCCAGCGGCGAAGACCCGATGACCGAATTGTTCGTCGCCGACATCACCGACCAGATCGCGGGAACCGGGGTTCGCGCCGCGTTCCTCAAGTGCGCCGTCGACGAACCAGGGCTCACCAGAGGCGTCGAACGCGTGCTGCGCGCGGTCGCCCGCGCCCACGTGCTGACCGGCGCGCCGGTCACCGTGCACACCCATCCGGCGACCAGGAACGGGCTTGACGTCATCCGCGTGCTGAGCGAGGAGGGAGCGGACCTGGCCAAGGTAGTGATCGGGCACAGCGGCGACAGCAAGGACCCTGACTACCTGGCCGAACTGGCCGACGCTGGCTGCCTGCTCGGGATGGACAGGTTTGGCATCGGAATGACGCCATCGCTCGAGCGACGTGCCGACATCATCGCGACGCTGTGCCAGCGCGGCTACGCCGACCGGCTCGTCCTTTCGCACGACACCGCCTGCTACATCGACTGGTACCCGTACGATCCGTCGAAGGCCGGCAACTACACCTTCATCCACGATCATGTTCTGCCTGCGCTGGCCCAGCGCGGCGTCACCGCGGAGCAGATCGACGCGATGCTGGTCGCCAATCCGCGCCGGTACTTCACCCCTGATTACGGGGTGATCCCGTGATGGCGCGGGTGCGGCTTCGTGATCATGGTCGTGGCCGGTGGAATGCGCGAACGGCGGCGGAATAGTATGTTCCGGTAATGGGCACAGTCAATGAGATCGCCGATCGCTACGTATCGCGGTTTTCCGAGCTTAACCCGATTGCAGCGACCTCCGCGGGGGTCAGCGGGTACGACGATTTGATGCCGGACCTCGGCCCGGCTGGCTTCGCTGCAATTGCGGATCTGACGAAGGACACGCTTGAGGCGGCTACCCGCACGTCAGCGGCCGACGCCAGAGATCAGACGGCTAAAGAAGCGATGATTGAACGGCTCACGACCACGATGGAGCGATATGACATCGGCGACATCACCGCCGATGTGAATGTCGTCGCATCCTGGGTTCAGGGCGTGCGCCAAGTCTTTGACCTGATGCCAACCGAAGGCGAGCAGGCGCGGCTCAACATCGTCGCTCGCATGAGGCAGGTGCCAGCCGCATATCAGGGATTGCGCCGGACCTATCTGGAGGCGGCCGGCCGTGGGCACGTGGCGCCCAGGCGCCAGGTCCTGGCGTGCGCGCGACAGTGCGCCGAGTGGTCGACGGCCGGCACAGGCTTTTATTACCAGCTGGCAGAGCGCCTGGCGACCACCGAACCAGATCGCGGTGAACCAGGTCGCGAGGAGCTAGACCGTGCGGCCGAACTGGCCAGCGCTGGCACTGCCGAGTTCGGCAGGTTCCTCGAGACGGAACTGCTGCCGCTGGCAAGCGAGCGTGACGCGGTAGGCCGCGATCGATTCGCGCTCGCTTCGCGGTACTTCCTCGGCGCCACGATCGATCCGGACGAGGCCTACGCCTGGGGCTGGTCGGAGGTCATCAGGATCGAGGAGGAGATGCGCCGGGTTGCCGCGAAGATCGTGCCTGGCGGCTCCGTGGCCGAGGCGGTTGCCGCCCTTGACGCCGACCCTGAGCGCCGGATCTTCGGGCGCGGCGCGCTCAGGGACTGGATGCAGGAGGTGGCCGACACCACAATCGCTGAGCTGAACGGCCCGCATTTCGATATACCCGAGCCGGCCCTGCGGATCGAGGCGATGATCGCACCGACCGAAGACGGCGGCATCTACTACACCGGCCCGAGCGAGGACTGGAGCAGGCCAGGCCGGATGTGGTGGGCGCTGCCGGCCGACCTGGAGGAATTCTCCACCTGGAAAGAACTGACGACGATCTACCACGAGGGCGTCCCCGGCCATCATCTCCAGGTCGCGCAAACCGTCTACCTGCGTGATCAGCTCAACCGCTGGCAGCGGCTCTTCGGCTTCGTGCCCGGCCACGGCGAAGGCTGGGCGCTGTACGCGGAGCGGTTGATGGACGACCTCGGCTACCTCGCCGACCCGGGCAACAAGCTCGGCATGCTGGACGCCCAGCTGCTCCGGGCCGCTCGCGTCGTCGTGGACCTCGGCCTGCATGCGGAGCTGCCGATTCCCGCGGACTCACGCTGGCACCCCGGCGAGCGGTGGAACGCCGATCTCGCCTGGGAATACCTGCGGTCCAGGGTGGCTGTCGATGACCAGTTGCTGCGCTTCGAACTCGACAGGTACCTGGGCTGGCCCGGTCAGGCGTCGTGCTACAAGCTCGGCGAGCGGATCTGGCTGAGCGCACGCGAGGACGCGAGGAGCCGGCAGGGAGCGGCCTTCGATCTCAAGCGGTTCCATAGCCAGGCCCTGGCAATCGGGCCGATCGGGCTTGACCCACTGCGTGTCGCCCTTGCACGGCTCTGACCTGCGGGTTCAACATGACAGATGATGTGGAGACGACGACTCGACGGTGTGGAGCCTGTGTGTAACCCAGATCACGGAACCAGTTGGCCACGCCCGGCGTCCTAGTAACTGACCACGAACGATAGAGCAGATAGCACAATGGAGCAAACGTTTGCACTACCGGCCAAGGCAAGTCCCCGCGGCGGTCAGGCAGCTTCCCCCAGCTGCGTCAGGACCGCGACCTTAGGCCGATCGTGCCGCCCGGCGGACACCCCCCCAACCGCCGGGCAGGGCTGGCTGGCCGAAGCCCCCGTTTCCGGCCAGCCAGCACGAGCCAGTGCCCCGCCGCCCGCTCGAGGCGGCGGGGCACTTCCAACGTCGGGCTACTTGAGCAGCAGACGCGCGATCCGACGACCGGCGACGTACAGCCCGACGGCGCCCATGAGCGCCAGGTACGCCACTCTCCACAGCAGGCCAGGCTCTATCACGCCGAGCGTGAGTCCGCGCAGCAACTCCACGCCCTGATACAGGGGCGTGGCTTCGACGACGATCTGCAGCCCGCGCGGGTAGACGCCGAGCGGATAGAAAGTGGTCGAGAACAAGAACATCGGCAGCGTGGCCAAGAGCACGTACTCGAAGTGCTGCCAGCTCTTCATGAACGTCGTCGCCGCCATCCCGGTCCCGGCGAACGCGAAGCCGATCAGCAGCGCGGCTGGGACGTCGGCCACAGCCCAGACCGAGTGGGCCAGACCGAGCGCCACGATTACGACCATGAACGCGAGCCCGTAGAGACCGCCCCTGATCAGCGCCCAGCCGATCTCGCCGAGCGCGATCTCGTCGGCACGCATCGGGGTAGCCAGCGCGGAGTCGTAGAGCTTGGCGTACTTGAGCCGGAAGAACACGTTGAAAGTCGAGTCGTACAACGCGCCGTTCATCGCCGATGACGCCAGCAGCGCGGGAGCGACGAAGCTAGGGAAGTCAACCAGGTGCCCGCCAGGTCCGGTAACCGAGCCGACCAGCTTCCCAAGTCCGACACCGATAGACAGCAGGTAGAACAGCGGCTCGAAGAAGCCAGAGACCAGCATGGCCCAGGCGTGCCGGTACGCGCGAGCGTGCCGCTCGATCAGATAGCCGCTGCCAGCACCCCCGAGGCCGAGCCTGCGGGTACGCAGCAGCGGAAGCGGCAGTATCCGCAGCTGCAAGCCTCGCGTTAGCTCAGACATTCCGGCCTCCGGTCAGGCATAGAGCTTCCGCCGGTAGGTCAGGCTCCCGACGTAGACGCCGATCACGATCAGGGCAGCCAGGTAGCAGGCATGCCCGATAGATGGCAGCAGCTGGGCGGTGCCCAGGCTGAGCGATCGGCAGAGTGCGACCCCGTGCCACAGCGGCGTGACGTAGGCAAGCGGCCTGACCACCGCCGGCAGCGAAGTCACAGGGAAGAACGTGCCGGAGAACAGGAACAGCGGCATCACGCCGAACCTGAACATCAGCGCGAACGAACCGTCCTTGTCGCGAGTGACCGCGTAAGCCTCGATCGGAGCGGCGAAAGCCAGCCCGGTCAGCACCGCGGCGGGCAGGCTCGCGATTACCCACGCCGACTTGACCGCGCCGAACGCGGCCATCACGATCAGGAACACGGTCGAGTTCATGACCAGCCGCGCTGCGCAGAAGAGCAGGTGACCGCGAAAAAGATCGACCGGCCGCAGCGGTGAGGCGATCGCCGCATGGTAGGTCTTGAGCCACTTAGTCGACGCGAGTATCGGGTAGGTGGTCTCTCCTATCGCGGTCTGCATAGCACCGGCCGCCAGCAGTCCTGGGGCCAGGAATGCCAGGTAGCTCCCGCCGAGGCTGACGGTGCCGTGCTGATCGACGAGCTTGCCGAGGCCGAGACCCATCGCGCCGAGGTAAAGGACAGGGCTGAGCACGCTCGAGTAGATCGAGCCCTGCCAGGTCCTGCGGTAGTTAACCAGCCAGAAACGCAGCTGCCTGACGGCCAGCGCCCGTGACTGGCCTGCCGATACGGTGGCCATCAGTCCTCCAGCCGACGGCCGGTCAACCTGAGGAACACGTCTTCAAGCGTGCTGCGCCTGACCAGCGACGTGGCCGGCTGCAGACCACGGCTCCTGACAGCCGCGAGCGCCTCGTCGCCATCGTCGGCATACAGCAAGATCCGGTCGGCCAGCACTTCGATCCTGGCGGCAGGAACGTCAGCCAGTTTGTCGGGCGCCTGTTCCTGCACATCGAGCGAGAACCGCAGTTCGAGCACCTCGGGCGTCGAGTACCTGGCGATCAGGTCGCGCGGCGAACCTTCCGCTGCGATCTTCCCGCCGTCCATGACGACCAGGCGATCGCACAACTGCTCGGCCTCGTCCATGTAGTGGGTTGTCAGCACCAGCGTGACGCCTTGCTGCTTGAGGCGGTAAAGCCGGTCCCACACCACGTGCCTGGCTTGCGGGTCGAGCCCGGTCGTCGGCTCGTCGAGCAGCAGGATCTCAGGCTCGCTGATCAGCGACCTCGCGATGGTCAGACGTCGCTTCATGCCGCCGGACAGGGGCTCGACCTGGTCGTCAGCGCGCTCGCCGAGCTGAACGAAGTCGAGCAGCTTGGCGGTACGGTCGGCGATCACGTCCCGGCGCAACCCGAAGTAGCGGCCGTAGATCAGCAGGTTCTCTCGCACCGTGAGCTCGAGGTCGAGCGTGTCCTCCTGAGGAACGACGCCAAGCCTGGCCCTGATCGCTGGCCCGTCCTTGGCTGGATCCATGCCAAGGATCGTCAGCACGCCCCCCGATGGGGGCGACACGCATCCGATCATGCGCATCGTCGACGACTTGCCAGCGCCGTTCGGCCCGAGGAAACCGAACACCTGGCCGCGACTCAGCTCGAAGTCGATCCCGTCGACGGCTGTGAAGTCACCGAATCTCTTGGTCAATCCTCTCGCGCGAATCAGCACATCGTCAGCCACGCCCGCGACCCTACCCGGAGGCTCTGACAATCCCGAATGAGTTTCGGGCGGTGCCGGGGCGCTTGGCCGACCCGGCGCCTACGCAGGACGGTCAATCAGCTACAATGGGTGATCTAGTTCGTTTTGGCATGCAACATCAGCATGCGCGAATCACCGGCTCAGACCACGTAACCTGGCTGGCACGGTAATCTTGCGCTCGGTGCTTCGATCCGCGACTGCGCGGGTAGCACCGCGAGATGACCAATCGAACGGAGGCCACCTAGGTGGATAGTGCCAGGCGACTGTATGAGCGTTTCAGGCAACTCATCCATGAGGGCGCTAAGTTCGGCATCGTCGGAGTCATTGGCTTGGTCATCACCGATGGCGGCACCAACCTGCTCAAGCCGACCCTTCATATTGGCTGGCTGACAGCGAACGTGATCGCCACGATCATCGCCACCACGTTCGCCTACGTCGCCAGCCGCTACTGGACCTTCCGCCACCGCGAGCGCACGAGCGTGCGCCGTGAGGGCTTCCTTTTCTTCTTCTTCAATGGTGTGGGCCTGGCCATCCAGCTCGCCTGCCTCGGGTTCACTGTCCACGTGCTCGGGCTGCCAGGCAAGTACCCGGCGAACGTGGCGCTGTTCGCCGGCATCGTGCTCGGCACGATATTCAGGTTCTGGTCCTACCGTAGGTGGGTCTGGGCGGACAAGCGGCAGCTCCTGCCGGTCGGCCACGAGGCGATCGAGCCCGTGCTCGCGCCACTGAGCGGCAGCTCCACCTCACCCAGCCCGACCGGAAAGACACATTGACCAGTGGCCTTGGCGCCGGCCAGGCGACTCGATCAGCTACGGAGCTGTACCGGCGTTTCCGCCAGCTGATTCACGAAGGCGCTAAGTTCCTTATCGTCGGTGGCATCGGGTTCATCGTCGTGCTCGCCGGGTCCGACGTGCTTCACTTCGAACTCGGCCTCGGCAAGTTCACCTCGGTCACTATTGCCACCGTCTTGGCGACCGTCATAACGTTCCTTGGCAATCGATACTGGAGTTTCCGGCATCGCCAAGGCGCCGGCGCGCGCAGCGAAACGGTTCTGTTCTTCGTTCTCAACGGTGTTGGGCTGCTCATTCAGTACGCCAGCATCTTCGTGGTCACCGACATGCTTGGCCTGTCGAGCAGGGTCTGGTACACGGTCGCGAACTTCGTCGGCGTCGGCATTGGCACTCTGTTCAGGTTCTGGTCTTACCGCAAGTGGATCTGGGTGCAGCCGGATGTCCACCTCGCCAGGCTGAGCCGTGGCAGGCACCGCAAGGGCCGCGAAACGCCGCTACCCCAGGCGGTCACGCGCCAGCCAGGCACCCATCGAGTGTGAGTTAGCAGCCGCCCGCACCCCGGGTCAGCCTGGCGATGGAGGCGGCGAGCGCGGCTTTCGCCCGGTGCCCCGTGAGCACTCCAGTCGCCGCTAGCCGCCCGATCACATGCCGCTCCCTAGCTCGGGCGAGCCGTGGAAACTGAAGCGGGTCGTAGGCGGACGGAGCCTGGACCAGCCCGGCAAGCAGGGCGGCCTGCGACCATGAGAGCTTGCCAGGCGGTCGGCCGAAATAGCCGCAGCTTGCTGCCGCCAGGCCGTAAAACCCGTGGCCGAAGTACACAACAGCCGAGTACATGCGCAGGATCTGAGCGTCGCTGTAGCTGTACTTGAGCTTGATCGCGAGCGCGATCTGCTCGATCTCGGTGGGGATGCCGCCTCGGCCTGGCGTGTACAGGACCTTCGCGAGCTGCTGGTAGAGCGTCGCGCCGCCTTGGTCACCTCCGCCGGTTAGCCCAGCGAGCAGCACCCGGGCGATCGCGTAAGGATCGACTCCAGGCTCTGACCCGAACCTGTGATCCTCGGTCGCGATTAGTGCGGCCGCGAATCTGTGCGGCACCGCAGGACCAGGAAAGGCCGAATGATGCGAGTCGGCCTGCTCTCTGGCGATCGACCATGCGGTTGCCACCGAAGGGGTGACGGTCAAGATGATTCCGGCCGCCATGACCAGGGCGATGAGGACGGCCGCGAGACCACGCACCGCCCGCCATACCCACCGCCTCCGCCTGCGGCTCTGGCGCTCGTTACCCTGATCCGCCTGGTCGTAGCGGCGTTGCCATCGCCGTGTCAATCCGTCGATCCCCATCGCTAGGGCAACGTACCGCATCGATGCTTGGTGCCACCTGGGGCGCACCGACCTGCCCAGTCAGCACACTTCGAAATTCAGTCGGGACGCCGGGATTTGAACCCGGGCTCTCTGGTCCCCCAGACCAGCGCCTTAACCAAGCTGGGCCACGTCCCGTCGCCCTACCGGACCAACAGATCATAGCGCAGGGAAGCCTGCGCTTCCCGCACCCCACGGTGAGCGGGACGCGAAAGCAAAAGTGGCGCACAATGACGCGGCGATAGACTGAGCGCAACGCGCTGACGGAGACAAGTAGCGTCAGGTGTCGCGAGCACAGAGAGCCGCCAGTAGCTGAGATGGCGGCGTCGCGCCCGGTCGCGAAGACACTCCCGAGTGCGGGGAGGAACGGCCGCCGCCGCAAGCTGACGGCCCAATGCCCCGCCGGCTCGCCCCCGTTACCAGGCTCAACGAGGTCGTGACCTCGGCCGGCCAGACTGGCGGCCGACCACGGCGAAGGTGTGGTGGCACCGCGAGTTCCCTTCTCGCCCGCACTCCCAAGGGGCACATCGATTTCAGGGAGTGCCTCGTGACAACAACTCGGGTCCTAGCCAGCGAGCTAGGCATGCACATCGGCCAGCAGGTGACCTTGTCTGGCTGGCTGCACCGCCGACGTGAGCTTAAGTCGGTCACCTTCCTGCAAGCGATCACGCACCGGGCGGCGCCGAGATCATCTCGCCGATCGTCACCCCGCTCAGCGAGTCCGCTTCGCCGCCGCCGTTCGACTTGTACCGGCCAGCGGTGACAGCCGCGCTGCCGACCGTTCTCGACCACGCACCAACCAGCCTGCGGCATCCGACGCTCGCCGCCGGCCTGCAGATCTCGGCGGCGAGCGAGGCCGGATTCCGGTCAGCTCTGGACGCCAAGGGCTTTACCGAGATCCACACACCCAAGATCGTGCAATCTGCGACCGAGTCGGGCGCGAACGTCTTCCAGATCGACTACTTCGGCCAGTCCGCCTATCTGGCTCAGTCACCGCAGTTCTTCAAGCAGGCGATGGTCGGCGTCTTCGAGCGGGTGTACGAGATCGGGCCGGCCTTCCGCGCCGAGCCGCACGACACGGCCAGGCACCTGGCCCAGTTCACCAGCCTGGACGCCGAGTTCGGCTTCATCACCGACCACGGCGACGTGATGGCCATGCTCAGGGATGTGATCGCCGGGATGGTGGCTGGCGTGGCCGACCGGGCCGGGCAGGCAGCCGAACTGCTTGGCGTCAAGCTGCCCGATGTGCCGCCCCGGATTCCCGAGCTTGACTTCGTCGCAGCGCAGGAGCTGATCGCGCACCACGCCGGCTGGGATCCGCGCGGCGAACCCGACCTGTCGCCGGCCGACGAGCGGTGGCTGTGCGAGTGGGCGCTGCGTGAGCATGGCAGCGAGTTCTTGTTCGTGCCTGGTTTCCCGATGAGCAAGCGGCCGTTCTACACCAAGCACGACCCGGCCAGGCCCGGCTACTCGCGCAGCTTCGACCTGCTGTTCCGCGGCCTCGAACTCGTCACGGGCGGACAACGCCTGCACAACTACAGCGACTACTGCCAGGCCCTGGCCGCACGGGGCGAAGATGCCCGGCAGTACGCCAGTTACCTCCAGATCTTCCGCCACGGCATGCCGCCGCACGGAGGATTCGCGATCGGGCTCGAGCGCTGGACAGCGCGGCTGACCGGGGCAGCCAACGTCCGGCAGGTCACCGCGTTTCCACGCGACATTCATAGGCTCGCGCCCTGACCGGTCCGAGCCCCCAGCGACCACGCACCGACTCAATGACAAGCACAGCAAGGAGAAAGAAAAGCCCGGCGTGACTGATCACCGCGGCCACCGTGCTGAGGGTGCCAGTGTCGGGTCCCGCTCCTGGCAGGACAAGCTCGGTAAGCAGCAGGCAGCGGGCGATGAGCAGGTAGTCGAGGTTGCTGGCGGGCATGAGCGCTAGGAGCACGAAGATCAGCGCGTCGTACCACGGCGTCTGCACGGGCAGCACCACGATTGAGGCGATCGCCAGCGCGAGCATAGGCCTGACACCCTCGATGTCGGCGTCCTCGGCGGGCAGGCCGCGCAAAAGGAGCATGGCCACGCCGGCGGTAGCGGCAAGCACGAGCGCGCTCAGCAGGGCTGGCCTGGCAGCCAGCGAGTGCGGGAGATAGAAGATGAAGCGGGCGCCGGCGGCCAGCCTGCGGGTCATCGTCGTCGTGCTCGTCGCGCCTGGCCACAGGTAACTGATGCCGACGGTCGCCGTGGCCGCACCGACCCCGCCAAGGATCGCGGCGACCGACCGGCGCACCGGCCAGATCAGGCCGACTGCGACGATCGCGAACGTGAACTTGACGGCGATCGCCGCGCCGGCGAGTACCCCGGCGCCGGCGCCGCCGCTCACCCCACCGCGCCGGATCGCGAGCAAGGCCGCGGCGGCAAGCAGCGCCAGGAATACATCCACATGACCGCTACCGACCAGCCAGAACGCCATCAGCGGGTTGGCCGTCCAGAGCAGCCCGACCCTGAGCCGCCGCAGCTCACTTGGCCCGTGTCCATCTCCGGCCAGCTTGAGCAGCGTGGCGCCGGTGGCGAGGAACGCGAGCATCTTGCCGAACCTGATCCAGAACACGATCCTGGCCATCGAGCCGCCCCCTATTTCGGCGGCTGCCCACTGAGCGGCGGTCGCGACTGGACCGTAGATCGTGGGCATCGAGCGCCACGCGACCGGCGTCAGCAAGCCAACAGGATCGCCCCACCGCAGCAACTGGGCCGGGGTCGTGATGTAGGGGCTGTGGCCGAGCACGGCGATCCTGCCGTAGCTCGCGTAGTTCAGGACATCGGTCGAGCCGGCAGGCGGCAGGAATACGAAGACGGTGACCGCGATGACGCCGAACAAGCTAAGCAGCCTGGGTGCGGGCCGCCAGCCGCCCGCAGCCGCGGCAAGCCCGATCACAGTGCCAAGCGCGCCCGCGAGAGCGCCGAGTCGCTCAAGCGCGATCACCAAGCCGACCGGCGGGCAGGCGTCGAGCCACAGCAACGGCCCGGCCGAGTTGATCTTGGGAACCGCGGCCGACGGGCCGAGCACCATCACCACCGCGAACGCGGCGACCCCGCCGCCGATCAGCGCGAGCGCGGCCGACCCGGCGAGCCTGGCCCTCCTCGTCGACCCGGCTGCTACGGCTGGCTTGTACTCAAGCGCCGATCCGCTCAGTGCCACTGCCCTCCGGGCGCCGAAGGAACGCTGATGATCCGCCTATATCGGCAGAGTCAGGATAGGGCCGAACGGCGCCAGCGGGCGGTTAAAGGCCGAGCGTGATCGCGTCCACCTCAGCGAGTTCCTCAGGCGATGGGGTCCAGTCGGCGCTCGCGGCGTTGGCGGCCACCTGCTCGGCGGACGTCGCACCTGCGATCACGCTGGCACAGCCGGGCTGCGCGGCCAGGCAGCCGATCGCTATCGTCAGCAGCGAGACGCTGTGCAGCTTGCCCCACGCGGTGAGCGCCTCGACGATGTCGAGCTTGGCGTCGGTCACGTAGCCATCGCGTCCGGCCAGCCTGGTGCCATCCTTGGCAGGCTCGCCGCGCCGGATCTTGCCGGTCAGCAGGCCGTTGGCCAGCGGGAAGTAGGGCAGCACTCCGAGCCCGAAGTGCCCGGCCGCCGGCACTACCTCGGCCTCGGCGGCCCGCTCGAGCAGCGACCAGTGGTTCTGCGCCGAGATGAACGGGGCCGTGCCGAGCCGGTCGGCCACACTGGCGGCCTCGGCGATTTGCCAGCCAGTGAAGTTGGAGTTGCCGAGGTAGCGCACCTTTCCCTCGGTCACCAGTTCGCCGAGTGCGCTGAGCGTCTCGGCAATGGGGGTGCGCGGGTCGGGCGTGTGGATCTGATACAGGTCTATGTAGTCGGTGCGCAGCCGCCGCAGCGACTGCTCGACCGCGCGCCTGACGTAAGCCCGCCCGCCCTTCGCGCCAGCGGCATGGCCGTAGCCCATGTCGGCGTGCTGGTGGCCGAACTTGGTCGCGAGCACGACCTGATCCCTGCGGCCCGTCAAGACCTCACCAAGCAGCTCTTCCGAACCACCGCCACCGCCGTAGATGTCGGCGGTGTCGAGCAGCGTGATGCCCGCGTCGATGGCGGCGTCGACCACGGCACGGGTGCCCGCCAGATCCAGCCGCCCGCCGAAGTTGTTGCAGCCGAGCCCGACCGCGGAGACGACCAGACCAGAGTGTCCCAGTGACAGGTAGCGCATATATGTCCGCCTTCGCTTCGATCGTGCCCCGGTGCTTGCCATGCCGGACCACGCCGATCGTATCGACCGCCTCTTGGGCGGCCTGCGCTCGGCTAGCCGCCGACGTGCGCGATCAGCTTGGCGATGACCTTCGCGGTGTCCGTCGGCGTCATGGCAGCTCGGCGGAGCTGATCGAAGACGTGCCGCATCGCCCGTACCTCGGACTCGCGCTCCTGCCTGATGGCCTGGCCTCGCACGCCGTCGTAGTAGCCGACGTCAGGGTCAGCCTGGTCGGCGAAGCTGAGCACGGTGAACGAGTCGCTCAGCACAGGCCGCAAACTAGCCAGCCTGAGCACCTGCACCGTGGTCGACGGCCGACCAGCGACCGCGAGCAGGTGCTGAAGCTGGGCGATCATAACGTGCGTCGTGCCTACAGTCCTGCGCAGCACCGCTTCGTCGAGAATCAGGTGCAGCTCGGCGCCGTCCGCCAGCATCTCCGGTCTGCGCGTTTGCAACCAGGCCAGCCGCTTGACCTGATCGGCGGTAAGTTCGGGCCGGCTTGCGGCGTACACCGCGGACGCGTAGGCGCGGGTCTGCACGAGGCCAGGCACGAGGTCGACAACGAACGAGCGCACCGCACAGGCGGCGGCCTCCAGGCCCAGGTAGCTGCCAACCCCGGAAGCCAGCAGGTCGTCGCACTGCGCCCACCAGCCCTTGCGCTGCCCCTCCCTGGCCATATCGGCCATGCGCTCGCGCTGACCTGGGTCATCGACGCCATAGAGGTCGAGCATGACGGACAGGTAACTGGTCCGCGTCGGTGCCTTGCCGGTCTCAATCCTTGACAGGGTCGATGGCGCGACCTCAAGACGCGCCGCGACGTCTTCGAGCCGCAGCGAACGCGCTTCCCGCAGCCTTCTTAAATCGGTGCCGAGCCTGCGTCGGCGTATGGTTGGGCCCATCTGCACGGAATTCTGCCTCCTTTGGTGAGGCGGGCTCACCAAATCAATACCAGGGGGGAGTGACATCGATCGAATTCCGAACTTAATCAACGAAGGTGCGTGGCGCATTACTTCTAAAAAGATCGCAGCGCAGTGCAAAATCTGACGCAGTGCAAAATCTGACGCAGTGCAAAACCCGGCGCAGTTTCAAATCTGGCGCAGTTTCAAATCTGGCGCAGTGCTAAATTTCACACTTGTGCGCAGCGCAATTGCGTAACTGGCCAGCCGACGTCATCGAGAATATCTGTCCTCCAGGAGCTATGAAATGGGCGTTGTTGCCGAGCACCGCCGTCATGGAGCTGACCCGGCCGTTTTGTCGCGCGCGCTGACGTCCCGGCCGAGACAGGCGACGAGGCGCTCGATCGCTGGCGCATCGTCATCGACCGGCTTCTGCGGCGCGAACGGGGTGTAGCCGGGCGGGATGTCGCCGAGCTTGCCGCGCGTGAAGTTCAGTTCAGCCTCGGCGATATCTTCTGGAAATTCGGCAGGGTACCCAGTGGCGATGGCCGCATCCCAGCCGTGCACGAGAATCTCGGTCACCCGCATATGCAGCGCGACAATGCCAGGAACCTGGCCGATCGGAATAGCCACGATCCGCTCGAACGCGCTTGGCTGGCTGAACGCTTCGATCAGCGCCGCGCCCGAGTCCCGGTAGGCACCGTGCAGGTCGGCATCGGTCACCGCAGCCTCATCGATGGCTGGGCGTAGCTTGTCGTCGATCGCGGTCGCGAACCAGTTGTTGCCAGCGACAAGGTGACGGACTAGGTCGCTCACCGTCCATTCGGTACACGGTGTGCGGCCGGCCCATTGCGCGTCGCCAATCGCGGCGATCACCTGGCCGGTGGCATTAATCGCCCTGGCGAGCTGGTCAATGGGCTCTGCCGGCATCGCGGTCTCCTTCAGTCAGGTTTACTTGCCTATGACATCATCGGCGGCTGACACTTCACGCACCGCTCCCGGGCAGTCGCGGATTTCACGCCAGGCGCGGTTCGCGGCTAGTCAGCGGACAAGTCGATCCAGTACTTGAGCACGCCGTCCGCGTCACTTGCCAGCACCCCGGCATTCGCCTCGATGACCCGCCGTGACGGCACGTTGTCGGCCGTGCACGTGACCAGGACCTTGGTCAGGCCGAGATCGCGGCACCAAGCGCAGGCAGCGGCGAGCATCGCGGTGGCGTGACCACGTCGGCGCTGGCCGGGTACGACGTGATAGCCGATGTGGCCGCCGTCGCGACGCAGTTGCGCCGTCAATTCATGCCTGATCATGACCGTTCCGATGTAGCCAGGTCCGTCGACGTACCAAAGCTCGGTGACCGGCACGTCCCACAGCCTCTGGGTCACTGACCGGCGGGCAACCAGCGCGCCGAAGTCGGCGGCCGCCTCGTCAAGCCAGGCGGTCGGCGTGCCTTGTTCCTCGCACATCGCGAGCGTGCCTGCCAGGAAAGACTCCATGACCGCTGTGCTTGGGCGGGTGAGAACCGGCACGGCGACCACTAGCGGGCACCGCGACCGGCTCTTGAGCGCTTCTCTCGTAGCCGCATCGACACGTGTACCGGGGTGCCTTCGAAACCGAACTCCTCGCGCAGCCTGCGCTCGACGAAACGCCGGTAGCCGGCCTGCAGGAAGCCGGATGTGAAGAGCACGATGTGCGGCGGCTGGATGCCCGTTTGGGTCGCGAACATGATCTTCGGCTGCTTGCCGCCCCTGACCGGCGGCGGTGTCGCTGCGACGAGTGCCGTCAGCCAGGCGTTGAGCCTGGCGGTTGGGACGCGCGTCTCCCAGCCGCCGATCGCCTTCTCTATCGCGGGTACAAGGCGTTCAACGTGCCAGCCGGTCGCTGCTGAGATGTTGACTCGCGGCGCCCATCGGGCGGTGTGCAGCTGTCTGTCGATCTCGCGGTCGAGGAAGTACCTGCGGTCCTCATCCACCAGGTCCCACTTGTTGTAGGCGATCACCAGGGCGCGCCCGGCGTCGATCACCATCGAGATGATCCGCAGATCCTGCTCGGCCAGCGGTTCGCTGGCATCAACGAGCACAACGGCGACCTCAGCGCGCTCAAGCGCGCGCTCGGTGCGCAGCGCGGCGAAATAGTCAGCGCCCTGCGTGTGGCTGACCCGCCTCCTAATGCCAGCCGTGTCGACGAAACGCCACGTCTTGCCGCCAAGCTCGATCAGTTCGTCGACCGGATCCCTGGTAGTGCCCGCTTGCGCGTCGACCAGCACTCTGTCTTGCCCTGCCAGCTTGTTGAGCAGGCTCGACTTCCCGACGTTGGGTCGGCCGATCAGCGCGACCCGGCGCGGGCCTGCCTGCTCGCCGATGTACTCGCTGGGCGCCTGCGGCAGAGCGTCGAGCACAGCGTCGAGCAGGTCACCGCTGCCCCGGCCGTGCAGCGCGCTTACCGGGAGCGGTTCGCCCAGGCCAAGCGACCAGAGCGAGTGCGCTCCGGCCTCGGCCGGCGCGTCGTCCACTTTGTTGGCCGCGAGCACGACCGGCTTCTTCGACCGTCTGAGCACCGCGGCGACTGCCGCGTCCGCATCGGTCACGCCGACAATCGCATCGGTGACGAACAGCACAGCGTCGGCAGCGTCGACGGCGACGCGTGCCTGCGCGGCCACCTTCGCCGCGAGCGCGGCCGACCCTTCGACGGACGGCTCCCAGCCACCCGTGTCGACAATGGTGAACGCACGACCACGCCACGTCGCGTCGTAGGTGACGCGATCCCTGGTGACTCCCGGCGTGCCCTCGACCACCGCCTGCCTGCTGCCAAGTATCCGGTTGACCAAAGTGGACTTGCCGACATTGGGCCGACCAACGACGGCAAGCACCGGCGTTGCCGTCTCCGCGGCGTCGTCAGGCTCACCTGACTGGTCAAGGAAGCTTGCCTCGGCGCTTTCTGACGGCGCGGTGATGTCGGAGTTGCTGGTCATGCCCTGGCTCGCGATCTGGCCAGATCCACGATCGCGGAGATGACATCAGCCTGGGTAAGGTCAGTGGCGTCGATCTCCACGGCGTCAGCGGCCCGCTGCGTCTGCGGCGCGTCGAGTTGGTCGCGCTTCGCCTGCTCACGCCGGGTAAGGTCGGCGTCGCTAGCCGATCCGGCAACCCCAGCGTCACCGGCGATCTCGGCGGTCCGTCTTTCCGCTCTTGCCTGCTCGCTCGCGGTCAGGAACACCTTCACGGGCGCATGCGGCGCGACGACTG
>DATNEK010000235.1:0-8510 GCA_035553055.1 Streptosporangiaceae bacterium | reverse complement strand
GGGCATTCCGGGCAATCATGCCGATACCGGGTTCATGATCTGGGAGGCTTTTCGTGTGTGGGAGAGTTTTCCGCGCATAGCGTGGGAAAGTCTCCCAGATCATGAAACTTCGGGCTCCGGATGCGGCTGACTCTCGCCGGTCTTGCCCGGCTTGCCCGCGACGGCACTCCTTAAGTTCCTGGCATCGCGTCCTGACGACAGCACCCGCTACTTTGCCGTCGTCGGCGGCGCACACGGAGCCAGGAGATCGGCGATGAGCTGGTCGATGTTGGCGGTCTGTATTCCCTGATGCCCGACGGCAAGATGCAATTGAAGTACACGGCGGATAACGTATGCCTTCCCTTCTGGGGGCGGGTTTCTATGCGGCAGCAACAACTACCCCGAGCGTCGCGGCGTGGGATCTCATGAGCCCGTGCGATAGGCAGGTTGGGCGCGGTCGCGTGGAGCATCGCACTCAAGAGGCAGGACGAGCAGATCAAGGTGAACCGCGTCACGAGGGGAAGGCTGGTCTGCGGACTGACCCTCATCCTCCTGGCCGTCGGCTGCGGCAGCGGTGGGCTGTCCACGAACGGGCCGCTCGGCAACAGCGGTCAAAACTCAGGGACGCTCTGCGATTGGGTGACGCCAGGCGGGGTCGTGCAGGACGGCTTTGAGGGGCACGGCCACAGCAATCGTGTACTACCACGTCGGAGGGATGCGCTACCTGCGGCACTTCACGGACGGTCTCCAGATACCGGTCGGCCACAAATGTGCTTGAGCCGTACTAACCCCGATACCTAGCCGTGGTGGCCACCGCCGCCGATGTGGCCACCGCCGGCGGTGTGGTGGCTGCCTGGGTGCTGATTGCCCGCGTGATGATGACCGGAAGTGTGATGGCCATGGTGGTGGTCTGTGCCGCGATGATCGACGCCGCCGATCTCCGCGCCATCGGTGGACCAGTGGCCCTCGCCTGACATCCGGCGGGTGCTGTTAATGCTCTTACCCAGCCTGACCAACATCAACAAGACGGTGAGCACGATCAGCACGACGACGATGATGCCAAAGCCATTCATGACGGCCTCCTCATAGCGGCGTTTCTCAGCGTATGCGACGCCGCACCCATTTCCTATCGGACTTCGCGGCGGTACGGTGCGCGCATGACCACCAGCAACCCTGACGTTCTCGTCATCGGAGCGGGCATCTCCGGACTGAGCACCGCGCTCGTGCTGCTCGGTTCCGGGCTGACTGTAGCCGTGTACGCGGCGGACCCACCGCACCGGACGACATCGGCGGCCGCCGGAGCGCTCTGGGGCGCTCACCTAGTCGGTGCCGACGACCGCGTCGGGGTGTGGGCGGCGCTGACGCTCACCCGGTTTCGCGAGCTCTCAGCGACAGGCGATCCGGCCAGCGGTGTACGCGAGATGCGGGGACTCGCGGCGTTCAGCTCGGAGGAGCCCGAAGTGCCAGACTTCGCCGTCGGGCTGACCGGCCTCGTCAAGGCCGACCCGGCCGGACTGCCGCCTGGCTACCGTTCTGGCTTGCGCTACAGCGCCCCCGTCATCGCCATGCCCGTTTACCTGGACTACCTGACCGACCAGGTGATCGCCGGCGGGGGCCTGCTGCACTTTGGCAGGCCGCTGCGTGACCTCGCGGACGCGGCGGCAAGCTCGCCGGCACCGCTGCTGGTGAACTGCACCGGCATGGGAGCTCGAACGCTGACGCCAGACGCCGACCTCGTCCCGGTCCGCGGTCAGGTCGTGGTGGTGGCCAATCCAGGGCTGACCGAGTTCTTCGTCGGCGAGCGCGAGGTTTCGGACGATATCACCTATTTTTTCCCCCACGGCGCGACCGCTGTACTCGGCGGCGTCGAGCAGCACGGCAACGCGAGCACCGACCCCGACCGGGCGCTAGCCGCCAATATCATCAGGGCTTGCGTCGCCGTCGAACCAAGGCTGGCCGACGCCGCCGTGCTGGCGCACCGGGTCGGGCTGCGGCCGGTACGCCCGAACGTCAGGCTCGAGACAGAATCGCTGCCAGACGGGCGGCACGTCGTACACAATTACGGCCACGGCGGCTCGGGCGTCACGTTGTCGTGGGGCTGCGCGCTCGCGGTCAGGGACGAGGTCGCCGCGCTCCTGCGCTAGGCATCCCGAGACGTGCACTACCTCCTAGAAGCCGGGGAATATGGCCCTGAGCCGGTCGAGGTCGGCAGGGTCGGCGGTGACGCTGGCGGGGGTGTGGTCAGGGTCGAGCCGACCGTAGGAGAGGCGGAGTAGCGCCTCGGCTGGCATGGTCACCTCGGCGATCGCGGCGCCATCGGCCCCGGCCTGGTCGGCGCCAGGCCAGTCGACCATGCTGACCGAGTCGGACGCGGAAAGCAGGTAGTCGCGGGCCGGCTCCGTGGTCCTGATCCTGGCGCGGAACGGCGGGTCGGCGGGCTTGCCAAGGCGGGGGGCGAGGAACGTGGCGACGGCGTCGATCAGCAGATTCGTCGCGTCGGGCGCGACCTCGGCGACCGGGTCGTGCATCACCGCGACGTCCCAGGTGTGCAGGGCGTGCTCGCCGAGGCGCAGCCGGATCAGCCCGACGGCGTCCAGCGTCACACCCATGAAGGGGTAGCTGATGCTGGCGAGGTCCTCGTCGCTTAGCTGATCGAGCATCTGGATGTGCTGCGCGTCTGCGACCAAGCCAGCCGCAGCCTGGTCGTCTGGGCTCATCGCGTTCCATCGATCCCATATCTGCCCAAAGGCCGACCTGTCCACCGGTTCGGCCTGCCCGAGCGCTGAGGGGAGCATCATCATGGCGATCTCGGCACCGCTGCCGAGGTGCGAGAGCACCTGAGCGATGCTCCAGTCCTTGCAGTAGGACGGCCCGCTGACTTGCTCAGGGCTGAGCGGCCCGACCAAGCTCAGCAGCCTGTCGTGCGACTGACGTAGCGCGGCGATCCATACTCGCGGGTTGGACTCCATGATCGGGTCTCCTCGGTTAAGGAATGCTGTCCCGCCCAAGGACGGGCCAGGAAGGTTGAGCATTCATACAACTAAGCCCCAGTCTTGCAGACGTGCCGAGCGCTCGCGGGTCCTAGGCTAAGACGCATGAGGATCGGATTCGGGCTGCCGGTGTCCGGAGCGTGGGCCACCCCAGCCAACATCACGTCGTTCGCCGCCAGGGCTGAGCAAGCGGGTTACGTGTCGCTGTGGACGTTCCAGCGGCTGCTGGTACCTGAGGGTTCAGGCATGGATCCGGTCTACCAGAGCGTGCTCGACCCGATGGTGGCGATGGCGTTCGCCGCCGCGGCTACTGAGCGGATCAGGCTGGCCGTCGCGGTCATCAACGCGCCTTTCGTCTCCCCCATCTACCTCGCCAAGCAGGCCGCCAGCCTGGACGTGCTCTGCGGCGGCAGGCACGACCTGGGCGTCGGGCTTGGCTGGATGCCGCAAGAGTTCGCGGCGACCGGGGCGCCGATGGAGCGCCGGGGTGCCCGCATCGAGGAGTACGTGCGAGTACTGCGGACGATCTGGGGACCGCAGCCGGCCGAGTTCAGCGGCGAGTTCTACTCGGTGCCGCGCGGATCGATCCTGCCCACGCCGGCCCAGGCCGGCGGTCCGCCGATCCTGCTCGGCGGCGCGGCACCACGCGCGCTGCGGCGGGTCGGGCAGATCGCCGACGGCTGGGTGACGTCAAGCAGGGCCGATCTGGCCAAGATCGGCGAAAGCATCAACATCGTACGATCGGCAGCCGAGCAGGCCGGCCGTGACGCGGCGGCGCTGAGCATTGCCTGCCGGGGTGTCGTGCGCTCCGGCGAGCCGGTGACCGGCCCCGACGGCCGCTTGCTCCTGTCCGGCAGCGACACTCAGATACGCGGCGACGTCGAATGGCTGGCCGAAGCCGGCGTCACCGAAGTCTTTTTCGACCTGAACTGGGATCCGCTGATCGGCGCGCCCGACGTCGAATCGCAGGCCGCGACCGACCGCGCCTCCCACCTGCTCGAGCTGCTGAAGCCCGCCACTTGACCAGGCGCCATTTCCTCTGGCGTCTGGCCGCCGAGCTCCTTTTGCGCGACGACCCGATCAGGGCGTTATTATCTAGGCTATGAATTCCCAACCGCGCCAAGCCAGCACGATGCTAGCCAAGCCCACGCTCGACGGGATCGAGGACAAGTGGACGCGTGTGTGGGACAAGGAGTGTGTAGTACAAGTTTGACCGCACCAAGAGCCGCGGCGAGATCTACTCGATCGACACCCCGCCGCTGACCGCTAGCGGATCACTGCACATCGGCCACGCCTTCTCCTATACACAGCCCGACGTCCTCGCGCGTTTCCACCGCATGCGAGGCAAGGAAGTCTTCTACCCGATCGGCTGGGACGACAACGGCCTGACCACCGAGCGGCGAGTGCAGAACTACTACGGGATCACATGCGTCCCTTCCATGGCCTACCAGCCGGACTTCATGCCGCCTGGCCCTGACCGGCCCAAGGACGCCGAACTCGTTCCCGTCTCCAGGCGCAACTTCATCGAGTTGTGCCGTCGGCTGACCGAAACCGACGAGGCCGCCTACGAGCAGACCTGGCGCCAGCTCGGCCTGTCGGTTGACTGGTCAACCAGCTACCGGACGATCAACGACCGTCCGACCGAGCTTGGCCAGCGCGTGTTCCTGCGCGCGATCGCCGACGGCGACGCCTACCAGGCGCTAGCGCCTGTGCTGTGGGACGTGACGTTCAAGACAGCGGTCGCGCAAGCCGAGATCGAGGACAGGGACGTCAAGGGGAGCTACTGGCGGCTGGCGTTCGGCCTGCCCGGCGGTGAGCTGGTGATCGCGACCACCCGGCCCGAGCTGCTGCCAGCCTGCGTGGCGCTGGTCGCGCATCCGGCCGACGAGCGGTACCAGCCGCTGTTCGGCCAGACGGCGGTCACGCCGCTATTCGGGCTCAGCGTGCCGATCCTTGCCCACCACCTGGCCGACCCTGCCAAGGGCACAGGGATCGCGATGGTCTGCACCTTCGGCGACACCACAGACGTGACCTGGTGGCGCGATCTCGGGTTGCCGACCAGGCCTGTGCTCGGACCTGACGGGCGGATGCTCGCCGAGGTGCCCGACTGGATCACGACTGCGCATGGCCAGGCCGCGTACGCCGAACTGGCCGGTTACTCAGCCAAGTCGGCGCGGAATCGCGTCGCCGCCTCGCTGGCCGCCATCGGAGCGATGCGCGGCGACGCTGAACCGGTCACCCACCCGGTTAAGTTCTACGAAAAGGGCGACGTGCCGCTCGAGATCATCACCGCGCGCCAATGGTACGTGCGCAACAGCAGCGCGGACCCGGACTTGCGGCAGCGACTGCTCGACCGCGGCCGGGAACTCACCTGGCATCCGCCGCACATGCGGGCGCGATACGAAGACTGGGTGCGTGGCCTTACCGGTGACTGGCTGGTGAGCCGGCAGCGCTACTTCGGCGTGCCGATACCGGTGTGGTACCAGGTGGGTGCGGACGGCGTGCCCGACTACGCCTGTCCGATCCTGCCTGCCGACGACGCGCTGCCGGTCGACCCGATCGCGCAGGCACCGCCTGGCTACCAGCCGAGCCAGCGTGACCAGCCAGGTGGCTTCACCGCCGACAAGGACGTCATGGACACCTGGGCGACCTCGTCGCTGACGCCGCAGATCGTCGGGGGCTGGACCACCGACGACGACCTGTTCGCCAGGGTCTATCCGATGGACTTGCGGCCGCAGGCACACGAGATCATCAGGACCTGGCTGTTCTATACGGTGCTGCGGTCGCAGGTGCTGTCCGGCGTGCTGCCGTGGCAGCACGCGGCGATCTCCGGCTGGATCATCGATCCCGACCGCAAGAAGATGTCGAAGTCGACCGGCAATGTCGTGACGCCGGCCGACCTGCTGCGTGAATACGGCTCGGATGCGATCAGGTACTGGGCGGCCAGTGCCCGCCTGGGCGTGGACACCACATTCGACCTAGCACAGCTCAAAGTCGGCAGACGGCTCGCGATCAAGCTGCTCAACGCCAGCAGGTTCGTGCTCGGCTTCGGGCAGCCAGCCGGCCCCGACGCCGCGGTCACCGAGCCGCTCGACCGGGCCATGCTGGACAGGCTTGGTGAGGTTATCGACCGGTGCACTACCGCGCTCGAGAACTACGATTACGCTTCCGCGCTTGAGTTCTCCGAGCAATTTTTCTGGCAATTCTGTGATGACTACCTGGAACTGACCAAGGCCAGGGCTTACGCGGCCGATCAGGACGCGGCCGCCGCCGGGTCGGCGATCATCGCGCTGCGGTGTGCGCTGTCCGCGCTGCTCCGGCTCCTCGCTCCGGTGCTGCCGTTCGTCACAGAGGAGGCATGGTCGTGGTGGAACGAGGGGTCGATCCACCGGGCGCCTTGGCCAACCGTCGCGGAACTCGCCAGGGCCGCGCCGGGCGGCACGGCCGCTTCGCTCGACGCCGCTGCCTCGGCCATCGGGGCGATTCGCAAGGCCAAGTCGCAGGCGCGGCTGACACAGAAAGCTGAGGTCGCGCGGCTGATAGTCCGAGGGAAGCACCGGCAGCTCGCGGTGCTCTCTGAAGTGATCGACGACGTGCGGGCGGCCGGCCATGTGGCAGAGGTGGATCTGGTGGAGACTGAGGCTGTTGAGGTCGAGTACACGGTGACCTTCTGAGCCTGGGCCAGGTGGCCTTTTCGTCGCTATGCTCATCTCGGCGGATTAATGGATCTTCATTGGCTAATGCCGGAAATCGGCTGAGGAGCTGCGATGCGCAAGTACGTGACCGAGTTCATCGGAACCTTCGGACTGGTGTTCACCGTCGGCTGTGCAGTCATGAGTGGTACTTCCCTCGCGCCGCTCGCGATCGGAGCGGCGCTGATGGTGATGGTGTACGCGGGCGGCCACATCTCCGGCGGGCACTACAACCCCGCTGTGACGCTCGGCGTGCTGCTGCGCGGCAGGATGCCGACCGGTGACGTACTGCCCTACTGGCTGTCGCAGCTCTTCGCCGCGTTCATCGCGGGCTGGCTAGCCAGGTTCGTCATCAATCCGCGCGCCGTACAGGCGGCTTACCTGGGCAGCGCGCACAAGATCGTAGCCGCACTGCTCGCCGAGTTCATCTTCACGTTCGCGCTCGTCTACGTCATGCTGAACGTGGTGACCAGCAAAGACCAGCCAAACAACAGCTTCTTCGGCCTGGCGATCGGCTTCACGGTCGCGGCAGGCGCCTTCGCGGTCGGCGGCGTCAGCGGCGGCGCGTTCAACCCCGCCGTCGCCTTCGGCGCGATGCTGATGGGCCTGATCAACTGGACCAATTTCTGGATCTACCTGATCGCCGACCTACTCGGCGGCGCCGTGGCAGCGATTACATTCAGGTACCTGAACCCCGCCGACACCGAAGGCGGTGCGCTGCCGAAACTGCCGAAGTTGTCCCTGACCAAGCCAGCCGCCTAGCGAGGTATCGCCGCCGGTCCAGGTAGTCTTCGCGTCATGGAAAACGTGCAGCTGTCAGAGGACGAGTGGCGCCAGCGGCTGAACCCGGAGGAGTATCACGTACTCCGCCAGTCAGGCACAGAGGCGCCATTCACCGGCGAGTACACGAACACCAAAACCCGCGGCGTGTACCGCTGCCGCGCGTGCGGTGCCGAGCTATTCAAGTCCGACGCCAAGTTCGAGTCACACTGCGGCTGGCCGAGCTTCTACCAGCCATCCGCCGGTGACGCCATCGTGCTGCTCGAAGACCGCTCGCTCGGCCGGGTTAGGACCGAGGTGCGGTGCGCCAACTGCGACTCCCATCTCGGCCACGTGTTCGAGGGCGAAGGTTACGACGTGCCCACCGACCAGCGGTGGTGCATCAACTCGGTCTCGCTGACTCTCGAGCCGGTGGAAAGCACCTGACCTTGGCTGACCTCGGCGCCAAGTCCGGCGGCCGGCTGACCTTGATCAAGGAAGCGGATCTGTCCGGCACCACCGCGCAGACCGCCGGCATGATCAGGGCCGCCGCGATCTCCGGCGATCTAGTCGGCGCGTGCTCGCTGTGGATGGGCCGCACCGTGCTGCCGCCCGGTATCACCTCGGGTGATCATCACCACGGCGACTCGGAGACGGGGATCTACGTCGTAGCCGGCGCCCCGGTCTTCGTGTTCCGCGACCCAGGCACCGGTGACCTGGTCAGGCTGGAAGCCCAGCCAGGCGACTACATCTGGGTGCCGCCGAACGTATGCCACAGGGAGGAGAATCCCTCCGCTGACACCGATGCGGTCGTGGTCATCGCCCGCTCGACTCAGGAAGCCATCGTGGTCAACGTCGATCGCCTCTAGCGCTGTCCATGCTGCCATCGGCTGACCCCGCTACGCTGACCCGCTACTCGATTGGCGGGATCGGCTCCTGGCCTCGCTCCATCCAGCGCTCGGGAGTGGCCAGCCGGTCAAAGCCGAACTGCCGGTACAACGTGCGTTCCGGTTTGGTGCTGAGCACCTGCCTGATCATCGCGACATCGGGGTGACCGGTCGCGACCCGCACGAGGAACGAGCCCAGGCCA
>DATNEK010000234.1:0-6524 GCA_035553055.1 Streptosporangiaceae bacterium | reverse complement strand
GCGCAGGGGGTTCTGGCGCAGGGGGCTTTGGCGCTGCGGCTTCCGGCGCGGGAGACTGCGGCTCGGATGGCTTTGGCGCCGTCGTCTTGGGGGTGAACCACGACCCCGACGGACTGAGCGAGTCGGTGCGCTTCGGCGAGGCGGTGCGCTTAGGCAAGGGGCTCTCGCTCGACGCCTTCGGGCTACCTGGCTCGAACGGCGACCCTGACGGACTCAGCGGCTTGGTCAGGTCGCCGCTGGCCGCACCGGGCAGATACGTGCCCGACGGGCTCAGCGGCGGGCGGGATTCAGATGCACGATGCTCGCCAGGGGGGACGACCCCACCGCTAGACTCGCCACCGTCGTCAGTTACCCCACCAGACTCGGTCTCTCCGCCTGTTTGTGCGTCCTCGGCGTCTGGGCCAGGTCGCCTGCTGTGTGCCCCGATCTTTACCACCCCTTTCCCACCAGCGAGTGTAGATACCGCAGGCGGTAATCGGTCGGTAGATCAGTGAAGAAACGGGCACAATAACCGGATCACGGCGCCGACATGACCACTTCGCTAAGTAGCACCGACCGGTCGGTGAAGCGGTCAGCCAGTCACCGTGATCAGGCTCCCGTAGGTGAGGTAGGGCCAGGCCCGCTGAGCCTCTTTGTACGCCAGCTCCACACAGCCGAGACTCTGGGGTGAGCCGTAGGAGCCGCGCGGGAAGTAGTGCACCGCGTCGCGGCCGTTGAAGTACGAGACGAAGGTCACCGGATCGGCATAGTGGCTGCCGTCCGGGTTGGTTCCCGACATGATCTGATACCGGAACCTCAGGTAGACCGGGAACGTGCCGGACGCCGTCGGATCGATGGGAATACCGGTATTGGTGAGGCTGCGCAGTACCTGACGACCGTTGTGCCATATCGTCAGCGTTTCCGGTGATCCCTTGTTCACTATCGCGTAGCTGTAACCACCAGTGTTCCGCTGCGCGCTCGCCGCCGCAGCGAATAGCACGAGCCAGAACTTCTCGTTCAGCCTGCCATTGATGGCCAGCTTGTGCTGTGCCTTGAATGCCATCACGGCGCCGCGCACGATCACGTTCGGCCGGCCGGGCAGCCATCGCGCCCGCAAGCTAGCCGGATAGCCGTCTTTCCAGGTGAACGAGCCGGCCGGCGGATTGAACGCCATCTGCTCCTGGCTCGCCACGCCAGCGGTGCCCGGTCCCCCGCCAGCCTTGGCGCTCCCGGCCGGCCGCCACGAAACAGGGAGATAGCCGAGCTCGCTGAGCACCTGCGCCAGCCTGAGCGCGGAGTAGGTGCCCGTGCGGAACATGACGAGCTTCGGCTTGGCGATCGCGCCGCCGGTGGCCGATCGCAGTCCGGCTCTTCCAGCCGGGATCCTCAGCGTGTACCTGGTCGACGCGGCGAAGGGAACGGTCGGCGTGAACGTCAGCAGGCGGCCGGAAGCTCGCCAGTGCCCGGCGATCGCGGGACGGAATGCCGGCACCGCCGAGGTCGGCGCCAGCTTGGCGGAGAACGCGATCATCACGCCTGAGTCTCCGCTCACCCCGGCCGGCGTCGCCGCGGGCAGCACAGAAACGACTCGCAGCGGAGGTCCTGATACCCGGATGACCGGCGCGGCGTCCACCCGGGTGCCATGCGTCGTGCCCTGACCGCCGCCGATGTTCGCCAGCAGGGACAGCCCGCCGATTCCCGCGGCCACAGCCGTGCCAAGCACGACCGCTATTGTCAGGCCCACCCGGGCGGCGGCACGGGAATGCCGAGGCGGACCGTCTTCCCGACCGGGCTGCTGCTCTCCCAGCACGCCGTTTCCCCCGTTCACCGCATGGCCTGCCACACTGCTCCCGAGCAAGCCGTATCGCTGCGACTACCCTTGTGTCACGTCCCGATACCCGAGCGGCACTCCCGGGTATCCAGCAGCTAGGTAAAACCGTTGGCGTTACTCCGGTCTGCCCGGCTGCATGAGGTCCGTGTCAGGGACGTCGGTGACGAGCATGTGCCCCGGTGCGTGCGTAATGGCCAGCGGCAGCCTCGCATTAGTCAGCGCGACCTGGGGCGTCACGCCGCAGGCCCAGAAGACGGGGACGTCATTGCCCTGCGGCGTGACCGGATCGCCGAAGTCAGGATGGGCCAAGTCGGCGATGCCGAGCGCGGCCGGATCGCCAGTCTGCACCGGGGCGCCGTGAGCGGCCGGGCAGCGAGCCGTGACCTCGGCAGCGACAGCCACCAGGGCAGCGGGCACCGGCCGCATCGAGACCACCAGCGGGCCGGAAAACCGCCCGGCCGGCTGGCACTGCCGATTGGTGATGAACATCGGCACATTCGTGCCTTGTTCTATGTGGCGCACGGGCACTTCGGCGGCCAGCAGCGCGCGCTCGAAGGTGAAGCTGCACCCGAGCAGGAACGCGACCAGGTCGCCGCGCCAGTACCCGGTGATGTCATCAGGCTCGGCCACGCACCTGCCGTTCTCCCATACCCGATAGGCGGGCAGGTCGGTGCGCAGGTCGGCGCCCGGTGCCAGCGTGGTGGCAGGGCTGCCTGGGTCGGTGATGTCAAGCAGCGGGCACGGTTTGGGGTTCAGGCGCACGAACCGCTCGAAATCGCCAGCCGCTTCTTGCGGCACGACGACGAGGTTGGCCTGGCAAAAGCCGGTGGCGCAGCCCGCGGTCGGCACTCGAAGCCCGGCGCGGAACCGGCTCCTGGCGGTCGCCGGCGTCAGCGTGCCGTCCACTTGATCAGGTATACATCGCGACCGCGGTCGCGAGTATGGCACCGACGCGAGAGATTTTCATCCTGCCCTGCCTTCCCCGGCTGATCAGGCGCTGCCGTTGTATCACAGGCCGTATTCGCCGAACCAGCCGGCGAGCTTCCCGGCCCGGCTAACTGCGCGCAGCCGCCGCTCGGTCTGTTTCCTCACAGCCGCGGAGGCGACGATGAGCAGCCGGTCGCCCGACCGCAGCGCGGTCGTGGGTCCTGGCACGAATCCCTTCCCGTCGCGAACGATGAGAGCCAGGTTGGCTTCGGGTGGCAGCCGCAGCTCGAAGATCTCCACGCCATCCAGCCGGGATCCAGGCGGGATCTGCGCCTGCAGAAGGTCGGCGTGCAGCGCCTCGAGCGGCGCCGCCTCGACATCCACATCGAGCGGCTCCGCCGGCGCGATCACCCGCAGCCGCCGCGCTGCCCACGGCAGCGTGGGACCCTGCAGCATGGTGTTGACGGCCACCACGATGAACACGATGTCGAATAGCCGGGTTGAACCGGGAACGCGGGCGCTCACCGGGATGGTGGCGAGCACGATCGGGACGGCGCCACGGAGCCCGGCCCATGACAAGAACGACTGCTCACGCCAGGGCAGCCGGAGCGGTAGCGTCGCCGCTAGCACAGCAGCGGGCCTGGCCAGCAGCGCGAGCACCGATCCGACAACCAGGGCAGGCAGAATCTGCGCCGGCAGTCTGGCCGGCGAGGCAAGCAGCCCGAGCATCACGAACAACCCGATCTGAGCCAGCCAGGCGACGCCTTCCGCGAAGCCGCGTATAGCCGGGCCGTGCGGTAGCCGGGCGTTGCCAAGCACGAGCGCCGCCACGTAGACGGCGAGAAAACCGCTGGCACGGGCCAGCGACGCCGCGCCGTAGCCAGCGGTGATCAGCGCCAGGATCGCGAGCGGGTACAAACCAGAAGCGGGCAGAGCCACCCGCCGTAGTGCCTGCGCGCCGACCCACCCAACTACCAGCCCGACCGCGGCGCCGACGGCGAGCTGGTAGACGACCTCACCGCCGATCAGCGCGGCGACCGGGTGCCGGCCGACGTCGCTGAGCAGCGTCACCGCGAGCACGGAAGGAGGGTCGTTCAGGCCGGACTCGCCTTCCAGCATGCCGGCGAGCCGAGGTGGCAGCGGCAGCTTCCGAAGCACGGAGAACACCGCGGCCGAGTCGGTCGGCGCCAGCACGGCTCCGAGCAGCAATGACTCCCGCAAGCTCAGGTGCAGCAGCCACCGGCTCGTCGCGGCGACGACGAAGACGCTCACGGTCACGCCGACGGTGGCCAGGCTCAGCGCAGCCGGGGCGGCCGCCTTGGCGTGTCCCCAGTTGGTCGTCAGGCCGCCTTCGGCGAGTATCAGGATGAGCGCACCGAGCCCAAGCTCCTGGGCCAGCCCGGCGTTGTTGAACTGCACGCCCAGCCCCGCCTCGCCAAGCGCGAGGCCGAGGCCAAGAAAGAGCAGCAGGCTCGGCAAGCCGATTCCGTGCGCGACCCTGGCCGCCATGATCGCTGCCAGCACCACGGTGGCGCCGGTGAGCAGTATGAGACCGAGATCGCGCGTCGTCATCATTGACGGCGATATATACCCAGCCTCACCCCAAGGTGATCGTCAAGCCCGCTTGCGGCTCACGCAGCGCGCGCAGGCCCTGCGCTACCTGGTCCGCACGGCTAGCTACGTCCGTGACCAAGGCGATCGCTTCCAGCAGCGACAGTTTTTTGAGCTGAGGATCCACGCTCACCACATCCAGCCACGATCTGCTCGCTGCGCTGGCATCCAGCTTACAGACCGATGAGCTCGACTCCGAGCGACCGCAACTGCCTGACGGCGGCCGCGGTCGTAGCGGCCCCGACTCCGGCCGTGAGGTCGACCAACACCCTGACGTCAAGTCCGAGCTTGATCGCATCGATCGCCGTCATCTTGACGCAGTAGTCAGTGGCGATCCCGGCGATGTCAACGGCTCCCACCCCGCGCGAGGCCAGCCAGTCCGCGAGCGAGGTGAACCCGCCGCCGCGGCCTTCGAATCCGCTGTAGGCCGCCGCGTACTCGCCCTTGCGGAAGACATCTTCAAAGCGGCTGGTGTTCAAAGCCGGATGGAACTGAGCGCCTGGTGTTTCCGCGACGCAGTGCGCCGGCCAGCTATCGACGAAGTCCGGCTCGACGGAAAAGTGCGAGCCAGGGTCGACGTGGTGGTCCTGGGTGGCCACGACGTGCATGTATCGATCGGCAGCCGGGCTGGCCAGGAAATCGGTGATCGCTGCCGCGACGGCCGCGCCTCCGGCCACTGCCAGCGATCCGCCTTCGCAGAAGTCGTTCTGGACGTCGACGACCAATAGCGCTCTCGCGCCCGCGTTCACCACTTAGCCACAGTAACCAGTCGAACCGTTCTTATCCGGCGGAACCACTGACGCGCCCGGCCCCTGAGTCACTTATCTGTCGACCTGCTCCGGCAATGCGATTTACAATCAGGCCAACGGTGTCGCGACCCACTAGGTCCGCGCTCGCTTGCCGCCCGCAGCACGCAGGGTAGCCTGCGGGAACACGGAGCCGCACAATGACCCAACTCCCACCGGCGTACCGTGGAGCGCCCTACTACCAGCCCCGGCGGCCGCCCTTCAAGAAGCGGGCCACCCGGATCGTCCGCGTGCTTGCGATCGCCGCCGTGGTCCTTGCACTGATCATCCTGATCGGCGCCGCCGTCGCCCCGGCGGCCTGGCCCTAGACACCGGCGATCGGGACTTACCGCGGCAGGAGTCTTTGGCCGGCGGCGTCGGTGATGATGGGGACATGAGTTCGGGAGAGTTCACCAACGGGCATCCGGCATTGGCGGAGTTCTGGCACCCGGTAGCGCTATCGTCCGAAGTCGCCGATGAGCCAGTTGCGGTCAGGCTGGCAGGCAGGGGCTGGGTCCTGGTCCGCTTCGGTGATGAGGTGACGGCGTTCGCCGATGCCTGCCCGCACCGGCGCGCACGCTTGTCGGCCGGCTACTTGAGCGATGGCACGCTGCGGTGCATGTATCACGGGTGGCGGTTCGCCCCTGACGGCCGGTGCGTGGAGATTCCAGCGCTTGAGTACGCCGCGCAGATCCCGGCGCGCGCCGCGCTGTCCCGCCCGGCGCAGGTCGCCGAGCGGGATGGCCTGGTGTGGCTGGCCCCGCTGCCGCCGCGCACTCCCCTGCCGGAACTGATGCCTGGCGTGCCGCTGGACGGCGAGGGCATCGCGACCGTCCGGCTTCCTGCGCTCCGCGTGGAGGCCAACGCGGCGATGCTGATCGACAACTTCCTCGACGAGGCACACCTGCCGTTCGTGCACGCGGCGACGATCGGCGGCGCGGGCCCCGAGCCGATCCCCCGGGCGGACGTCGCCAGGCACGGCCTGTCGTTCACGGCGGTGCGTGAGCATACGTTCACCAACCTGACCGACCCGGCGGTTCTCGACGGCTCTCGGCCGGCCGTGCAGCGGCGGCGCATGACCTACCGGTATCAGGCGCCATTGACCGCGACGCTGCTGCTCGAGTTCCTCGACGCGGAAGGCTGGCAGTTCCTGACCTTCGTCGTGACGCCGGAAGACGAACGCGGCTGCCGGGTGTACCAGACGGTGACCGGCCCCGGCCTCGCCGACTCCGAACAGGCCGACAGCGCCGCGAAATACGAGCTGACGATCTTCGAAGAAGACCTGGATCTGCAGCGGCGCGCGCTGTCAGGCCTGGAGTTCCCGCTCGATATCGCCGCTGAACTGCACACCAGAGCCGACCGGATCTCGGTGGAGTTCCGCCGAGTCCTCG